>NZ_PZJK01000013.1:0-1395 GCF_003206675.1 Salinicola sp. RZ23
GTCCTTCGCTTCCCAGTGCGGGAAGTGCTTGCGGATCAGGGCGTTGAACTCGACCTCGAAGGCCTGCCAGTCGACCTCGCCACTCGCCTCGCGACCCGCCGCCGCGCCGCGGATCAGACCCGCGCCCACGGTGACGTTGCTCAGACGATCGATCACCACGAAGCTGCCGGTCCCCGGGCTGCGCCGGTAGTCGTCCAGCGGCACGCTCGCGGTCAGCTCCACCCGGCAGCGCCCGATGGCGTTCAGCGCAAGCGCCGCCGCCGGCATCTGCGCCAGGCTGTTGACGTCGATCTGGTAGTCGATCTCCGCCACTCGCCCCGCCACTTCCTGGGTGCCCAGCTTGAAGTCGTAGAGCCGGCCGGGTTCGAGGGCGTTCTCGTGCATCCACACGATGTCCGCTTCCAGCGCGCTGGCCTGGGTCACCTCGGCATCCGCCGCCACCAGCCAGTCTCCGCGGGAAAGATCGATCTCGTCGGTCAAGGTCACCGTCACCGCCTGCCCCGGATACGCCTCTTCGAGGTCGCCGTCGAAGGTGACGATGCGTGCCACCTGCGAGCGCTTGCCCGAGGGCAGCGCCTTGACCGCCTGGCCGGGGCGCAGGATGCCCGCTTCGAGCGTGCCGCAGTAGCCGCGGAAGTCGAGGTGCGGGCGGTTGACGTACTGCACCGGCAGGCGCAGATCGGAGAGGTTGGCGTCGTGGGCGATCTCGACCGTCTCCAGTAGCTCGAGCAGCGGCGGACCGGCGTACCAATCCATCTGCTCGCTGGGGTTGACGACGTTGTCGCCCTCCAGCGCCGAGAGCGGCACGAAACGGATGTCGCGGGCGTCGAGCTTCTCGGCGAAGGCGCGATACTCGGCGACGATTTCGTTGAAGCGCTCTTCGGAGTAGTCGACCAGATCCATCTTGTTGACCGCGATCACCAGGTGCTGGATACCCAGCAGATCGGCGATGAAGCTGTGCCGGCTCGTCTGGGTCTGCACCCCGTGGCGGGCGTCGATCAGGATCACCGCGAGGCTGGCGGTGGAGGCCCCGGTGGCCATGTTGCGGGTGTACTGCTCGTGTCCCGGGGTGTCGGCGATGATGAACTTGCGCTTGTCGGTGGAGAAGAAGCGGTAGGCGACATCGATGGTGATGCCCTGCTCGCGTTCCGACTGCAGGCCGTCGACCAGCAGCGCCAGGTCGACCTTGTCACCGGTGGTGCCGCTGGTCTTGGAGTCCCGGGTGATGGCGGCGAGCTGATCTTCGTAGATCATCTTGGAGTCGTGCAACAGCCGCCCGATCAGGGTCGACTTGCCGTCGTCGACGCTGCCGCAGGTGATGAAACGCAGCAGATCCTTGTTCTCGTGCTCGTGGAGATACTGCTCGATATTGTCGGCGATGAGCGAAGACTGGTG
>NZ_PZJK01000013.1:1411-1593 GCF_003206675.1 Salinicola sp. RZ23
CCCTCGCGTTTCTTTTTTTCCATCGACCCCGCCTGATCGCGGTCGATGGCACGACCCGAGCGTTCGCTGGTGCGGGTCAGCAGCATCTCCTGGATGATCTCGGGCAGTGTCGCCGCCCGCGACTCCACCGCCCCGGTGAGCGGATAGCAGCCCAGGGTGCGGAAGCGCACCCACTTCTCTTC
>NZ_PZJK01000013.1:1667-1792 GCF_003206675.1 Salinicola sp. RZ23
TAGAGCGGCACGATGGGGATCGATTCGAGATAGATGTACTGCCAGATATCCAGCTCGGTCCAGTTGGAGAGCGGGAACACGCGGATCGACTCGCCCTGGTTGACCTTGCCGTTGTAGAGCCGCCA
>NZ_PZJK01000013.1:1885-329148 GCF_003206675.1 Salinicola sp. RZ23
CCGTGATCGAAGGGGTTGATGCCGGCGGCGCGCCCCTCCTCGTTGATGTGCTCGATCAGTTCCATGCCCACGCTTGCCGCCATGCGGTCGCGGAACTCGATCATCTCCTTGAACTTCCAGGTGGTGTTGACGTGCATCAGCGGGAACGGCGGCGTGCCCGGGTAGAACGCCTTGCGCGCCAGATGCAGCATCACCGAGGAGTCCTTGCCGATCGAGTAGAGCATCACCGGGTTGCGGAACTCGGCCGCGACCTCGCGGATGATGTGCATCGACTCCGCCTCGAGCTGCTTGAGGTGGGTTTGACGTTCCGGAGAGATTTCCAGCATGAGGGGTTCCGTACGGTTTGATGTCCCTATCCGCGCGTGTCGGCACTCGCGCTGCGGCAAGTGGTGGCACGCGCCACGGTCAGTGCGCGCTTTCCTGGCGCACGGCAATAACGTCTTCTTTGCGATGGATGGTGCCGCCAGGCATGGCAGCGTGCCTTACAGGGCACGGCGCAGCGCGCTTTCCCAGCGCGCATCACGCTGCGCGCAGACAATGAAAGCAGGGTTCACGTAGCTGTCACCTTGGGTACAGCGCAGCGGCGCCAGCGTCTCGGCTTCTAGCACCTCGCCCCCCGCCGCCAGCACCACCGCCTGGGCCGCCGCGGTGTCCCACTCGCAGGTCGGTGCCAGACGCGGGTAAAGATCGGCACGCCCCTCCGCCACCAGGCACAGCTTGAGCGAGCTGCCTAGGCTGGCGCGGCGATGCGCCGGCAGCCCGGCGCAGAAGGCCTCGACCGCCTCCGTGGCGTGGGAACGGCTGCCCACCACGATCCAGGCCTCAGCCGCGGGGTCGGGCAGAACGCGCACGCCGATCCGCTCGACCACCCCCGCTCCAACCTGTTTGAAGGCGCCGTGCGCGCTGCCCCACCAGGTGGTCGGGCCGGCCGGCAGCGCCGGGGCGTGAACGATGCCGAACACCGGCACCCCCGCCTCGATCAGGGCCACGTTGAGGGTGAACTCACCGTTGTGCTTGAGAAACTCCTTGGTGCCATCGAGCGGGTCAATCAGCCAATAGCGCGACCAGCTGCGGCGGGTCTCGAGCGTGGCTGTGGCGGCCTCTTCCGAGACCACAGGGTAACCCGGGGTATGCTGCGCGAGCGCCTGCACCAGAGCATCGTGGGCGGCCAGATCGGCCGCCGTCAGCGGCGAGTCGTCGGCCTTCCAGATCACCTGGGCATCACCTCGATAGATCGCCATGACCCGGTCGCCGGCCTCGTGCACCGCCTGCAGCAGCGCCGCCACCGGCAGACGCATTGCCGCATCTGCCCAGTGCGCGGTGTCAGCCCCGGCAGACGACGTCGCAGAGGTTTCCGTCGTCCTGCCCGTCCCGTGGGAGTGATGGCTCATGTTCGTGCGACTCCTGGTCTTGCTCACGGTGGGGTGTGGTGCCGGCGGCGCGGCGCACCAGCGGTCACCGCACACCCGGGGAGCGTCAGCGGCAACATGACGATGCCCATGTCGCGCCAGACGAAGAGTGCCGCGACCACGTTCTGCAGCGAGAGCACCAGGGCCAGCGACAGCGCCGCCCCCAGCGCGCCGAACAGCGGAATCAGGACCAAAAAGGCGATCAGCCCCAGGGTGGCACAGATCAGCGAGATGTTGCGCATCAGCCGCTCGCGGCCGGTCATGGTCAGCAGGAAAGCCACCGAACCGGTCGCGACATTGACCAGATGACCGATGGCGATGATCCGCAGCAGCGGCGCCGCGGCGCCGAACTCGGGCCCGAACCAGCCCAGCACCCAGGCCGGGAAGAGCAGACAGAGCAGCGCCAGCGGCAGCGCCATGCCCATGGCCACCCGGGTACTCTGACGCGCCAGCCGCGCCAGCGCAGGGTGGTCACCCTGGTGGTAGAGCCGCGAGAAGCGCGGCGGGAAGACCGCGTTGATCACCAGCAGGATGAAGCTGATGATCATGCCCACCCGCTCCGCCGACTTGAACAGCCCCAGGTCGACGTGGCTCAGCAGCGCACCGGCGATGAACATTCCCAGTACCTGCTGCAGGAACATCGACAGGTTGAGCATGATGAAGCTCTGGGCGGTGGCGAAGAAGGTGCCCTTGTTGGCCAGCGTGGTCATGTCCGGTGCCCCACGGATCACCGCCGCGTGTCGGCGCAGCCAGCGCAGGGTATGCAGCGCGCCCTGGGCAAAGACCAGCCAGGCGGCAGCGCAGAAGGCCCAGCTGGCCAGTACCAGCGAACGGCTGTCGCCGAGCAGCGCCAGCGCGAGAATGGCGATGGCCGCCCACAGCGAGATGGCGCCATTCTCCTGCAGGCTGGCTCGCGCCGGCATGCTGGCCCCCTTGAGGAACCCGGCGAGCACGAACGAGAGCGTGAAGGCCGGCGTGGCCACGGCGATCGCCGGCAGCATCTCGCCCAGCGTGGGCGCGGCGAAGACACCGGCGATCGGCGCACGCAGCAGCCAGATCGCCAGCGCGAAGAGCACACTCAGCGCGAGTGCCCGCATCAGCGCCCAGCGTAGATAGCAGCGCACGTTGGGGCTGTCGCTGTCCTGGCTGACATAGCGCATCAGCGAGCCGTTGAGGCCGTAACAGGCGATGATGCCGGCGCCGAAGATCAGGCTCTGTGCCAGTGCGAACAGCCCCACCCCCTGGGCGCCATAGAGCCGGCCCAGCACCACCCCGAGCATGACCGTGCCCAGGGCAGCCACGCCGCGTGCAGCGAAAGTGCGGCAGAGGTTGACCACGAGCTCGCCGCGCAGCCGGCTGCGGATCGCCGCGAACGCTGGCGTCATGGGTGCATCCTCGCGGCCCTTGGCGGCGTGGCGCAGCTCCTGTGTCGGGCGCTGGCTGCGTCGATGGTGATGGGTTTCATGGCGGCTCGCGGGATCACTGGTAGTTGTAGTGGTAGTAGCCGTAGCCATAGGCGGTTGCCGCCTTGCGCTCGACCGCGTTGAGGATGGCGCCGCGCGGTTCGACCCCGGCCGTGCGCAGGCGACCGATCGCCAGCTCCAGCTCCTTGACCGGATTACGCTCGAAGCGCACCAGCATCAGCGAGGTGCCGACCTGCTTGCCGATGATCGCAGCGTCAGTGACCGCCAGAATCGGCGGCGAATCGACGATCACCAGGTCGAAACGCTCACTGACGGTGGCGAGGAAGGCGCTGAAGCGCGGCCCCATCAGCAGCTCCGAGGGGTTGGGCGGCGCCGTGCCCCGGGCCACGTAAGCCAGCCCTTCGCACTCGCCGACCCCGCGGATCACCTCGTCCAGCGTCAGCCGGCCACCCAGCACGTCACTCAGTCCCGACTCAGAGGTCGCGCCGAAGACGTTGTGCACCTGCCCCTTGCGCATATCGGCATCGACCACCAGCACGCGCTGACCGGCCTGGGCGCAGACCGCCGCCAGGTTGACGCTGACGAAGCTCTTGCCCACGCCGGGGCTGGGGCCGGTGATCATCAAGCGATTGTCGTTCGCTTCGAGCATCGCGAAGTGCAGGCTGGTGCGCAAGCCGCGCAGCGCCTCGACCGACACGTCGGCGGGATTGCGCAGCGACAGCAGCCCCTGCGGATGGCGCGGGTCGCGCCGGGAGCCACGGCGATCACGTCGCTCGCGGCGGTTGAGCTTGCGCTGCTCGTCCGACAACGGCACCGTCGCATAGACCGCCAGCCCGGTCTCCTCGATCTGCTCCTGGGTCTCGATACCGCGATGGAAGAGCGCACGCAGGAACACTCCCGCGACGCCGACGATCAGACCGACGATCACCGCCACCGCCAGCAGCAGCGGCTTGTTGGGTGCCACCGGGGTCGCCTGGACCTGGGCCGAATCGAGCACGCGGACATTACCCACGGTGCTGGCCTCGGCGATGCGCGTCTCCTGCACCTTGTTGAGCAGCTGCACGTAGATCTCGTTGTTGACCTCGGCATCGCGCTTGAGACGCAGGATCTCCTGCTGGGTCTTGGGCATCCCCTTGATCTGCTGATCGAGATTCGCCCGCTCACGCTGAAGCTGAGCCTTCTTCTCCAACAACGCCTGGTAAGTGGGATGGCTCTTGGTGAAGCGCTGGGCGATCTCGGCCTCGTTCATCTCCAGCTCGTTGAGCTGGGCCTCCAGATTGACCAGACGATCGAGCACCGACTTGGTCTCCAGCGACAGGTCGACGCTGTCCTGGGATTCGCGATAGCGATTGAGCTTCTCCTCCGCGCGGTCGACCTGGGCGCGGATCTTGGGCACCTGGCCGTCGAGGAATTCGAGGCTCTTGCGCGCCTCCTCGGACTGGCGCTGAACGTTCTGCGAATAGTAGATATCGGCGATGGTGTTGAGGGTCTTTTCGGTCTCCTGCGGATCGGTGCCGGTGAGGCTCCAGCTCAGAATGCCGGTCTCGCTGCCCGCCTCGGCTACTGCCAGGCGCCCGCGCAGCGCATTGATGGCCGCGAGGCGCGAGCCGTGGCGCAGCTCGAAGGTGGCACCGGCGGCAGCGTCGATCGAGGTCACCCGCAGTGCCACCCCGCCGTGGGCGAAGTTGCTCAGTTCACCCAGCTTGCCTTCGCCCAGGTCGTTGCCGTCGGCATCGAACAGGCGATAGCGATAGCTGTTGAGCACCCGCAGTCGGAACGGCTGCCCCTCGTAGGCCTGGGACACCGGCATCTCGCTGACGGCGATCGACTCGCCACTGAAGGCATAGTGCCAGCCGGCAGCAAAACCGGGCCGCGAGACACCCTGGCGCTCAAGCAGACTGCCGATCACCGGCAGCGTCACCGGGGCTACGGAGATGTCGAGATTGAGCAGGTCGACCGCGCGCCCCAGCACCATGCGCGACTGGATGATCTCGATCTCCGACAGTGTCGGCGGCTCCTGGCCCAGCAGCGTCGAGACCTCCTTGAGCGGATTGTTGCCGGGTGACGCGCTCTCGATCTGCACCAGGGCATCGGCGCGATAGATCGGGGTCGCCACGCTGACATAGATCAGACCCAGCAGGGCGAAGGCGACGACACTCGCCAAGACCCACCTCTTGTGATCGACCAGAATCCCGAAGAGGCGCCGGATATCGATCTCTTCGTGGCTGCGCGGCGCGCTCGCCGATGGCGTCGAGGCTTGATTTCCCGACTGCGGGTTCGAGGCGTGAGTCATCGTGGGTCCTTGCATCCTTTCATCGTTCCGGCATCTTGCCGATCCAGCCATCGGCAGCGCTCACCATCAGGCCATGGACGTGCGCGAAGGCGCTCTCGCTCTTGTGATAGGGATCCGGGATCTCGGGCTCGGCGAGCCAGCGCCCGAACAGCAGGGTCTTGCCCGTGACCGCCGGATCGCGCTCGGCAATCGCCCGGCGCTGCCCCTCGCTCATCACCAGAACCAGCTCGGCGTCCTTGAGCATGTCGCCATCGAGCTGGCGTGCAGCGTGGACACCGAGGGTCAGACCGTCGCGCTCGGCACACCGCCGAGCACGTGGGTCGACGTCCTGGCCGACCAGCGCGCCCAGCCCCGCGGACTCGATCCGGCGACCGGGGAAGCGCTGGCGCAGCAGCGCCGCCGCCACCGGGCTGCGGCAGACGTTGCCGATGCAGACCACCAGAATGCGCTGGAACATGGTTCAGTTACCGTCCCTGAGTTCGTCGAAATCACGCGTGGCACGGGTCACCTGATAGACCGAAGTGATGGTCGGGGTGAGCTGGTTGATCACCCGGTTCCAGCGGCTCAGCGGCGCGGCGGTGACATAGACGATATCGGTGGGCTGGAGCATGAACTGGGTGCCCAGCACCAGCGCAGTGGCGTTGCGCGCATCGAGCTGATAGACGGTCGCCAGCTTGCCGCTGGCGGCGGGTGCCTGACGAATCACGAAGATCCCCTTGGCATCGGCCTCCGCCTCGTTCATGCCGCCGGCCTGGGAGAGTGCATCGGTCAGTGACAGCCGCGAGTTGCCCATCGGCAGCGAGACCGGATCGACCACTTCTCCCATCACGAACACCTTCTGGTTGCCCAGATCGGGGACGTGCACCACGTCGCCATCGCGCAGGCGGCGGTTGGCGCTGAGGTCGCCGTCCTGGAGCATGGCATGAACATCGATATGCTCGATCTCATCGCCGCGGGTGAGCACCACGTCATGCCAGTTGGCACTCTCGCGCATGCCGCCAGCCAGGTTGATGGCGTCGAGCAGCGTCAACGGCACGTTGGTGACCGGCATGACCCCGGGCTTGTCGACTTCGCCGGTGACATAGACCTTCTGGGAGTTGAAGCCGGCCACCTTGACGTCGACCTGGGGCGCAGCGATATACGCCGTCAGCCGCCGCTGCAGCTCGTCACGTACTGCATCCACAGTGCGTCCGGCCACCTTCATTCGACCCACATAGGGGTAGAAGATGGTGCCGTCGCTGCCGACGGTACTGCCGGATTCAGTGCTGGGGCGCTCGCCGCCCGCGGGAATGGTCAGTTCGGGATGGTCATAGACCGTCACCGAGAGCACGTCGCCCACCCCGACGCGATACTGATAGGGCGAAGCAGACGACGCCTCCCCGGCGCCTTCAACCGCGCGACTCAGCGCCGTCGGATCGGGCTTCCCGGCACTCCCCGCGCTGGCCTGCTGAGTACGAACCAGCCCCAGCGTGATCGGCTCGACATCGACCAGATCGTCGATGGGCGCCGAGTCAGTCTCATAGCCGATATGGCCACCGGGGGCGAAGGCGCAGCCACTGAGACCGGTAACCAGCAGCAGTGCGGCGAGACCGGCAAGGCCTCGTCCAACGCCGGCCGTTCTCATCAGAGACCTGCCTCGCGCCGGCCCGACCGCTTCCGGCCCCACCCTTTGACTCTTGCGTCTCATCCCGCTCGCCTCTGCCATTCGCGCCATCCCTGTCGCTCAACGCCGCTTGCCTGCGGCAGCATTTTCCTTGCCCCTGAATCCCTATCTTGCTGACGCCGCTTGCATGGCATCAGTGCATTGACTCAATACGTCAAAAGAGAGACAGACCCGACAAAATTAAATTTAAACACGCTACCGCCCCGAGGTTGTCATGGCATTCCCCGAAGCCCTTCATGAAGCTCTTGATTTAGTGAATCGCCCTAATTGAGAGCGATTTAAGCCGAGCCATCCTTCGCGGCAATTCGCTTTCATTCAAGCAATGCCAAAGTCGTGCCAACTTCATAAAAAGACACCTTCTGGAAACATGAAGATTACGCAACCACCGGCGAGACCGCATAACCTCGGTGAAAAATCATTTTCTTGCGTATTTGATGTCCACATTCGCGTTAGCCGGCTGTAACGAAATGGCGACAGGTTATCTGTGGCAAGCACCCAACAGGTGCGGCATCCGACTCCCCGAGCGGGCCTGAGCGTGACCTCAAGCGCCGCTAGACACCTTTGCAAAAACTCTATTAAAGCCAATTTTCAATAGCTTGCAGATCTCTCGAAACCACACCAGGCGGCTTGGGCTTTGGTCTTACTCCCCCACAGAGCGAGGCGTGATAATGTCGCAACACTGCCCGCCAATCGGCCCTTTCTGGTGCACACCTGCCAGCGACAGAACCCCTGTCGCCAATCACTGACAATTCCATTTAGGTTTTTACAAAACCCGTTAAAACGTTGCCAAAAGACACGCAACACTCCCCCTCGACATCGCCGTACCACCGCCCACGGTCACCGTTTCGTAACAATAACTCTCGATTCTCTTCTCAATACTGAGACAAGCACCTGGCTAAAATGACCTTCACTCTCGTGCCATCACGACTTGCACTCTTATTGATACCCATGATTTGACAACTTCCGATTGCCCCGCCGCATAATATTGGCAAGAATGTCATCGGTCTTCGGGCCACGGGCGGGGCGTTAATCGCACTCGTTTATCTTTCCACTCAGATAGGAGCTACCTATGAAGAAGCGAGCCATCTTGGCAGTCGCCTTCATGGCGGTCTCTTCGTTCGCTGCAGCCCAGGAAGTCGCTACGGGCAGCGCAGCCGGCGTAGGTACCGCCGCCAGCGCGTCGACGGCCTCGGCCGTGGGCGCCAGCACCACCGCCTCGTCGGTGGGCGCACTGGCTGCCGCTGGCGGAAGCGATGGAAGTGGTGGTACCGGTACCACCGGCACCACCGGTACGACCGGCACACGTTGATGCGCGTATTGGCTCAGCATTGCCGGGAAGGCCGCCCTCGGGCGGTCTTCTTCATGGGTCTCGCACTGGCGCTGTCGGGTTGCACCATCGGCAGCCAGCGCTCTCCCAGTGACGTCGTCGCCAGCCTGCGGGGGCCCGATGTGGCGACCCAGGCCGCAGCCCTGCCCTACGCCTCGCTGGCACTGGAAGTGGACGGCCACGGCGGACTGCTGGTACTGGCCAGCCAGCGCGGCGCGACGACCTACTGGCAGTTTCGCGACGGCGCCACACTGGCCCTCGAGGATGGCTATCCGGTGAACAGTGCCGGGCTGCGCAACGAGCTGTTGGGCACCCGTATCCTCATCGCCGAGGGGACGCCGCCGCCCTATCCGTGGCGTCAGCCGGGCAGCGAGACGCACTACCGGATCGAGCGCCAGTGGCAGGATGCCGAGGGCGCTCTGCACCAGGACAGCGCCCGGGCACAACTCAGCTGCGCAGCACCGACGTCGGTCGACCTGCCGCTGACCCGGCGCCGGCTGGCGCGCTGTCAGGAAACGCTGCACTGGGCCGGCGGCGCCACCACCGAGGCGACGCTATGGCGCGATCCCGAGGATCGCCGGCTATGGGCCTACGCCGGCCAGCCGTGGCCGGGCGCACCGACACTGACGTGGCAGATCGCCCGTCCCTGGTGACTGTCATGCCGAAGGATCGGCACGCAGCGCCGTTACACCGTCAGGGAAACGACCAGAACATGCGATCTCCCCTTACCTTCGCGCTGGGCCTGCTGGCGCTGGGCGCACTCGCGTTCGATGCCGCGGCCGCGCCGCTGGCGGACGAGGCCTCCTTCACCATCGAGATCCAGGGCCGCACGGCCCCGGCCACGACGCTGCTGGAGGCGTGGTCGGCGCTGTCGCGCCAGGCCCGGGTGAACTGGCCCTTCGCCTATGTCGGTGCCGAGCGCGCCGACGCCTCGGCGCACCAAGTGCAGAGGCGCCTGCTCGCCGAACTCGACGGGCTCGCCATGCAGGCCCGGCTACAGCGACAGCCTGCCCTGGCCAGCGGGCTCGACGCGTGGTCGCGGGCACTCGACGCACGGACGCTTGCACGTATTCCGGGACGGGTCGACCCCAGCTGGCTGATGGCGCATCCGCGCCAGATGCCGGCACTGGCCGATCTCGATCGCCTCGGCTGGTGCGAGACGCCGAATTGGGTCGAGGTGTGGACTCCACAGGGGGTGACGAGACTCGACTGGCACCCCGGGATGACCACCGAGACGCTGCTGGAGGCACTGCCCGAGGCCGCCCGTGCACAGAGCGAACGCCTGGCTTTGATCGATCCGCGTGGCGGGATACGCCGTCTCGGCATGGCAGCGTGGAATCGTGAATCGACCACGCTGGTGCCGGGTAGCCGGGTGGTGTTGCAACTTCCTATGAATGAGGTGAGCGCGCGCTGGGTCGATGCCAGCCTGCCCGACTTCCTGGCCACGCGCCTGCCCGGCGATACCTGCCACACCTTCACGCCCGACGCTGCTTCAGGCTCTACCACCGCCACCGACTGACGACGCCCCAAGCATGATGCTTCCGACCTCCCGCCGTTCCCGCGCGTTGCGCCGCGCAACCCCCGCCATGGGGCTCTCGCTGCCCTTGCTGCTGGGTGCCGCGCCCCATGCCGCTGCCGAGCTCGGCGCGTCCCAGAGCGATTTCGGGGGTGTCGGCCTGATGCAGACACCCAGCGCGCGCATGGCGCCCCTGGGCGAGATCTCGCTGCACTACAACCATGTCTCGCCCTATTCGCGCTATCAGGTCAGCGTGCAGCCGATGGATTGGCTCGAGGCGGGCTTCCGCTACACGTCGATCGGCAACCGTGACTACCGCGCTTCCGGCGACGCCGAACGGGACTATCTCGACAAGGGCATCGACTTCAAGCTCAGGCTCCATCGAGAAGATCGCTACACCCCGGCGCTGGCACTGGGCTTTCGCGACTTCGGCGGTACCGGGCTGTTCGGCAGCGAATATCTGGTGGCGAGCAAGCGCTGGAACGATCTCGACTTCACGCTGGGGCTCGGCTGGGGCTATCTGGGCGCCGGCGGCGGGCTAGGCAATCCGCTCTCGGCACTCTCGGGGCGCTTCGACTCGCGCCGCAGCGAGAACCCGGAAGAGGCCGGCGACTTCGAGTTCGGCGATCTGTTCAGCGGCGATATCGGCGTTTTCGGCGGGATCGAGTACCAGACCCCGTGGGAACCGCTGACACTGCAGCTCGAATACGACGGCAACGACTATCGTTCGGAGCCCCTCGACAACCCGCAGCGCCAGCGCTCGCCGCTCAACCTGGGCGCGCGCTGGCGCCTCGGCGAGCACCTCTCGCTGGCGGCGGGATGGGAGCGCGGCGATACCGCCATGCTCAGCCTTACCCTGAGCGCCAATCTGGCCGGCGCGAGCCAGGCCAAGACCGGCGATCCGCGGCCGCTGGCGGTGAACCCACCACCCGCGCGCACCACCGACGACTGGCAGGCGGTCAGCCACGATCTCCAGGCCAACGCCGGGATGCGGGTCCGCCGCATCACCCGGCGCAACGACGAGCTGGTGGTCGAGGCGGAAGCCACGCGCTACCGCTCGCTGATGGCCAGCGAGGGGCGCGCCAACCGCATTCTCAACAACCGCACCGCCGACGACATCGACACCTACCGCTACCGCTGGCAGAGCGCCGGCATGGGCCTGCGCGACGACGTCCACGATCGCCACGCCTTCCGCCGCGCCGCCGCCTCGGCGGCCTATGACCAGCAGTATCACTACGGACTCTACGCCACCACCCTGACCCAACCCCGCGACAGCGCGCCCAAGGGCGAGCTGCTCTATGCCGATGATCTCGAGCGCTTCGACTGGCGGCTGTCACCGGGCCTCAATCAGAACATCGGCGGTCCGGACGGCTTTCTCTACCAGCTCTATGCCAAGCTCGATGCCAACTATCGCACCGACGCCAACGGCTGGTTCAGCGGCCAGCTGGCGCTCAACCTGTTCGACAACCTGGAGCGCTACGACTACATCGCCGACTCCAAGCTGCCGCGGGTGCGCACCCATATCGGCGACTATCTCGACCAGACCAGTCTCGGCATCTACAACCTGCAGTACACCCGTACCGCGCGCCTTGGCGAGAACTGGTACGGCATGGCCTACGCCGGACTGCTGGAGATGATGTATGCCGGCGGCGGCGGCGAGGTGCTCTATCGCCCCTTCGACAGCCCGATCGCCTTCGGCGTCGATCTCAACTGGGTCAAGCAGCGCGACTTCGATCAGCGCTTCGGACTGCGCGACTACTCCACCTGGACCGGGCACGCCACCGCCTATATCGAGACCGGGGTCGAGGACGTCCTTGCCCAGGTGAGCGTGGGGCGCTATCTGGCCGGCGACCTGGGGGTCACCTTCGATCTCTCGCGTCAGTTCGACTCCGGCGTGCGCGTGGGCGCCTGGTCCACCTTCACCGATGCCGGCGACGCCTATGGCGAGGGCAGCTTCGACAAGGGCTTCTACGTCTCGATTCCCTTCGATGCCTTCTTCGATACCTCGAGCCGCAGCGCCACTACCCTTGCCTGGCAGCCGCTGACTCGTGACGGCGGCGCGCGCCTGGCGCGGAGATACACTCTCTACGGACTGACCCAGGATCGCGAGATGGAGCACTACTGGGAGGACTACGATCAGGTGTGGGATGCCCCCTAGGCTTGGTGCGCAAACGACCAGCGCTCGAGAGTACGGCGGTAAACATTGGCCCCAAATGCCCATGCTGGTGCCAACGGGGAGCCACTAGCGTGCCGAATCCGGCGAGTTCGCACGACCTCCGGCGCTACACTGGGGTCACTACCGGACTGCCGGACTCGTCTCGATGCACGACGCTTCTCAACTCAGCACGCCTAAATCCAGCGCGCCTGAACTCGACGCCTCCAGGCCCAACGCACCTGGGCTCGACGCCCCGTTCTCGCTCACCCCCGAGCAGTGCCGTCGGGCGCGCCTGGCCCGGGATGCACGCTTCGACGGTCGTTTCTTCATCGGGGTCGTCACCACCGGTATCTACTGCCGCCCGATCTGTCCGGTGACACCTCCCCACGAGGAGAACGTGCGCTACTTCGGCTCGGCAATCGCCGCCGCTGCCGCGGGTTTCCGACCCTGTCTGCGCTGCCGCCCGGATAGCGCCCCCCACTCGCCCCCCTGGCGCGGCACCCACACCACCTTGAGCCGGGCGCTGGCACTGATCGATGCCGGCAGCCTGCAGCGCGGCAGTGTGGCCTCACTGTGCCAGCGCCTGGGTATCGGTGAGCGCTATCTACGCCAGCTGTTCCAGCGTCACCTGGGGGTATCGCCCAAGACCTACGCGCTCTATCGCCAGTGCCTGTTTGCCAAGCAGCTGCTTCACGACACCGCGCTGCCGATCACCGATATCGCCTATGCCAGCGGCTTTACCAGCCTGCGCCGCTTCAACGACGCCTTCCAGCGCCAGCTACACCTCACTCCCAGCGCGCTGCGCCGCAGGCGCGCGGACCCGCAGGCGCCGCTGACATTGACGCTCACCTATCGTCCGCCCTACCACTGGGCGCGCCTGCGCCACTTCCATGCGCTGCATCGGCTTGCCGGGCTCGAGTGGATCGATGACGACAGCTTCGGACGCACCTTCCGCCTGGGCGAGGTCACCGGCCATTTCACCGCGCGCCATCTGCCAGAACGCCACGCCTTCAGCGTCAGCCTGGCGCTGAGCGATCTCTCCGTCCTCGACACCGTGGTCCGCTGCCTGCGTCGGCTGCTCGATCTGGATGCCGACACCCAGACGATCGAAGGCCATCTCGCCGCGGCGCTGCCGGGGCTCGCACTGACCCCCGGCCTGCGGTTGCCCGGGGTCTGGGACCTGTTCGAAGCGGGGGTGCGTGCGGTACTCGGTCAGCAGATCTCGATCGCCGCCGCCGTCCGACTGCAGCAGCAGCTGGTCGATCAGCTGGGCGAGCAGGATGCCGCCGGGCGCCGCCGTTTCCCCACGCCGGCGGCGATCGCCGCCAGCGATCTGGCCTTCCTCAAGCTGCCCGGGGCGCGGCGAGAGACGCTGAGGCGCTTCGCCACCGCCTATCGGGATGGCGAGCTCGGTGATGACCCCGCGAGCTGGCAGCGGCTCAAGGGCATCGGCCCCTGGACCGCCAAGGTCGCAGCCTTCCGTGGCCTCAGCGATCCCGACATCTGGCTCGATGGCGATGTCGGCCTGCGCCGAGCGCTGGCGCATCAGCCACAGCCACAGCCACAGCCGCTCGACCCCGCCTGCGCCGCGCCCTGGCGCAGCTACCTCACTCTGCAACTGTGGGACACCGTGATATGAACACACCGCTTTCGTTCGTCGCCCCTCGCCCGCTCGACCATCAACTCGGAGCGTGTCAGCACTACACCCCACCCACCGGCGTGCCGTTGGGCGAGATCGAGATCCGTGCCAGCGAGGCCGGCCTGACCTGGGTCGGATTCGTCACCGATGCCAGCGACAACGCCCGACCGAGTGCCCTGACCCGCCACTGTGCGCAGCAGCTCGATGCTTACTTCGCGGGGGAGCTTACCCATTTCGATCTCCCACTCGCCCCCGCAGGCACCGATTTCCAGCGTCAGGTATGGCAAGCGCTGACCAGGATCGGCTTCGGCGAGACCCGTTCCTATGCCGAACAGGCCCAGGCCATCGGCCGCCCCAGCGCGACCCGTGCAGTGGGCGCCGCCAACGGCCGCAATCCACTGGCGATCGTGGTGCCGTGTCACCGGGTGATCGGCGCCAATGGCCGCCTCACCGGCTACGCCGGCGGGCTCGAGCGCAAACGCTGGCTGCTGGCCCATGAGGGGCATGCCATTGCGAACTAGAGACGAGATATCCACGTACGACGCGCCCCGAACGCGAAAATGGCAACCGGCAAAATTTCCGGCAGAAAGCGCCTGATGGCATGCCTCAAATGGGGCCCGAAGAGCCAATTTGTCAACAAGTGTAAACAATCGGGAACGCTAGTCGACTAACGATGGAAACGGGCCTTACATTCCTCCTTACCAGCCACGCAGGGGGCCCATGCCATGTTAGAAAAACTACACCAGATTCGCGTGAAATATACGCTGGCCTTCTTGATGGTGCCCATAGCACTACTCATCTTGAGCGCAGCGGACTATCGTCTCATCGATGCGCTGAAATCGCGTCTCATGGAGTTCAGCGATACCTTCAACGAAGCGACGAACACAGTACTCAATGCCGATAGAGACATCTATCAGGCCAGGGCTGCGGAGTTGGACTATCTCTTGACCACGCCCGAGTCGCCTCGCGCAGCAGAGCTGGAGGCATCGTATCAGGAGAACGTGCAACAGGTTCAGGATAGGATGCTCGCCTTCCAGAAGCTGATGCACGACTATCCCGATATCGTCCAAGGTACCCAGGACTTCGCCCAGCGATACGCGGCCTGGGCATCAGCGTCCTCGGAGACACTGAGACTACACAAACTTGGTGACTCGGAAGCGGCTAGTCATCAGGCGGACAACGCCTCCATCGTTGCCCTGAATGATATGCGAGACATTCTGGACATCGCAGGAAATTCCACACTCGAGAGAGTTCACATCGTCGAGGATGAGGTTCTGGGATGGGCCAACACCCAGGGTATCTTCGTACTGATATTCAGTCTGCTCGTTCTGGTGGGCGCCGTCTCACTGGCCTTCGCGGGGCCGGTACTGATGTCCAAGGCTCTGCGCAAGATCACCGAGCGGGTGCGTGAAATTGCCGAGGGTGATGGCGACCTCACTGCGAGAATCTCCAGTGAAAGAAAGGATGAAATAGGCGATCTCGCCAACCGTGTCGACGACTTCATTGCCCGTATCGACGGTGTCCTTCAGGAGGTCCGGAGCAGCACGGAATCGGTCAATGTCGCCGCCAATGAGATTGCCAATGGCAGCACCAATCTGTCTGCCAAGACCGAGCAGGCAGCCTCCAACCTGCAACAGACGTCGGCCTCGATGGAGCAGATCTCAGCCACGGTCAAGAATACGGCGGACTCCTCGCAACAGGCCATCGTTCTGACACAGGAAACCCTGGAGGATGCCGAGGCCGGCCAGCAAACCATGCAGGCGGTCATCGCCACGATGAATGACATTCGCCAATCTTCGGTTCAGATCAGCGATATCGTCAGCCTGATCGACAGTATCGCATTCCAGACCAATATCCTGGCGCTGAATGCCTCGGTAGAGGCGGCCCGCGCCGGCGAACATGGGCGCGGTTTCGCGGTGGTCGCCCAGGAAGTGAGAACCCTCGCCAGCCGCTCCAGTGCCGCCTCTACCGAGATCCGAGAGCTGATCGACACCTCGGTATCCCACACTCAGAGTGGTGCAGGCCTGGTGGACGAGGCAGGTGAAGCGATGAAGAAGATCATGATCAGCGTCCAGCGGGTCAACGACGTCATTGCCGAAATCAGTGCCGGGACCAAAGAGCAGAGCGTGGGTATCAGTCAGGTCAATACGGCAGTCTCCGATCTCGATAGCATGACCCAGCACAATGCCTCGATGGTGGAACAGTCGCGTGCGGCCGCGTCGGAAATGCGCGATCAGGTCGCGCTGCTGAACGATCTGCTCGGGAGCTTCAAGCTGAGTGCCACGGCCGCTGATACCGCCACACCCGCTCCGCGACTCCCCACAGCGCCGGAAAACACCTCGGGGCGGGTCTCGCAGCAGAAGTCAGGAAACCCTGCCAAAGCCGAAGAGGAGTGGGCCTCCTTCTAATATATGATATCGCAACGGGCAGACATCCCTTAGGCTTTATCTGAAAGCCGACAAACGAAGGCCAGACCGGGACGCATCGCCAAGGCAGAAATCGGCGAAAGCGCGGACCGGGCTGGCGCATCCGCTCAGGCGATATCAATGAGCAGGTGACTTGCTCCGCTCGTCCTCCGGGCCATCTTTCTGACAATCTGAACGAGGTCCAGCGAGCCGATTTTCAATGCCGTATGGGCAAGCAGCGTACCTGTCAGACATGGCCTGGCTGGCAATGCTTACCAAAGTGCTTCCAGGAGGATCCTGCCATGAGTCGACTCGCTCTGATCGTCGATGACGACCCAGACATTCGCGACCTCTGCGAGCACCTGCTGCTTCAACGAGGCTACGGCGTGGACACCGCCGAGGGCCTCGAAGAACTGGCGAGATCGCCCCACAGATTACAGGTGGATTTGATATTACTGGATTTTTCGCTGGGGGAATTTACCGGGTTCGATATTCTGGAGTATCTCTTCGACCTGAAGATCGATGCCAGTATTCTCGTTCTCAGCGAGTGCAGCCATGACGTCGCGGATCGCATCATTCGCTACGGCAACCAGCGTGGTCTCGGCATGCTCGGCTTTCTGCACAAGTCGAAGCTCATCGCGGATCTGGCGCGTTGGCTGATACCGGCCAACAGCAAACCCAATGCCCCCACCGCGGAGGATCTGACCCGCGGGCTGACCCAGAATGAGCTGTTCCTGGTCTTCCAACCGAAGTTCGACCTCAACCTCAATCGTGTGGTCGGCGCCGAAGCGCTACTACGCTGGCAGGAGCCGAGTCGTGGTGTCATCTCACCCGATGTCATCATTCCCCTGGCCGAACGGCACGAGATGATGGTCGAGCTGACCTGGCAGGTGCTCACCCTCGCCTGCCGCCAGCTGCAGCGATGGCGACAACTGGAATGGAACCTCAGCCTTTCGGTCAATGTGCCCGCGGCGTGGATAAGGTCAGCCGGCCTGTTCGAGGCTTTCGATAGTTTGATCGGTCGCTACGACATCTCCTCCCACGACCTCATTCTGGAAGTCACGGAGTCCACCACGCTGGGGTGCCTGGGGTATGCCAAGCATATCCTCACCGGGCTGCGCCAGCGCGGCTGTCGCTTGTCACTGGACGACTTCGGCATCGGCTACTCGTCCATGATGCAACTGCACCGACTCACGTTCGACGAGCTGAAAGTCGACCGCAGCTTTATCTCCCGCATCGAACAGGACCAGCGCGCCGAGGCGATCGCGCTCTCCATCCTCGACCTGGGCCATCGGCTCGAGATGGTTGTGGTCGCGGAAGGTATCGAAACCCCCGAACAGCACGCGCTGCTCAAGGCCGCCGGCTACGATCTGGGACAGGGATTCTGGCTGGCCCGCCCACTCCCCGAGGCGCATTTCGACCACTGGTACCGGCATCTCGTCCCGCCAGTCACGCCTGGCGTGTAGCGACCTCGAGCTCGGGGAGCGAGATATCCATGCAGGCGAGCAAGGCTTCCCGCGAAGGTGCCCCGCTGTCAATCAAGGTGAGCAGGACAGCGGGCAACCTCTCGCTGTCCTGCTGCTCTGCCAGGCCTTCGCAGTGTGCCGCCAGGGTAGAAAGTTGCCGGAAACCCAGCGCCGCCGCCGCTCCCTTCAAGGCGTGCGCTTCTTGCTGCACGGTCGCGAAATTCTGCGCCTCGGCCGCACGGCGAAGGCCATCGAACCGGGTCGGCAGGCGCTGGAAGAACTGTCGGTAGAGCGACTCCACCGCCGCCTTCGGCAACGATGCCGACAGCTCTTTCAGGTTCGACTGACAGATATAGGTCGGCGTTGCGTCCACCGACGACGTCCGCTGCCCATTGGCACAAGGTGAGTTCGTCGGCATCTCACCGGCTCTGCCGTTATGGTGACGCGACAGATACTTGGCGAGCTCTCGCTGCAGACTGGCGCGGGTGAAGGGCTTGGTGATCACCCCCTGCATCCCGCTGTCGAAACAGCGCTGATGGTCTTCGGGCATGACGTTGGCAGTCATCGCCACGATCGGCAGACGCCCCCCCTGCTCACAGGCGCGCCAGCGCCGCGTAGTCTCCACACCGTCGAGCACGGGCATCTGCATGTCCATCAGCACCAGATCGAATGACTCATGCTGTGTATTCAACAACGACAGAGCCTTGCTGCCGTTTTCGGCCAGCGTCACCCGCAGGCCCAGGGACTCCATCAACCCCTTGGCCACCTGCTGATTGATCGGATTATCCTCGACCACCAGAACATGGCAGAACTGCAGTGCCATCGGCATCAGATCCGCCGGCATGAGATCGGAGGTCTCGGCGCTGTCGGCAGGCGCCTCCACCAGCGGCAGGCGGAACCAGAAACGACTTCCCTCGCCCTCTCGGCTCTCGAAAGCGATCTCCCCCTGCATCGCCTTAATCAAGCGCTTGCAGATCGCAAGCCCCAGACCGGTGCCTTCGTGCCGCCGGGTGATCGAGCTGTCCACCTGAGAAAATGGCGCGAAAAGTCGATCACACTTCTTGGCCGGAATACCGCAGCCAGTGTCACTCACGTCGAACCGCAGCCAGGCTTCCTCATCCCTACTCACGTAAAGCGTGACCCGGCCTGACAGCGTGAACTTGAAGGCGTTGTCGAGCAGGTTCATCACCACTTGACGAATACGTGTCACATCTCCCAGCACCTGCCTGGGCAACTCGGAAGAGAGTGTCGCCTCGAACGCCACGTCACTATTGCCGAGACGATAGATGTCACAGATCTGAGACACGAACGCTTCGAGCTCGAAGGCACTGCGGTCCAGGACCAGCGTGCCCGCCTCCAGTTTCGAATAGTCGAGGATATCGTTGATGATCACCTGCAAGCCGGCGGCACTCTGCTTCAAGGCGGATAGATAGCGCTCCCCCTGGCATGACCCGACTTCGCGCTCCAGCAGATCCGCCATGCCGACGATCCCGTTGAGCGGCGTGCGTATCTCATGACTCATCATGGCCATGAACTCCGACTTGACGAGACTGGCGGACTCCGCACGCTCGAGCGCACCGTTCAACGCCTCGCGCTGACTCTCGAGCTCCCGCAGCTGACGCTTGCACGCGCTCGCCTCACGCAGGAGTGCGCGGATCAGTACGGCAGCGGCGAGGACCGTCATGGCCAACTGGAACATCACCAAGGCGTAGAGCTGTGACAGTTGACGGTGCTCGCGATGATGCAGCGCTTCGGCCTGAATGTGGGCGCGCGTCATCAGGCGCTCCGACGCTGCAAGGAGGGGGGTAATCTCGCGGCGAAGTTCGGAGACCGACGCCAGGCGGCGATCCAGCGGTAGCGACGAGAGCGAAGTCAGCGCCGCACTCAGCCGACCCACTGCCTGGCCGAGCGATTCGTCTGGGCGGCCAGCGCTTCCCAGGGCGTCGCTCTGCTCACCTGCCACCTGTCGAGACAGGCTCACGACCTGGCGCGATAGGCCCTCGACGTCTCGCCGCAAGGCACGCCAATCGGTCTGTGAAGCAAGGGTTTCGATCTGCAGCGCAATCCGGTGACTCTCTTTATTCAACTGATGGCTAGCCCATATCAGCTCATCGGGCGACTGTTCTCCGACGACATGCTGTCGCACCAAGGTGATGCCGCCAGTGGTGAGCGTACTGATGAGAAAGAGGAGCGTGACCACAGTCACACCGGGGAATCGCCGGAACAGAGGTAAAACGTCTTTTAAGCTTGGCATCAACGAGTCCTGCAGTAGAACCAGCCAACTTCGGCACCCGGTGAACGAAGCCCAGGGCCATGGCGATATAGACGACACCTTTCCGGGACGACGAGGATCGAACCGGCGCCGATGCGTCACAGCCTCTTACCTATCGGGCAGCGTATGGTCCTCTCAGGCTGCGTGCCGACACGCTTGTCGCAAGAATCTTGGCTACACGACACTTTTATCGGCATATTGCCGATAAAAATTTAAACCGTCGTGACGGAGCGATCTCCAATTCCGGCTGGGAACTTGTATGTCGCTGAGGCAGACTGGATCGAGAACGGTAATGATCATTCAACGACAGGTTGTCGCATGACCTCATCGATACATATCGGCGTGCTGGAAGACGATCCCGATCAGCAGGCATTCATCACCATCTGCCTGGAAGGCGCCGGTCATCATGTGCACACCTATGCGCGCGCCAGCGAGTTCCAGCGTGCGCTGAAGACACAGCGCTTCGACCTCATCATCCTCGACTGGTATCTCCCCGACGCCAGCGGCATGGATATCCTGAGCCACCTGCGCACCCACGATGGCTGGCGGGGGCCGATCCTGTTCATCACGGCCAACCAGGCGGAGGCATCGGTGGTCAAGGCGCTGGAGCTGGGTGCCGACGACTTTCTGGGCAAGCCGCTGCGGCCGCTGGAGCTGGTGGCCCGGGTCAATGCCCTGGCCCGTCGCCTGGATCAGCACCAGGAGCGCGAGCGTTGCCGCCTGGGACCCTACGCCCTGGATGCGGATCAGCGCCAGGTGCTGCTATCCGATAGTCCGGTGACATTGACCGAACGGGAATACCGTTTGATCAGCCTCTTTTTCGCCCATAGTGGAGAACTGCTGTCGAGGGCGCATCTACTCGAGGTCGTATGGGGGCAGAATGGCAGTCTCTCCACACGCACTCTGGACACCCACGTCAGCCGCCTGCGACGCAAACTCGAGCTGGATGGCCGCCATGGCGTTCGCCTGCAGAGTATCTATCAGCATGGCTACCGCCTCGAGTGTCAGGTGGCGGCGTCCTGACGAGCCATCGCCTGCGACATAGTTACACACCCCCGGCACCGACGATTGGCGCCACCGCCCGTAACCGCTAGAGTCGCGGGTCGACCGACGATGCGACGGACTCCGGCCATGACCCGCCTGTGGCACCACTGCTACCGACCTCTGACCTGGCTGGCGCTGTTCGCCATGCTGATGTCGTTCGTCGGTCCTTTGGTGAGCCAGTCCCAGCGTCTGATGGAGATGCCCGCGCACGGCGGCATGCCGAGTGCCGCGCTGCAAGCGCCAAGCCATCACGCCGATTCGATGCCCGGCGCCCCGGGCGTGGTCGATGCCGCCCAGACCCAGGCCGGCGCCAAGAGTGAGCGCGGCACACCACGCTTCAGTGCCAGCGATCACTGGCACCTGGCGGCCTGCGGCTATTGCGAGCTGTTCCTGCACGCCCCGGGGATCGCCACGCCCGCGGTGATACCGCCGCCCATCGTGCAACCCGCGGCCCCCAGCGTGGCAGCGCCCACGCCGCTGGAAACGCCGCCCGACCCGCACGCACGCTTTTCGCCCCGCGCACCACCTGGCGCCTTCGTCTTGAGCTGACTTCCCAGCGCCCGCCGCCTCAACGCGTCGGGCCCTGTCGGCACGCCCATGCGGCGCTGCCGACGTCGCCAATTCGGAGATCGCCATGTCGACCCCCATGGCGGCGGCCGAGCGCCGCCGCACTCGCCAACTGCTGCTCGCGATGATCACGCGACTGCACTTCTACGTCGGTCTCTTCGTGGGACCCTTCCTGCTGATCGCAGCGCTCTCGGGGATCGCCTACGCGCTGACCCCACAGCTCGAGCAGTGGGTCTACCATGACGCCCTGACCACCCAGAGCGAGGGCAAGGCACAGCCGCTGGCCCGCCAGATCGCCGCCGCCCAGGCCGCCGCGGGGATCAGCACAGCCCCCGCCGCCGTGCGCCCGGCACCGGCGGCTGGCCAGACCACGCGCGTGATGTTCGATGATCCCGGGGTGGGCGAATTTCAGCACCGCGCGCTGTTCATCGACCCGGTGACGCTGGCGGTACGCGGCGATCTGCCGGTCTACGGCACCAGCGGCGTGCTGCCGCTACGCACCACCATCGACCAGCTCCACCGCAGCCTGCTGCTGGGCGAGCCCGGGCGCCTCTACAGCGAGCTCGCTGCCTCCTGGCTGTGGCTGCTGGCGCTGGGCGGCGTGGTGCTGTGGTGGCAGCGCCGCGGTGCCCGGCGCGCCCCGGCGGCCAACCCGCAGCGTCGGCGCCAACGTCACGCCAGCTTGGGCATCGTGGCCGCGCTGGGGCTGGTGTTCTTCTCCGCCACCGGCCTGACCTGGTCGAAATGGGCCGGCGGCAATATCGCCGAACTGCGTCATGCCTGGGGCTGGGGCACGCCGAGTGTTTCCACCTCGCTCAAGGGGCACGAGGCGGCGGCCGCCGATCCCCACGCCGAGCATCATCACGGCGCGGGGGGCATGGACATGGGCGCACAGGTCACCGATGCCGACTTCGACCGCGCACTGGCGGCGGCCCGCCACGCCGGCCTGCTGGCGGGCAAGATCGAGCTGCAGCCACCCTCGGCACCGGACCGCGCCTGGAAGGTGCGCGAGATCGGCCGCGAGTGGCCCACCGAGGTCGACCAGGTGGCGCTGGATCCGCACAGTTTTGCGGTACTCGATCGCACCGACTTCACTACCTTTCCGCTGGCGGCCAAGCTCACCCGCTGGGGCATCGACCTGCACATGGGCGTGCTCTTCGGGCTGCCCAATCAGCTGGTACTGGTAGCGGTGGCCGGCAGCCTGGCAACCCTGATCTGCTGGGGCTATCGGATGTGGTGGCAGCGGCGTCCGACCAGCGGCACGCGCGCCGCACCGCAGACCCTGAGCGCGCTGTTCGTGCAGCTGGGCTGGGGGCCACGCCTGGGCATGTTGCTGGTGGCACTGCCCCTGGGCCTGGCCCTGCCGGTGATGGGCGCAAGCCTTCTGCTGTTCGTGGCGATCGACTGGCTGCGCTGGCGTCTGTCGAGCCCCGCGAGCGTCGCGCGCACCGCCTGATAGCGATCGCGAGCGCACCGCCCAATGGTGCGCTCGCAGCCTTCAGGTCTGGTGTGCCGGGGGCCGAATGCTATGGTAGGGCCTCGCTCCACTGCCACGGCCCGCTGTCGATGACCCGCACCCACCACCCCCGCCCCCAGCTCCAGCTGCGCCTGGTCGCCGAGCGCGATATCGTGCTCGGCCCGGGCAAGATCGCGCTGCTCGAGGCGATCGAGCACCACGGCTCGATCGCCGCCGCCTGCCGCGAGATGCATCTGAGCTACAAGAAGGCGTGGCAGTTGCTGGAGACCATGGGCCGTCACTTCGACACCCCGCTGGTCGACACCTGCTCCGGCGGCAGCCAGCGCGGCGGCGCCACGCTGACCCCCTTGGCCCGCGAGCTCATCGTCCACTACCGCGCACTGCTACAGCGTCTCGACGCAGCCCCGGAAAGCGAGGCCCTGCGCGCGATGCTGCGACCACTGAACACGCCGACGCCCCCTGACCGCTGATCGACGCATCGATACACCGCCGCTGGCCGTGCCGCTGGCGAGAGAGTCGACGCTCTTCCCCACCTGGTCTATAGTCTTTCCCGTTATTTCCAAACAGACATAGCGAGAATGCCATGCCACCGCTGCGCACCGTCGCCACCCTCGGCGCCCTGCTGTTCACGCTGCTGCCGCTCAGCGCCAGCGCTGCCGAGCGCATTCAGGTGTTCGCCGCGGCCTCGCTCACCGATGCCATGAACAGTGCCATCGCCAGCTACGAATCACAGCACGATGTCGAGGTGGTACCGGTCTACGCCTCCTCCTCCACCCTGGCGCGCCAGATCGCCAACGGCGCCCCGGCGGATCTCTACCTCTCGGCCAACGAGCAGTGGATGGACTGGCTCGCCGATCAGGGCACCACGGTCGATCAGCGTATCGACCTGCTCGCCAACCGGCTGGTGCTGATCGCTCCGCGCGGCAGCGATATCGCGCCCTTCACCCCCGGCGATGGCACATCTATCGCCGCGCGACTGGGCGCCGGCGAGCGGCTCTCGGTGGGCAATACCGACCACGTACCGGCGGGGATCTACGCCAAGCAGGCGCTCGAATCCCTCGGCGAGTGGCAGGCGCTGCAGTCGCGTCTGGCCAGTGGCGACAACGTGCGCGCGGCCATGGCCCTGGTCGAGCGTGGTGAAACGCCACTGGGGATCGTCTATCAGACGGATGCCGAAGCCAGCGACGACGTGCGCCAGGTCGGCATCTTCCCCGACGCCAGCCATACACCGATCACCTACCCCATGGCGGTGGTCACCCCAGCGCCCAGCGCCGCCACCGAGGCGCTGCGCCAGTGGCTGGCCGGTGACGCGGCGCGCCGGATCTTCACCCGCTACGGCTTCACGCCGCTCACCGGCGACTGAGCCGGGTGCTCTCGGACGCCGAATGGCAGGCGCTGGCGCTGAGCCTCAAGATCGCCGGCAGCGCGGTGGGCTGGACCCTGATCCCCGGAGTCGCACTGGCCTGGCTGCTGGCGCGCCACGAGTTTCGCGGCAAGGCACTGCTGGATGGTGTCATCCACCTGCCGCTGGTGCTGCCGCCGGTGGTGGTGGGCTATCTGCTGCTGCTGGCGCTGGGGCGCCAGGGCTGGGTAGGGCACTGGCTGCAGACGACGCTCGGCGTCACCCTGCCGTTCACCTGGCAGGGCGCCGCCGTGGCCGGCGGGGTCATGGCCTTTCCGCTGCTGGTACGCGCGGTGCGGCTGTCGCTGGAAGCGGTCGATCCCAAGCTCGAGGCGGCCGCGGCAACCCTCGGCGCCGGGCGCTGGCGAGTCCTCTTCACCATCACCCTGCCGCTGGCCCTGCCCGGCCTGCTCACCGGCAGCGTGCTGGCCTTCGCCCGCGCGTTGTCGGAGTTCGGCGCCACCATCACCTTCGCGTCGAACATTCCCGGCGAGACCCGAACCCTGCCGCTGGCGCTCTACACGCTGATCCAGACACCCGGCAAGGAGGCCGCCGCCGCACGGCTGTGCGCGCTCTCCATCGCCATCGCGATGCTCTCGCTGATCGCTTCCGAGTGGCTCGCCCGCCGCGCCCGGCGGCGCCTGCAGGAGCGCGACCGATGAGCACACTGACGACCACCAGCGCCCTTTCACTCGATCTGCGCAAGCGGCTCGGCGACTTCACCCTGGAGGTGGCCCTGGAGGTGGCAGCAAGCGGCGTCACTGCGCTGTTCGGCGAGTCCGGCAGCGGCAAGACTAGCCTGCTGCGCCTGATCGCCGGTCTCGACCGCCCGGATGCAGGGCATGTGCGCCTGGGCCAGCAGTGGCTGACCCACTGCCAGCGCGGTATCGCGGTACCCGTGCATCGGCGCCGACTCGGGGTCGTGTTCCAGGAGCCGCGCCTGTTTCCCCACTACCGTGTGCGCAGCAACCTCACCTATGGCATGCCGCGGGCCGCCCGTGGGCGCTTCGACGACCTGATCGCACTGCTGGGTATCGAGCCGCTGCTCGAGCGCCTGCCGGGCACGCTCTCCGGCGGCGAAGCCCGGCGCGTCGCCGTCGGCCGTGCGCTGCTCGCCCAGCCCCGCCTGCTGCTGCTGGACGAACCGCTGACCGGTCTCGATGGCGAGCGCAAGCAGGAGCTGCTGCGCTACCTGGTGCGGCTGACCCGGGAGATCGACATTCCCGTGCTCTACGTCAGCCACGACACCCAGGAGATCACCGCCATCGCCGACCACCTGGCGCTCATCGACAGCGGGCGCCTGGTGGCCCACGGCCCGCTCGATGCGCTACTGCTGCGACTCGATCTCGGCGGTCGCCTGGGAGGCTTCGACGCAGCATCACGGCTGTACGGCAGAGTGAGCGCCCAGGATGCCCACTACGCACTCACCCAGATCACCCTGGCCGATGGCCAGAGGCTACGTGTGCCGCGTATCGATCAACCGCTCGGCAGCGGGGTACGTCTGCGTGTCGGGGTACGAGATGTCGCGATCGCTCTGGCCATGCCGGCAGATACCAGCTATCGCAACGGTCTCGTGGCGCGCATCGTCGATACCGCCCCCTCGACGCACGACCCCAGCGCCCAGGAACTGCGCCTGGCGGTCGGCGAGCAGTCGCTGCGCGCCCGCCTGACTCGACAGGCATGCGACGAGATGGGCCTGACACCGGGGCGGGAGGTCATCGCCCTGATCCGCAGCGTCGCTTTCGAGGCGCCAGGCTGAGTCGATCCGCCAATCACGTGAGGACGGCAGCGCGAAGACAATCCCTTTCCGTCTCGAATGGCTGCATCAGGGTTTTTCTTCAACCGAAACAACGGCTTCTCTTGGCGGGTACAGGCCCGCTCACCGAGCACTGTTTCTTTTTGTAATTATTGGATTTTAAACGAAAAAGTCATTAGCTGTCGGCGTCGTCGCTCGGCTAGAATGGCCATGGCAGGAAGCCTGGCTCAGGGACCCCGCTCAAGGATCGAGCGTGATGGCAAGGATCGCGCCAGGGAGAGCCCAGGGATAGATCGAGAGCAAATGGAGCTTGCCGGCGCTCAAGGTCGAGACTCGACAGGAGGTCGAGTGCGAAGGGACTCGCTTCCGTCGTGGTGTTCTCGACGTGCTATTGTCGCCGTTTTACCCTCATCGTCTGCTCCCCACCTTGATCGTACGTGTCGCTACGCCACGGCTACCCGATCTTCTTCTATCGCCCCCCGTTACCGAACGCCTTTCCATTGCCCGTATCGCTATAGACCGCCCTTCTATCGACAGCCCCTTCTATCCGAATGCGCCGCGCTATCCATGCGCTTGCAGACACGCCTTACACTCTGATCCCTGACCTCTCTGCCACAAGCCTGCGACTGCCTGACGGTGCAGGGAGATCGTGCCATGGCGATCACGCTTCACGCCCGCGTCAGCCCGCACCCTTTCAGAATCACCTGGCACAGACAGTCGCTGGCCGCAGCGAAGTCGGCATCCCCCAGCTGGGCCTGTCCGGTGATGCCGATCACCTGTGCCTCGAAATCGGCGTAGTGCTGGGTCGCCGACCAGATCAGGAAGATCAGCCACACCGGGTCCACCGGATCCATGCGCCCCTGCTCGGCCCAGCGCCGGAAGATCGCCGCCCGCGACTCGACCCACTCGCGCATGCTGCCGGCGAGAGTCTCCTGCAGAAACGGCGCCCCCTGCAGTATCTCGTTGGCGAACAGCCGCGAGCTGAGCGGATGCGTCTGGCTAAGCGCCATCTTGCTGCGGATGAACGCCTCGATCACCGTGGCCGGGTCGTCCTCTTCGCTGATGTCGCTGAGCGCGGTGTTCCAGCGCGTCATGGTGCGTTCCAGCAGTGCCACGTAGAGCCGTCGCTTGCTGCCCACGTAGTAGAGCACGTTGGACTTGGGCAGCTCGGCGGCGGCGGCGATCGCCTGGATACTGGCGCCACGGTAGCCGTGGCGCGCGAAGACCAGCTCCGCGGCGTCGAAGATCCGCCGTTCGTTACGCTCACGAACCGTCGGTCCCGCTGCACTCGAGTCGTTCACGCGCTCTCCTTGAATCGTCGATGGTCCACGCGCAATCTTACCCGAACCCTCTTGCCTCCGGGCACGCGATCGGAGAACCTGTAACGACTTGACCGATCGGTCAGCTTTTACCGGCTCTCGTCATGCGGCGTCGGCATCCGTCGCGCCGCCGCATGACGCCCCAGATAACGACAACACCACCACCATGGGTGAGCGATGATCGAATTCTTCCTCAACGGCCGACGCCAGTGCGTCGAGGCCGCGCCCGGGACCAGCGTGCTGGAGCTGCTGCGCGAGACGCTGGGTCATTGCGGCACCAAGGAGGGCTGTGCCTCGGGCGACTGCGGCGCCTGCACCGTGGCGATCGCCGAAGCCGAGTCGGCCCAGCCCGCGCCCTGGCGCACCGCCAACGCCTGCATCACGCCGGCGCATCAGCTCCAGGGCTGCCATCTGGTCACGGTAGAGGGGCTGGCGCAGGGTGAGGCGCTGCATCCGGCCCAGGCCGCCATGGTCGAGTGCCACGCCAGTCAGTGCGGCTTCTGTACTCCCGGCATCGTGATGTCGCTGTTCGCCCTGCACGAGTCGCGCCGCCAGGTGCCCGCCACCCCGCTCGCGTCGCAGACGCTGGAAGCCGCACTGGGCGGCAACCTGTGCCGCTGCACCGGCTACCGCCCGATTCGTGACGCTGCCCATGCCATGTCGACACAGCCCGACAGCCCCCCCGCCTGGGCCGAGGATGCCAGCCTGGAGAGCACCTGGCGCGCCCTCGGTCGCGCCAGTTGCGCCACCCACTACCATACGCCACAGCACCTCACCGAGCTTAAGCAGCTGCGCCGTGAGCACCCCCAGGCCCCGCTGGTGGCGGGTGCCACCGACCTGTGGCTTGGCGCCACCCAGCGGCTCGAACAGTGGCCCGTGGTGATCGATCTGCGCCAGGTCGCCGAACTGCGCCGCATCGAGGCAGAGGAAACGGGATGGTGGATCGGTGCGGCGGTCACCTACCGGGAGTGGGAGCCACTGCTGCAGGCCCACTACCCCGCCTTCGCCCACCTGCTCGAACGTCTCGGCTCGGCCCAGATTCGCCACCGCGCCACGGTCGGCGGCAATATCGCCAACGCCTCGCCCATCGGCGACACCCCGCCGGTGCTGCTGGCGCTCGAAGCACGCCTCAGGCTGGCCGGCCCCGAGGGCGAACGCGAACTGCCGCTCTCGGCATTCTTTCTCGACTACCGCAAGACCGCCCTGCGCGCGGGCGAGTGCATCGTCGCCATCTGGCTACCGCGCCCCGAACCCGACGCACAGCTACGGGTATGGAAACTCTCCAAGCGCCGTGAGGATGATATCTCGACCCTGCTCGGCGCCTTCCACTGGCGTCAGACGGGGGAGCGGCTGCACGACGTGCGCGTGGCCTTCGGCGGCATGGCGGCGACCCCGCTGCGAGTGCCCACGGTAGAGGCCGCACTCGAGGGCAAGCCAGCCACTTCGGAGACCTTCGCCGACGCCAAGCACGCCCTGCGCGCGGCGCTGACGCCGCTGGACGACGTCCGCGGTTCCGCCGAGTATCGGCTGACCGCCGCCGCCAACCTGCTCGAGCGCTGGGCGCTGACCCTCGACCCGAGCCGCGACGATACCCAGGAGGTGGCGCTCGATGCGTACGCTCACTAAACGTCTGCAGGCCAATCACACCCGCGTTGAGGCGCGCCCGCCGGTGCCCGCCACCGAGGCCCCGGTGCAGGGTGACGAGCCGCTGGCGCGGGAGGCCATCGACCCGACCCCGCCAAAGGCGCGCCATCCCCACGCCGCGCGCCACGAGAGCGCGGTCAAGCATGTCACCGGACGCGCCCACTATATCGATGACCTACCGGCACCCGCGGGCGCCCTGCACGCCATGGTCGGCCTGAGCGAGGTCGCCCACGGCCGCTTGCTCCGGCTCGATCTCGACGCCGTGGCCCGCAGCCCCGGAGTGGTCGACGTCATCAGCGCCGGCGACATTCCCGGCCACCGTGATATCGGCCCGGTCTTCCCGGGGGATCCGCTGTTCGCCGAGACGGCCGTGAGCTACGTCGGCCAGCCGCTGTTCGCCGTGGCCGCCACCAGCTATGCCGCGGCACGTCGCGCCGTGCGCGCCGCGGTCATCGAGATCGAACCGCGGGCGCCGCGTTTCGATCCGGTCGCCGCCGCCGCGGCCAGAGAGTTCGTGCGCCCTTCCCACCGCCAGGTCGGTGGTGACTGGGCCCAGGCCCTGGCGCAAGCGCCCCATGTACTGGAAGCACAGCAGTTCGTCGGTGGCCAGGAGCACTTCTACCTCGAGGGGCAGGCGTGCCTGGTCATCCCCAGCGAAGACGAAGGGGTGACCGTCTACACCTCGAACCAGCACCCCAGCGAAACCCAGAAGCTGGTCGCCGAGGTGCTCGATATCCCGTTCCATGCGGTGACGGTGGAGAACCGACGCATGGGTGGCGGCTTCGGCGGCAAGGAGACCCAGGCCGCGCCCTGGGCATGCATGGCGGCGCTGCTCGCCCGGCGCAACGGCCGCGCGGTGCGTCTGCGCCTGCCACGGGCAGAGGATACCCGCGCCACTGGTAAACGCCATCCGTTCCACAACCGCTACCGCCTGGGAATCGATGACGACGGCGTGATCGTGGGCGGCGACATCGAGCTGATCGGCGACTGCGGCCACTCGCCGGATCTCTCCGAGGCGGTGGTCGACCGCGCCATGTTCCACGCCGACAACGCCTATTCCCTGGGCGCGGCACGGGTCACCGGCCACCGCGCGCGCACCCACACGGCCTCCAACACCGCCTTTCGCGGCTTCGGCGGCCCCCAGGGGATGATGATCATCGAGCGCGCCATGGACGATATCGCCCGGCATCGCGGCGAGGACCCACTGACCATCCGCCAGCGCAACCTCTATCGCCCTGGCCGCGAGACCACCCACTACGGCCAGCACGTCGACCAGCACCCGCTGCTGCATCACGTGGTCGAACGCCTGACCCACAGCAGCGACTACTGGCAGCGCCGCGACGAGATCACCGCGTTCAACCGTCACAGTCCGGTGATCAAGCGCGGCCTGGCGCTGACGCCGGTCAAGTTCGGCATCTCCTTCACCGCCAAGCATCTCAACCAGGCCGGTGCCCTGCTCCACGTCTATACCGATGGCAGCGTGATGATCAATCACGGCGGTACCGAGATGGGACAGGGCCTGCACACAAAGATCTGCCAGGTGGTGGCGCGGGAGCTGGGGATCGAGCTGGGGGCGGTGCGCATCAGCGCCACGCGCACCGACAAGGTACCCAACACCTCGCCCACCGCAGCTTCCAGCGGCGCCGATCTCAACGGCATGGCGGCGCGCGACGCTGCCATCCAGGTGCGCCGGCGGCTGCTCGACTTCGCCGCCGAGCACTATCAGTGGGACCGTGAGGGACTCGAGTTGGAGGAGGGGGCGCTGATCGCCGGCAACGGCGATACTCGCCATCGGGTCGCCTGGGGTGAGCTGATCCAGGCCGCCTATCTGGCCCGGGTCTCGCTTTCGGCGACCGGCTTCTACGCCACCCCGCTGATTCACTACGATCGTGCCAGCGGCCAGGGGCGCCCGTTCTACTACTTTGCCTACGGCGCCGCGGTGAGCGAGGTGCGCGTGGACACCCTGAGCGGCGAGTACCGGGTGGAGCGCGTCGACGTGCTCCACGACGTGGGCGACTCGCTCAACCCGGCCATCGACCGCGGCCAGGTGGAGGGTGGCTTCATCCAGGGGATGGGCTGGCTGACCAGCGAGGAGCTGAAATGGAACGCCGAGGGCCGACTGCTCAGCGACGGCCCGGCCACCTACAAGATTCCCACCTTCGGCGACCTGCCGCCGGTCTTCAACGTCGAGCTGCTGGAGGGGCACCCCAACTCCCAGGCCAGCCTCTACCGCTCCAAGGCGGTGGGCGAGCCGCCGTTCATGCTGGCAATCTCGGTCTGGTCGGCGCTGCGCGACGCCCTCGCCAGCCTGGTCGACTACTGCGAGAGCCCGGATCTGGATACGCCGGCAACGCCCGAGCGCGTGCTGCTGGCGGCAGAGGCCCTGCGCCAGCGGAGCCGTTCATGAGCCCAGCCCCGGAGAACCCCGCAGCCGCATGGCCACCGGAGCCCTGGCACGCGGCACTCCACCGGCTGCAGCAGGCGGGCGAGCCCCACGTGCTGGCGAGTATCGTCGCGGCCAGCGGCTCGACCCCGCGGGAGCCAGGGGCCAAACTGGTGATCACAGCAGCCCAGGCGTTCGACACCCTGGGCGGCGGCCACTTCGAGCAGCAGGTGATCGCCCTGGCGCGGGAGACCCTGGCGGCGGCGCCTGCCACGCCGCAGACCCGCCTGGAGACCTTTGTCCTCGGCGCCCGCTCGGGCCAGTGCTGCGGCGGCTGCGTGCAGGTGCTGATCGAGAGTTTCCCCGGCACTGAGCAGCGTCTGAGCCTGTTCGGCGCCGGCCACGTGGGCCAGGCGCTGGTCGCCCTGTTGGCGCCGCTGCCATGGCGGATCGACTGGTTCGACAGCCGTACGGCGGCGTTCGAAGGTAGCGCCGGCGGCCCCCGGGTGCACTGCCACGGTTTCGACGCCGAGGCGCCGGAGGCCACGCTGAAGGCACTGGTCGGACACGGCCACGTGCTGATCATGACCCACGACCATGCCCTCGACCGCCGGCTGCTGGCCGCGCTGGCGCCGCGTGACGATCTCGCCTCGCTGGGGCTGATCGGCTCGGCCAGCAAGTGGTCGAGCTTTCGCGCGGCGCTGGGCCGGGCCGGTCTCGGCGAGTCGGCACTCGAGCGGATACGCTGCCCCATCGGGCTCGCCGCCACTGCCGCCAAGCGCCCCCAGGAGATCGCCATCAGCGTCGCCGCCGAACTGCTGGCACTCTCCACACCGCCCGCTCTAGCGGATGACGACCACCATCGCGGCATCCCCGCGGCCACGCTGCGGGATGCCTTCCCCTCCGCTCGCTGACGATGACCTTGCCACCATGACCCACTCGCATAGACTGCTCCGCGGCGCCCTGTTCACCTGCCTCGACGATCCCGGCGAGGACAACACGCCGCTGCCCGACACCACCCGTTATCTCGAGGATGGCGCGATCTGGATCGTCGACGGCCATATCCACGCCGTCGACGACTACGCCACGCTGGCCGCCCAGCTGCCGCCGGAGATCGAGGTGGTCGACTATCGCGGCAAGCTGATGATGCCGGGCTTCATCGATAGTCACGTCCACTACGTGCAGCTCGATATCATGGCCTCCTACGGCCACCAGCTGCTCGACTGGCTCAACGACTACACCTTCCCCGCCGAGTGCCGCTTCGCCGACGCCGAGCACGCCCGGCACGCCGCCGAGCGCTTCCTCGACGAGCTGCTGCGGGCCGGCACCACCACCGCCCAGGTGTTCTGCTCGTCGCATCCGAACTCGGTCGACAGCTTCTTCAGCGCCGCCCAGCGGCGTCAGTTGCGCATGCTCGCCGGCAAGGTCCTGATGGATCGCCACGCCCCTGCGGCGCTCACCGACGATACCCTCGGTGGGGTGCGCGACAGCGAGCGGCTGATCGCCAACTGGCACGGCCGCGATCGCCTCGCCTACACCCTGACGCCGCGTTTCGCCCCGACCTCCACCCGCGAGCAGCTCGACGCCGTGGGCGGGGTACTGCGCAGCGCGCCGGATCTCTACCTGCAGACCCACCTGTCGGAGAATCGCGGCGAGATCGCCTGGGTCGCCGAACTCTTCCCGGAACGGCGCGACTATCTCGACGTCTACGAGCACTATGGGCTGGTCGGCCCGCGCAGCACCTTCGCCCACGGCATCCATCTGGATCACGACCAGCGCCGCCGCCTGGCCGAGCCCGGCGCCAACATCGCCTTCTGCCCGACCTCGAATCTGTTCCTCGGCAGCGGGCTGATGGATCGCCTGGCCTGCCGCGATGCCGGGCTGGCCACCTCGCTGGCCAGCGACGTCGGCGCCGGCACCTCGCTGTCGGGCTTCGGCACCCTGCAGGGGGCGTATCAGGTGGGAGCATTGCTGGGCCAGCCGCTGACCGGCTGGCAGGGGTTCTACCGGCTGACGCTGGGCAATGCCCGCGCACTGCACCTGGCGGACAGGATCGGTAGCCTGCAGCCGGGCTACGAGGCCGATATCGTGGTCCTCGATCCGGATGCCACACCGCTGCTGTCACGCCGCCTGAGCTGTGCCACGACGCTGGCCGAGCGCCTGTTCGCGCTGATGATGCTGGGTGACGACCGCACCGTGGCCGCCACCTGGGCCAATGGGCGGCCCGTGCATGTGCGCGACTCAGTCGCCGCGGGCAGCGCCTGAGCCGCACCGTCGGCGCTACTCGCTATCCGCTGCCCGTGGGCAGCGGATAGCGCCGCTCGGCGCTACCGGCCTTGACCACCTGGCCCGGCACCGCATGACCGACCAGCGCCGGCAGCTCCTCGGCCACCGCCAGCAGACGCGCCAGATCGACCCCGGTCTCCACGCCCATCTGGGCGAACATGTGGGCCAGATCCTCGGTGCAGACATTGCCGCTGGCGCCCGGGGCGAAGGGGCAGCCGCCAAGCCCACCGAGGGCGGCGTCGAAGCGCGTCACCCCCTGCTGCCAGGCACTGAAGGCATTGACCAGTCCCATCCCGCGGGTATCGTGCACGTGTAGCGTCAGTGGCAGCCAGGGCCAGCGCGCCAGAACCTCGCCGCACAGGGTCGCGACCTGCTGCGGATTGGCCATGCCGGTGGTGTCGCACAGACTGATCCCCTGAACGCCCAGCGCCAGCAGGCGCTCGATGATCTCCATCACCCGCCGCTGCGGTACCGCGCCCTCGAACGGACAGCCAAAGGCGGTAGAGATCGAGGCGTTGACATGGACCCCGCTGCCGCGGGTGATCTCGAGAATGCCGGCAAAGCGCGAAAGCGACTGCTCGGCGCTCATGCGCAGATTGGCGCGGCCGTGGCTATCGCTGGCGGAGAGCACCAGATTGATCTCGTCGACACCCACCGCCAGGGCACGCTCGGCGCCCTTCTCGTTGGGCACCAGCACCACGTAATCGACCCCGGGGACGCGCTCGATCCCCTGCATCACCGCCTCGGCGTCGCGCAGCGTGGGGATCGCTTTGGGCGAAGTGAAGGAGGTCGCCTCGATCTTGGCCACACCAGTGCGCGAGAGCGCATCGATCCAGCGGATCTTCTCCGCCGTGGGCACGAACCGGGGCTCGATCTGCAGGCCATCGCGCGGCGCCACCTCGTTGAGCGTCACCCGCTCACTGCCCCGCGGCATGCCGCCAGAGGCCGCCCCCGTCAAGGTGTTTCGAGACATCAGATCACCCCCCGCTCGCGCATCTTGGCCTGGGTCTCGCGGTCGATACCGAGTTCATCGAGCACGTCCTGGGTGTGCTGGCCCAGCGCCGGGCCGCCGCCGTGGATACGCCCCGGGGTACGGCTCAGCTTGGGCAGCACCCCGGGTACCTTGAGCTCGTCGCCATCGGCCAGGCGCACGCTCTCGATCATCTCGCGGGCCAGATAGTGGGGATCGGCGACGATATCTTCAGCGGTATAGGGATAGCCCACCGGCACATGGGCGCTCTCGAGGGTGTCCAGGACCTGATCGCGGGCACGCAGACGGGTCCACGCCTCGATCGCACCATCGATCAGGTCGGCATGCTGGCTGCGGCCATCGTTATGGGCGAGACGCGGATCCTCGGCCAGATCGGCACGACCGATCGCCTGCATCAGCCGCTTGAAAATACTGTCACCGTTGCCGGCGATCAGCACGTACTCGCCGCCGGCGCAGCGGTAGGCGTTGGAGGGGGTGATGCCGGGCAGCGCACTGCCGGCAGGCTCACGCACCACACCGGCGGCGTCGTACTCGGGCAGCAGGCTCTCCATCATGGCGAAGACCGACTCGTAGAGGGCGACATCGATATACTGTCCGCGGCCGCTGCGCTGGCGCTCCTGCAGTGCCAGCAGCGCGCCGATCACGCCGTAGAGCGCCGACAGCGAGTCGCCGATGCTGATGCCGACCCGCACCGAAGGCTGGTCAGGATGGCCAGAGAGATAGCGCAGGCCGCCCATGGCTTCGCCGATCACGCCGAAGCCCGGGCGATCACGGTAGGGGCCGGTCTGGCCGTAGCCGGAGATGCGCACCATGATCAGCCGCGGATTGAGCTCGCTCAGCGCTTCCCAGCCCAGATCCCACTGCTCCAGGGTACCGGGGCGGAAGTTCTCGACCACGATGTCCGCTTCTGCCACCAGCCGGCGCACCACCGACTGCCCCTCCGCCGTGCGTAGATCCAGCGCCAGCGAGCGCTTGTTACGGGTCTGCACGTGCCACCACAGCGAAGTGCCATCCTTGAGCACGCGCCATTTGCGCAACGGGTCCCCCGTACCGGGCGGCTCGATCTTGATCACGTCGGCGCCGAATTCACCCAGCAGCTTGCTGGCGAAGGGCCCCGCGATCAGCTGTCCCAGTTCGATCACCTTGAGCCCGGCCAGCGCCTGGGCACCGTCGTTTGCCGACATCGCCTTCTCCCATGGTTGGCAGCGGCAGGCGCGGGCGCCATACCGCGTGGCGCGCGCCGGCCGCCGATGCCAGGCAGCATGGCGTAGCCCGACGGCGCCGACAATTGGGCAATCGTCAAGCAAGGCTTCGCCAAAGACGAATGCTGGGTTAGGCTCTGGGGCCCCTTCGTCAGCCTGCAGCTCAATCATGAAGCGACTCGATTTCACCACCCTGCGCCTGTTCATCGCCATTGCCGACTCGCATAGCCTGACCCGGGCGGCGGCGCGCGAGCACCTGGCGCTGGCAGCGGTGAGCAAGCGCATCAGCGACCTCGAGACCCAGCTCTCGACCACCCTGCTCTACCGCCGACCGCGCGGCGTCGAGTTGACCCCGGCGGGCCATGCGCTGTTGCACCACGCGCGGCATATGCTGGATAGCCTCGACCATCTGACCGCGGATCTGAGCGAATACAGCGTGGGGGTCCGCGGGCACGTGCGCATGCACGCCAACACCTCGGCGGTGATCGAGTTCCTGCCCGAGGATCTGAGCGACTTCACCTGGCGCTACCCGCAGATCCGCATCGACATGCAAGAGCGCCTGAGCCACGAAATCATCGCTGCCGTGCGTGAAGGGCTCACCGATATCGGCATCTTCTCGGCGCATATCCCCGCCGCCGAGCTGCAGACCCGCGCCTATCGCCGCGACCGGCTGGCGCTGGTGACCGCCAGCGACCACCCGCTGGCAGGACGCGACAGTATCGCCTTTGCCGAGACGCTGGATTACGACTTCATCGGACTGGAGCAGGACTCCTCGCTGCACAGTCTGTTGCAGCAGGATGCCCAGCGCTTGAAGCGCGCGCTGCGCATGCGCATTCAGGTGCGCAGTTTCGAGGGCATCTGCCGCATGATCGATCGCGGCATGGGGGTGGGCATTCTGCCGGCGCGCGCGGTCTCGGCCTACCGCGGCAGCCTGTCGCTGGCAACGGTCCCGCTGAGCGATACCTGGGCCGAGCGCGAGCTGGTGATCGGGATGCGTGACTATGACTCGCTGCCACTGATCGCGCGTGAGATGGTCGACCACCTGACCACGGCGGGCGAGCGCGCCGATACCTTGGGACAGCGTCAGTCGCGTGCCGCTGAGGCAAGTACTCCCGTGGCGAAGAACCCCGAAGCAGAGACTCCCGAGGTGGGCGCTCAGTCGCGTCGATAGACGTCGTCGAAGCGCTCGATATCGTCCTCGCCCAGATAGCTGCCACTCTGGATCTCGATCAGTTCGAGCGGGATCTTGCCCGGGTTCTCGAGCCGGTGCACCATCCCCAGCGGGATATAGGTGGACTGGTTCTCGGTCAGCAGGAAGGTGTCGTCCCCGCAGGTCACCCGTGCGGTACCGCACACCACCACCCAGTGCTCGGCACGGTGGAAGTGCTGCTGCAGCGAAAGGCGCCCACCCGGCGCCACGCAGATATGCTTGACCTGATAGCGCGCGGCGCGATGCACGCCATCGTAGCTACCCCAGGGGCGATGTACGCGACGGTGGAGATCCCACTCGCTGCGGTTGTCGCGCTTGAGCGCCGCGGCGATCCGCTTGACCTCCTGGGCCTGCTCGCGATGGGTCACCAGCACCGCATCCGAGGTCTCCACGATCAGCAGGTCATCGACCCCCACCGCCGTGACCAGGCGGCTTTCGGCATGGATCAGACTGCCGTGAACATCCTCGGTGATGACGTCGCCACTGAGCGCATTGCCCGCGGCATCCTTGTCGGCGATCTCCCACAGCGCCTGCCACGAACCGACATCGGACCAGCCAGCGTCGAGCGCCACCACGCAGCCCTCGGCGGTATTCTCCATCACCGCGAAGTCCACCGACTCGGCTTCGCAAGCGGCGAAGGGGGCCGGTGCCACGCGCAGGAAATCGAGATCCGACTGACGCGCCTCCCAGGCGGCGGTCACCGCGTCGAGCATGTCCGGGCGATGTGCGCCCAGCTCCTCCAGGTAGCGGTCGGCGCGCATCAGGAACATGCCGCTGTTCCACAGATAGCGCCCGCTGGCGAGGTAGGTTTCCGCGGTCGCGGCATCGGGCTTCTCGACGAAGCGCTGGATCGGCACCGCCAGCTCGGCGCTCGGCGGCTCACTCGCTTCGATATAGCCGTAGCCGGTCTCGGCGCGGGTCGGCGTCACCCCGAAGGTCACCAGCCGTCCCTGGCGGGCCGCCGCCTGAGCCGGCCCCAGCGCCGCACGCAACGCTTCGGGGTCACGGATGGCATGATCCGCCGGCAGTACCAGCAGCATGGCGTCGGGATCGCGCACCATCGCCTGCAGCGCGGCCAGGGCAACTGCCGGCGCGGTATTGCGCGGCGCCGGCTCGAGCAGGATCTCCGCACGCCAGCCGGCCCCGCGCAGCTGCTCGGCGACCACGAAGCGATGCGCCTCCTGGCACACCACGATGGGATCGGCGGGCTCGATGCCAGCAAAGCGATCCAAGGTCTCGAGCAGCATGCTGCGCGGCCCGACCACCGGCAGGAACTGTTTGGGAAAGCTCGCTCGCGACATCGGCCAAAGCCGGGTGCCGGCACCGCCGGCGAGCACCACGGGAATCAACATGCGCTGGCGTCCTCACTGGGTCGATACACGAACGGTCGGTGATCTGTCAGGCCAACCCGGGCCTGATACCGAGGGCGCCGCGGCCCGCCAGCCGCGGCGGACTGGTGTCAGCGCGCGCGCGGCGCGTCCCGGTCGAGCGAGTCGCCGCGCCCCACGGCAAAGTAGAGCAAGCCAGCGTCGCGTACCGCCGCCGGATCGAACAGATTGCGGCCGTCGACGATCACCGGCGTGGCGAGTTCCTGCTTGAGCTGAGCGAAATCGACCGTGCGGAACGACTTCCACTCGGTGCAGATGACCAGCGCATCGGCCCCCACCACGGCCTCGTCTCGGGCGTCGACCAGGGTCAGGTCGTCACGCTCACCGTAGAGCCGGGCACACTCCTCCATCGCTTCGGGGTCGAAGGCGCGCACCCTGGCGCCGGCGGCCCACAGCGCCTCCATCAGCGCCCGGCTCGGCGCTTCGCGCATGTCGTCGGTGTTGGGCTTGAACGCCAGCCCCCAGATCGCCACCACCTTGCCCGCCAGGTCACCATCGAACGCCTGTTTCAGCTTGGCGAAGAGCGTGGCCTTCTGACGCTCGTTGACCGCTTCCACCGCATCCAGCAGTTGGGCCGGATAGCCGATCTGTGCCGCCGTACGCGACAGCGCCTGAACGTCCTTGGGGAAACAGGAGCCGCCGTAGCCACAACCTGGATAAATAAAGTGATAGCCGATACGCGGGTCGCTGCCGATCCCCCGGCGTACGTTCTCGACATCCGCACCGAGGCGCTCGGCGAGATTGGCGATCTCGTTCATGAAGCTGATCTTCGTCGCCAGCATGGCGTTGGCCGCATACTTGGTCAGCTCGGCGCTACGCACGTCCATGAACATCAGCTTCTCGGCGCGCCGGTTATAGGGCGCGTAGCACTCGCGCATGAGCGTCTTGACGCGTTCGGCGTCCGTCCCCACCACGATACGCGCACCGTGGGTGAAGTCTTCGATCGCCGCCCCCTCCTTGAGGAACTCAGGGTTGGAACAGACATCGAATGGCAGCTCGACGCCACGCCCGGCGAGGGTCTCGGCGATCGCCTCGTGCACACGGTCAGCGGTGCCCACGGGCACGGTGGATTTATCGACCACCACCTTGTAGGCATCCATATGCTCGCCAATCGAGCGCGCCACGGCGAGCACGTACTGCAGATCGGCACTGCCGTCCTCGTCGGGCGGCGTGCCCACGGCAATGAACTGCAGGGTCCCGAACGCCACCGCTTCCCGCGCATCGGTGGTGAAGGTCAGCCGCCCATGGGTCACGTTCTCGGTGACCAGCGCCTCCAGCCCGGGTTCGTAGATCGGAATCTCGCCACGCTTGAGCCGCGCGACCTTGTGTTCATCGATATCCATGCACATGACTTCGTGACCTGCATCTGCCAGACAGGCCCCCGTGACCAGGCCAACGTAGCCCGTGCCGAAAATCGTGATTCGCATTGCGGTTCCTTCGACTTCGAATGAGAGCGCCCGCGCGCCGCGATACCCCTACCGCGACGATGACCGAGCGCAGGATAGCTGGTGCCAATGGTAAAGGGTTTTGGCCTGCGTGGCGCGCTCCGAGAGGCGCAAAAGCGCAAGCTTCCGCCTGCCCGCGGTGACTTGACGATGTCTGGCGACAGACCACTGAGCAAGGCGTTGCGCATGCTGGCGCCACAGGCGCAGGCATGCTTAAAAGTGCGGTTTAAGGTGATAAAACGCCACTTGGCGTCGCGAAACACTTTAACTCGTGATAATCGCAAACGCGGTCTTCGATAAACTATTTCATGATCCAGGTTTTACATAACGCAACGCTGCGTTTTCACATAACGCAACGCTACGTTGCCGGGCGGAAACAGCAAGGGACAACGCGCATGAAGCTTAAAAACAGCCCAACCGGGATTCAAGAAAGGTGTTTCAACCGGGTCAGCGTCGTCAGCATATCGAGCACGCACTGCTGACTCAGCGCATATTCCGACATCAGCGCGCGGAGGCGCTCTTCGAACTGCGGGCGTTCGTCGACGGGGGACGCGGAGGCCTGACGTGAACCACCGTCGAGCTCACGTAGCGCCTGCGCAAAAGCATCATCCAATTCTCGGAACTTACGGAGTTTATCGCGTTCGTTCATGTGTGGGCGTGGCATAGAGTAACGATCGTTGGCTGCAATGGCCGGACACCGTCAGGTGTAGGCAGTTAGGGTGAATGACCTGAGCAGGAGTACGCCTGTGACGATCGGGCGAACCATTCTCGACAGGGTCGCAAGCGGACCCCAACAGGCTTTCAGCTGGTCGTCGAAGAGCATAGCGGAATTCCGGCACGAAATCATCTACCGCGTAGACGCCCTAAATGCGGGCTACTCACCGCGCGTGCTGGCGGACAAGTATGCGACAAGGTCCCGGAAAGTCACGATGATATTCATGGACTGAACAACAAAGAGCGCCCACCCTTGAGGGTAGACGCTCTTTCTGAAGCGATCTGCTCGGGCTCGACCAGAGCTGTGTCAGGATGCCGTCTGGCCCCTACACCTCTCGCCGAGACCCGAATCGGATCACTCTTCGGTACGCACGACCCAGGATTCCACGGTGTCGCCGCCGTGCTCTTCCTTCCACGCTTTCAGCGTTTTATGGTTACCGCCACGCGTCTCGACCACTTCCCCCGTATTGGGGTTCTTGTAGATCTTGAGCTTGCGTTTGCGACGGCCACCGGCGCTGGCAGGTTGCGCATTGGCAGCAGCAGCGCTGCTGGGACGCGGGCTAAGCAGTTCGATAACGTCGGAGGCGGACTTACCATACTCCGCCATCAGGGCCTCGAGCTTCTCCTTGAATTCGAGCTCGGCCTTGAGGCGCTGGTCGCCTTCCATACGTTTCAGCTCTTCTTCTAACTGCTTAAGGAGCTGTTCCTTTTTGACGTAGTCACTGAGAAGAGACATTCTGAGTTCCGTTGCAGATTGATTGGCCCTCACATTATTGCGCTAAAATCGTAATATGCAACCCTTTTGCAATGATATTTTTTTGCTTACCAGTGGTTAATAAGGCGTTTCTTGGATACCCGCCGCGCCGCGGGATAACCCAACTCCGGGCACGTCGTATAATGAACTTTCTGATACCGGCTGAATCGATCAAACGGACCGTTTGGTACGTATTCTTTTGCCGCAGGCAAAATAGGCGCCGTGCGTGGCGCAGAGCGTTGCCGAGGCCGCTATGCTAACGCCCGCCACGCGCTGAAGCGGCTCATGGCCGATACTGCCAGACGTCGGCAATCCGGGAGCTGTCCCTGGTAACTTCTAGGCTTGGAAATGACACACCGTGATATATCTGGGATGTAAGACTCCGACCGCACGCGCCTGGCGACTGTTGATTCTCGTCACGTTACTCACTGTCATCGCCGGCTGTGCCGGATCCGGCCTGGCGCAGCGCGACGGCTATGTCGCCGATCGCCGCCAGCAGTCGAGCGCGTTCAACGAGCGCGTGCGCTATGTGGTGCTGCACTACACCGACTCCGAGGCGCCACGCGCACTGCGCACGCTGATGGGCCCCAAGGTCAGCGCCCACTATGTGGTGTCGCGCACACCCGACCAGCGTGGTGGCGAACCGCTGGTGTGGCAGTTGGTCGATGAGGAGAAACGCGCCTGGCACGCCGGCGTCAGTGCCTGGGAGGACCGCACTCAGCTCAACGACTCATCGATCGGTATCGAGATCGTCAACCGAGGCCCGAGCCATGACGCCTCGTCAGGTGACTGGGAGCCCTACTCCGAAGCGCAGATTGCGGCGGTCATCGCACTCGTCGGTGATATCGTCCGACGCTATCGGCTGCCGCCCACGGCGATCGTCGGCCACGCCGATATCGCCCCCGAGCGCAAGATCGACCCGGGTCCGGCCTTTCCCTGGCAGCGTCTCCATGCCGCCGGCATCGGTGCCTGGCCGGATGCCGCCAGCGTCGCCCGCTATCGACAACGTTTCGCCCGTTGCCCGCCGACGCTCACGCAGTTGCAGCGCGCGCTCGGCGCCTACGGTTATGCGCTGCCCGCCAGCGGCGCGCAAGATACGCGGACCCAGGCGGTCTTGCGCGCCTTCCAGATGCACTTCCGACCGGCGGACTACCGTGGCGAACCCGACGCAGAGAGCGCAGCGATCGTCTGGGCACTGCTCGCCAAGTACCGCCCCGAGGCATTGAAGGAGCCGCACCTGGCAACGCTCACATGCCCGCCGGATAGTGGATCAGATCGTGGATTCGCGCCCTAGCCGCATCGAGATTGCGATAGGCATGGGGTCGGTCGGCGGCGAAGCGCATGGCATCGCCGGTTTCCAGACGGTGCCACTGCCCCTCGATCGCCAGCTCCATCGCGCCCTCGATCACCACCACGTGCTCGACGATCCCCGCCGCATGGGCCGGCGACTCGCTGAACGTGCCCTGAGGAAGATCGATGACGAACATCTCGAACCCCAGACCGGGGTCAAAGGCAAACAGCGGCAGCACGGTCATGCCTGACGCATCGTGATGCCAGGGGGTCGATGATCGGCTGGCCGGGGTCAGCCCCGGCGCCAGAAAGTAGCTCATGGGCACGCGCAAGCCACTGGCGATCTTCCATAGCGTGGCGACCGTGGGGACCGACTCTCCGCGTTCGATCTGCCCCAGCATCGCCTTGCTCACACCGGTCTCCCGGGAGACGCCATCCAGGCTCATCCGGCAAGCCTGGCGACGCGCCTTGAGTCGCTGACCCAGCGCCGCGAGATCGGCTTCCATGACAACTCCTCTTCCGTCACATGGCGGTTTGCACGACTATCTTCCGCAATACGCGCGCCAGAGGCAATGTGCGTTATAGCGCACATTGCCTCCGCGAGATCCGTGCGTTATAACGCACGGATCATTTTCGAGATCTTCGCCATGCCCAACTCAACCTTCTGGCGCGACAGCAGCCCCGCCCACGTCACCGCCGGTTTCGTCGCCGTGCTGGTCGGCTATAGCAGCTCCGCGATCATCATCTTCCAGGCCGCCGCCGCCGCGGGTGCCTCGCCGGGTCAGATCGGGGCCTGGCTGAGCGCCCTGGGTCTGGCGATGGGCATGACCTCGATCGGACTTTCGCTGCGCTATCGGCAGCCGATTCTCACCGCCTGGTCGACACCCGGGGCCGCGCTACTCGCGGTGAGTCTGCCCGGCAGCTCGCTCAACGAAGCGATCGGGGTCTTCATGTTCTGCGCCCTGCTGGTGCTGATCTGCGGCATCACCGGCTGGTTCGCGCGGCTGATGCGGGTGATTCCGCAGTCGATCGCGGCGGCGATGCTGGCAGGCGTGCTACTGCGCTTCGGCCTCGATGCGTTCGTCTCGCTGGGCCACGAGTTCACCCTGGTACTGGTGATGCTGGCGACCTACCTGATCGCCAAGCGCTGGCTGCCCCGCTACGCCATCCTGCTGGTGCTGGTGCTGGGTCTCGCATGTGCCGCCGCACTGGGCAAGATCGATACCGAGGCGGCGCGCTGGTCGTTCGCGCTGCCGCTGCCGATCATGCCCCATTTCAGCCTTGCCAGCCTGCTCGGCATCGGCCTGCCCCTGTTCGTGGTCAGCATGGCCTCGCAGAACGCTCCCGGCGTCGCCACGCTGCGCGCCGCAGGCTATGACACCCCGATCTCGCCGCTGATGATCTGGACCGGCCTGGCCACGCTGCTGCTGGCGCCCTTCGGGGCCTTCAGTGTATGCCTCGCCGCCATCACCGCGGCGATCTGCATGGGCAGCGATGTCCACGCCGATCCGGCGCGACGCTACCCGGCCGCGGTCTGGGCGGGGCTGTTCTATCTGCTCGCGGCGGTGTGCGGCGGCTCGATCGGCAGTCTGTTCGACGCCCTGCCGCGGGAACTGGTCGTGGCCCTGGCAGGCCTGGCGCTGCTGCCGACCATCGCCACCAGCCTGCACCGGGCACTGCGCGAGGAGGCCCAGCGTGAGCCGGCCATGATCACCTTTCTGGTCACCGGTTCCGGCGTGAGCCTGTTCGGCATCGGCGCCGCCTTCTGGGGGCTGGTCGCAGGGATGCTGGCACTGGGAGTCGCCGGCTTTGGCCGCCACTCACGATCCTAGGCGGGGTCGACGGCCAGCGGCTCCACGTCCACCGCCACCTCCAGCGCATGCGAGCCACCGCCGCTCATCACCCCTTTCAGCGGCGGCACGTCGCCGTAGTCGCGGCCCCAGCCGGTGATCAGATGCCGCTCGCCGGGCAGTGTGCCGTTGGTCGGATCGAACTCCAGCCAGCCCCAGCTGGGCAGATAGAGCGCGCTCCAGGCGTGGGAGGCGTCCGCACCCACCATCCGCGGCTGACCCGGCGGCGGTCGCGTTTCGAGATAGCCGCTGACATAGCGCGCGGCGAGCCCCAGCGAGCGCAGACAGCCGACCATCAGATGAGCGAAGTCCTGGCACACGCCGCGGCGCGCCTCGAGCACATCGAGCACCGGTGTCGCCAGCGTGGTGTAGCCGGGATCGTAGAGGAAGCCTTCGAAGATACGCTGATTGAGTTCGGCGGCCGCCTCGATCAGTGGCCGCCCCGGTGTGAAGCTGATGGCAGCGAAATCGCGCAGCGCCGCGTGGCGGGCAACGAATGGCGAATCGAGCTGGTAGGGCCGACACGCCACCCGCTCGCGGCTGGTCGCACGTACCGCTTCCCAGGCACCGACCGCAGGTGGCTGTGGCCGCGGGCCAGTGGAAAGGCAGGTCTCGGCGGTCACCGTCAGGCTCTGATGTATCTCTTGAACACTGAAGTAGTTGACCTCGTTGCCGAACACATCGCGCCGCGTCTGCAGCACGGCCGGCACCGGCGTCACCGTCAAGCGGGTCGGCTCGGAGAGCTGCCAGGTCAAGCGCCGCGGCGTCAGGCGCGCCTCGTTGTGGCACAGCGAGACCGGCGCGGCATAGTCGTAGCGGGTACTGTGGCTGACGCGATAGCGCATGAAGTCCGTTTCTCTCTCTAGCGACACCCGCGGCTCCTATCTAGACAACCCACGAGCTAGACAACCCACGAGCTAGACAACCCACGAGCTAGACAACCCGCGATCCAGGCATCCCACGATCCAGACGCCATGAGACGCTTCTCCAGGCAGTCTGCGCGGCGTCGTGCCCTCAGGGCGCCTGCATCGGAATCAGCTGACGTGGTGCCTCGGCGTGGCTGAAGTGGCTGTGCTCGATCGCCTGGGACAGCGCCGCCAGCGGCTCGGCCAGTGCATCCAGCAGAGTCGACAGGGCCTGCCTCGCCTGCGGCAGCAGAGCACTCTCGGCCAATGCGTCGAGATCCGCCAGATGCAGCGCGGCGCGCGCGCGAATCAATAGCCGCGCCTCGTCGCTGCGATAGGGCGTATCCTGCGGCTGGGGCAGATGCGCGATCTGACGCTCCAGGCGTTTGAACATATAGCCGATCGAGCGCGGATTGCCCTCATCGAACAGCAGCAGATCGAGAATCGCCGCCGGATAGAGCTCGCTACGATAGCGCCGACGGTAGGCGCTCGCGTTGTCGGTGGTCGCCAGCACCACTTCCCATAGGCCATCGCCGGCCAGTGGGGCACCGTCGGCCTCCGGCGCGGCCTGGGGGGCCTCGATCAGCGCCACCCGCAGCAGTCGCAAGGTCAGCATGGCGCGCTCGATGAAGCGCCCGATGTCGAGAAAACGCCAGCCGTAATGGTGCGGCATGGTCTCGTTACAGAAGCCGAAGAACGCCGCCGACTGGGTGATCAGCGCTTCCACCGCGCGCCGTCCTTCATGGATGCCCGCCTGCGGCAGGCGCACCCCCTCCTGATGCAACTGGTTGAATACCCGCCAGGCGTCGTCGCCGAGATGGTCGCGCACCGCCCGGCCATTGGCCACCAGCCGCGCCAGCAGGTTGGGCAGCGCCTCTGGATGGCTCTCCTTGAATAGCGACAGGAGCTGCTCGCGGTCGTGCTGGAAGCGGCTCTGGACAGGATCGACCAGTCCCCGCTCGAGACCCAGCAGCCGGAGCAGATCGTCCAGAGCCGGGTCGGCGAGGCTCTCCTGATCCTGTTCCATCAGGCGATAGATCGCTTCGCGCAGCAGCCGCGCGTGGCCATCCAGGCGCTCGCCGTAGCGCCCCAGCCAGAACAGGCTCTCGGCCACCCGGCTGGGCAGATCGGCGCCGTCCCGGGTGACCACGAACGGCTGCGATGCACGCCGCAGGCGGCTGACGTGGGGCTGCGGCGAGGTCGCGCTGACCCACACGTCCTTGACGCACTGGCTCGTCGCCATCTCCGCCCCGGGCAGCCCCTGCCACGCCACCCCGCCCGGCATCGCTTCGAAACCCGCCGGATGGCGGTGGTCGTCATAGCGCGCCTGCACGAAGCAGCGCAGATTGAAGGTCGCCGGCGTCAGCGAACCGCCGACATGAGTCATGAACGGCGCCGTGGCGCCCTCCAGCGGACGCGACGCCACATAGTGCTCGGGGTTCGCCACCAGCGCCTCGCGCAGTGCCGCTCGCGCTGCCGGCGATAATGTTTTGGGTTCGCTGATCGCGTGGCCGGCGTCGACGCGCTGAAAGCGCAGACGCTCGAAGTCGGCGAGCGCCCAGGCCAGCCCCGCCGTCTCGCCACACCAGTGCGACTCGGGCCCCGCCATCGCCAACGGCTCGCCCAGCAGGCGCTCGCACAGACGCGGCAGATAGGCCGCGATCAGCGGGTTCTCGAGCACGCCGACACCCGGTGGGTTGGCCACTCCGACACCGCCGCCACGAATCGCCGCCAGCAGCCCGGGCACGCCGATCAGCGAGTCGGCCTCCAGCTCCAGCGGATCGCTCCAGGCGTCGCCGATCTGCTTGAGCAGCACGTCCACCGGCTCCAGCCCGCCCAGGGTGCGCATCCATACCCGCGCATCGCGCACCACCAGGTCGCTCCCCTCGACCAGCGCCAGGTTGAGATAGTTGGCCAGGTAGGCGTGTTCGAAATGGCTGGCGTGTGCCGAGCCCGGTGCCAGCAGCGCGATCCGCGGCTGGTCCAGCGTCAGCGGCGAGAGTGCGCCGAGGGCGTGGTGCTGACGCTCGAGGAAGCCCGCCAGGCGACGCAGCGGGGCGTTGCGATAGACACCGGGGAAGGCGCGCGCCATGGCGATCCGATTCTCCAGCGCGAAGCCCATGCCGGTCGGTGTCTGCAGATGATCGGCGAGCACGCACCAGCGACCCTCGCTGTCGCGGCTCAGATCCACCGCCAGCAGTGACAGCGCCGGCCCGCGCTTGCCGTAGAGACGGTCGCAGGCGAGCAGAAACCCCGGATTGGCGAACAGCGCATCGGCGGGCAACACGCCCTCCTCGAGCATGCGCCGGGGGCCATAGATATCTGCCAACAGCGCGTCGAGCAGGCGCATGCGCTGGAGTAGCGCGCCTTCCAGGCCCTGCCACTCGGTCGGCGTGATCACCAGCGGCAGCGGGTCGAGCCGCCACTGGCGCAAGCTCTCGGGATCATCGGCCGAGCGCCCGTAGGTGACGCCGTTCTCGTGCAGCAGGCGCTGAATCTCCTCGACCCGCTGCGCCAGGGTGTCAGGATCGAGACGTTCCAGCGCCGTCAGCAGCGGCTGCCAGCGGCGCCTCAGCGAACCGCGTGAGGTCACCAACAGATCAAAGCCCGACTCTGTCTCATAGTCGCCCAGCCAGGGCCTGGTGAGGGTATCGATCTCAGCCATCGCTGCCTTGCTACCTTTGCTCGGGCACATCCGGCCAGCGTCGAGTCCGGCCTCCTGCCGGACCATGCGAACCACCCAGGGGCGGCCCGACCAGTCTCACGTGGGACGTCGGCCCGCTACACCAGGCCGACGGTGATGCGCGTCAACTACCGCCGCATGCACTGGCGCCAGCTTAATCCCACCACCTGCCGGCGTCACCTCTGATCGCCTTATCGGCCGCCGGCGCATTCCCTGCAGCCCGGTCAACCGCCCTACTGTCACCAAGGCGCTGCACGACGCCCCCGGCCCACGGTGGCACGACAGCTCAGCGGCCGCCGCCGCACATCACAGGTGACAGTTTGGTCCAGCGCTCACTATGCTGAGACGACGACACAACAACACGACGACCGGCCAGACCGATTCGCCGGCAGGAGCTTGAGCGATGGGCAATGTGGATTGGCAGCAGTACCCCGGCAGAGACTTCTACGACGAACTGATCGCCGCCGGGGGTGCACCACGGCCAGCCGCGGCGCCGCTGTGCGACATGCTGCAGAGCTTCACCCCGAGCGAACTCAACGAGCGCAAGCTGGCCGCCGAGGTGGCGATCCGCACCATGGGGATCACCTTCACCGTCTACTCCGAAGGCAGCACCATCGACCGCGCCTGGCCGTTCGACATCGTCCCGCGAATCATCCCCGCCAGCGAATGGCGCGGCATCGAGGCGGGCCTGAAACAGCGCGTCGACGCTCTCAACCTGTTCATCGATGACCTCTACCACGATCAGAAGGTGATCAAGGACGGCATCCTGCCCGGTGAGATCCTGGCCCAGTCAGTCAATTTCCGCCCCCAGTGCCGCGGCATCGATCCGCCCCATGGCATCTGGGCCCACATCTGCGGTTCCGATCTGGTGCGTGACGGCGACGGCACGGTCTACGTCCTCGAGGACAACCTGCGTGTTCCCTCCGGCGTCTCCTACATGCTCGAGAACCGCAACGTGACCAAGCGCGTGCTGCCGGAGCTGTTCCAGACCGGGCGCATCCTGCCGGTAGATGACTACCCGGCGCAGCTCTACGACACCCTGGCCAGCCTCTCGCCGCGTCCCGGCGACGAGCCCCAGATCGTGGTGCTGACGCCTGGCATCTACAACTCCGCCTACTACGAGCACGCCTACCTGGCGCAGCAGATGGGGGTGGAGCTGGTCCAGGGCTCCGACCTGATCGTCGACGACGATGACGTGGTCTACATGCACACCGTCGACGGGCTCAAGCGGGTCGACGTGATCTATCGTCGTATCGACGATCTGTTCCTCGACCCGGAAGCCTTTCACCCCGACTCGATGCTCGGCACGCCGGGACTGATGCGGGCCTGGCGTGCCGGCAAGGTGGCACTGGCCAATGCCCCCGGTGCCGGCGTCGCCGACGACAAGGTGGTCTACGCGTTCGTGCCCAAGCTGATTCGCTACTACCTCGACCAGGAGGCGACGCTACCCAACGTGCCCAGCTACCTGTGCATGTTCGACGACGACCGCCGCTACGTGCTCGACCACCTCGACGAGCTGGTGGTCAAGCCGGCCAACGAGTCCGGCGGCTACGGCATGCTGATCGGCCCACGCGCGACCGCGGCAGAGCGCGCCGCCTTCGCCGAGCGCATCGAGGCCGATCCACGCAACTACATGGCGCAGCCGACGCTGGCGCTGTCTACCACACCGACCCTGTTCGACGGCGCTCCCGAGCCGCGCCACGTCGATCTACGTCCGTTCATCCTCTCGGGACCGGAGACCCATGTCACCATGGGCGGACTGACCCGGGTGGCGCTGGTCAAGGATTCGCTGGTGGTCAACTCCTCCCAGGGCGGGGGCAGCAAGGACACCTGGATCGTCGACACCGAGGAGGATTGAGCCATGCTGTCACGCGTCGCCGAAAACCTGTACTGGATGGCCCGTTACGTCGAACGCGCGGAGGACACCGCGCGACTGATCAGCGTCAACAGCAATCTGCTGCTGGACATGCCGGCACGCGCCGCGCTGAGCTGGTCGACCCTGATCGACATCACCGGCAGCGAAGAGACCTTCGATGCGCTCTACACCGAGCGCAGCGAGCGCAACGTGATCGACTTCCTGTGCCTGTCGCGGGAGCACTCCGGCTCGATTCTCTCCTCGCTGGCCAATGCCCGTGAAAATCTGCGCACCACCCGTGACGTGGTACCGCGGGAGATCTGGGAGGAGCTCAACCAGTGCTATCTGGAGATTCAGGAGCAGACTCAGACCGGGCTGAAACCGCGCCATCGCGACCCCTTCCTCAAGAGCGTGGTACGCGCCTGCCAGACCCTGACCGGCCTGATCGAAGGCACCCTGAGCCACACCGAGGCGCGCACCTTCCTCTCGCTGGGACGGCACCTGGAGCGCGCCGACATGACCACGCGCATCCTTGACGTCCGCTCCGACAACCTGCTGCCACGCAGCCCGGAAGAGCTGATCCCGTTCGAGCACCTGCAGTGGATGAGCGTGCTCAAGTCGCTCACCGCCTACCAGATGTACCGCCAGGCGGTGAGACTGCGGGTGCGCGGGCCCGATGTGCTGCGCTTCCTGCTCCAGGATCACGATCTGCCGCGCTCGGTGCTGCGCAGCCTCGAGGAGGTCAGTTGGGAGTTGCAGACCCTGCCCAACCACGACCGGCCGCTGGCGGTGGCGACGCTGGTGCGCGCCGAGGTCGCCGAGGCCGACGTCCAGACCCTGGCTCGCGCCCCGGAGCAGCTGCACCAGCTCATCGACGAGTTCCAGATCGGTTTCAACAACCTGCATGAAGCGATCGCTGGCGCCTACTTCGTGGTGCGTCCGGTCAAGACTGCCAGCGCCCAGGAACGTACCCTCGGCGACGACGACGATTGAGCGCCACCCTCACCCGCGCGGCGGCGTGGCCGCTGCGCGGGTCACCAGGTCATGGACATAGGCCAGCTTGTCGCGGATCGCCGGCGTGATGATCACCGGTACCACGTCGAGCAACCCCATTTCCCGGTTGAGCTCGTTGAGCCCGACGCCGACCCGCTGGAAGACCAGAATCATGGCATCGATACCACTGTCCGGTGCCACCCGGGGCAGCCCCAAATCGCCGGCGGTATCCAGCACCGAGACGATGTCCTCGTAGAGCGAGAAAGTCTCGGCGAAATCCTCCCACGGGTGCATGGTGGCGTAGGCCGATACATAGCGCTCGGACCAGTTGGCGGCAGGGCCCTCGGCATAGTAGCGCGCCAGCGCCTCGGCATAGGTGGGCGTGTCGTGATCGCCGAACACCGCCCGACTCGCCGCCTCCTCGCGTCCCTTGATCAGCAGATCCCAGTAGTAGTGGCCGATCTCATGGCGGAAGTGACCGATCAGGGTGCGCTGGGGTTCATCGAGATCGATCCGCAGGCGCTCGCGCTCGACGTCGTCGGCCTCCTTGAGGTTGATCGTGATCAACCCTTCTGCGTGCCCGGTATACACCGTCTCGCCACTGTCGGTGGCGCGCCATTGCCCCTGGTCCGGCAGGGCATCGGCCATGAAGGCGAAGCGCAGCGGCAGCGCTGACGCGTCCTGCGGTGCCGGATGCGGCAGACCCATCAGATCCAGGGTGTAGAACAGCCGCCGCTTGGCCGCTTCCAGCGCCGCCCAGCGCTCGCGGTGACCATCGATGGAGAGGTCGGGAATGACCGTGTTGTGGCGACAGCAGTCGCACAGGCCTTGGTAGCGGGCCGCTTCCCGCGGTGTCAGAAGGCGGTTGCAGACGCCGTGGTGGGCATTGTTGAAGCACTTGACCAGGGTCACACCGCACACGGGGTTGGCGCAGCGATAATCCGCCCCCTGCGGGATCAGCGCAGTCACGCTACGGCACACCGGACACCAGCCGACCTCGGCATGGCACACGGTACAGCGGGTATTGTCGAAGAAGAGCCGACTCGGCGGCTGACAGCAGTGACACTCGAAGGTGCGCATGCGCTCTCTCTCAAAACGGCGTCGAGCGCGGCGGCCAGCCCGGTTGGCGACTACCCGCCACCCCACATCGTGGCGGTGGCGGCGTCAGGGCGCCGCCGCGCCCCTGCCTGAGAGCTTAGCAGAGCTTGAGCTCGACACCGCCAGCGCGGCGAGCGGGTCCCGCCGCCGAGGCTCAGCGCGCGGCGAGATCGACCCGTGACGACTCGATCCAGGCCAGCGCCTGACCCAGGTCACGCGGCCGTTCGACCCGCACCACCTCCTCCTGCCAGCCGCGGGGCAGCCCGCGCGAGGCCAGTAGCGCATCGACCCGGGCCGAATCGACGGGACCGTCGAGGTGGGTGGCATCGACACCCGCGCCCGCCTCGCTGGGCAGGTAGATGGTGTTGTTGGAGAAGTCGACGGCATAGGCGATCACCCCGGGCACGATGAAGAACAACAGCCCGATGCCGTCGGCGATCGCCACGCCGGGATCGATGCGCCCGGGCAGTTGGCCCTTGCGTTCGGGATAGAACAGCGTGCCGCAGCCGGCGAGGGAGAGCGTCAGGCTGGTAACGAGCGCGATGGCGACGGCGCGCCTGGGGGTGATCAGTGACATCGTTGGGTCCCGCGATAGAGGTCGAGCGTTAACCTAATGTAACGCGTGCCCGACGTCCACCGCCCGGCACCACGAAAACACCCGCCAGGGATGGCGGGCGTCGGGAAGCCTCGGGTGCCAGGCGCGGCCACGACGGCCATCCGGCCGCGCTCCGATCACACCAGCGAGGCGCCGTAGCTCCACAGCAGCACGGTCAGCGCCAGCAGCGCTTCGAGCACCAGGATGCCGATCGCCAGGGCCGCGCTGGAGGCGCGAATACCCTCGCCGCGGTCGATGCCGAGGAACGAGGGCAGCCCGGCGAACAGTAGATAGGCGGTGTAGCAGAGCCCGATGATCCCCGCGAGCAGGCAGAGCCAGACGATGGGATAGAGGGAGACGATGCCGCTCAGGAACATGGGTGTCGCCATGTAGCCGGCGAATACCACGCAGCGATTGAGACTCGGCCGCGACGGATAGCGCCGCGCCAGCCAGTGCACCACGTTACCCATCAGCCAGACCGCGGCCAGAATCAGTCCATAGAAGATGATCGCGAGCAGAATGGCGGTGGAGGGCGCCACCTGCACGCGCTCCGCCAGGCCGGTCTCCGAGGTGCCGAAGTGCCACCCCACCAGCGTGGTGCCGATGAACGAGCACACCACCGGCACCGCCGCCAGTATCAGCACGTGGTGTCCGTAGAGGTGGGAAACGGTCTCGTTCTCGCTGCTGATCTCCTGCCACTCGCGGTTGGGATGCGTGAGAAGTCCCCAGACATGATTGATCATGACGCGCCTCTCCACCGCCGCGGGCCGCCGACGACGGCTTCCGTGAATGCCACCGCTCGCCCGGACGGACGATATCGGTCGCGGCCCTGAATTCACTATAGAAAAAAACTCACGCCAGGACAGGTCGAGCTGTCACCAGGCCGGCGCCGAGAACCGCTCCCCCGCGCCGACTTTATCATCCATGATCGCGGGGATTTTGACTGGCCCCCTCCCCGTGGGCGGCTGCCATCTCTATACTGGCCGGCTCACGATCGACTCATCTCCGGGCCGCAGTCGGCTCGCCGCCGATCCCGGACATCGCTGCTGAATACAGGAACGAACACGCCATGCGCGCCAGCCAACTACAGATCTCGACCCTCAAGGAAACGCCGGCGGATGCGGAAATCGTCAGCCATCAGCTGATGCTGCGTGCCGGCATGATCCGCCGTCTGACCTCGGGGCTCTATACCTGGCTGCCGGTGGGCCTGCGTACCCTGCGCAAGGTCGAACGCATCGTGCGCGAAGAGATGGACCGGGCCGGCGCCCAGGAAGTGCTGATGCCGGCGGTGCAGCCGGCCGAGCTGTGGCAGGAGTCGGGGCGCTGGGAGCAGTACGGCCCGGAACTTTTGCGCCTCAAGGATCGTCATCAGCGCGACTACTGCGTCGGTCCGACCCATGAAGAGGTGATCACCGATCTGGTCCGGCGCGAGCTGTCGAGCTACAAGCAGTTGCCGACCAACTTCTATCAGATCCAGACCAAGTTCCGCGACGAGATCCGCCCGCGCTTCGGCGTCATGCGCTCGCGCGAATTCATCATGAAGGATGCCTACTCCTTCGACGTCGACGAGGCCGGTCTGGCGCGCTCCTACGAGAAGATGTACGACGCCTACGTGCGCATCTTCACCCGCCTGGGACTCGATTTCCGCGCCGTGCTCGCCGACAACGGCTCGATCGGCGGCACCGGCTCCCACGAGTTCCATGTGCTCGCTGACTCCGGCGAAGACGCGGTGATCTTCTCCACCGGTTCCGACTACGCTGCCAACATCGAGAAAGCCGAAGCGCTGCCCCCGGCCGGCGCCGAGCGCGCAGCGCCACAGGAGACGCTGCGCCAGGTGCCCACCCCCGGCGTGCGCACCATTGCGGCGCTGGTCGAAGGGTTCGACCTGCCGATCGAGAAGACGGTCAAGACGCTGATCGTGCACGGGGCCGAGGGCGGGTTGGTCGCCCTGATGGTACGCGGCGATCATCAGCTCAACGAGATCAAGGCGGAGCACCTGCCCCAGGTCAAGGCGCCGCTGACCATGGCCGAAGAGAGCGAGATTCGCGCTGCGGTGGGCGCCGGCCCCGGTTCGCTGGGCCCGGTGGGGCTGCCGATGCCGCTGATCGTCGACCGCAGCGTGGCGCTGATGAGCGATTTCGGCGCCGGCGCCAACATCGACGATCAGCACCTGTTCGGGATCAACTGGGAGCGCGATCTGCCGCTGCCCGAGGTCGCCGATCTGCGCAACGTGGTCGAGGGCGACCCCTCGCCGGACGGCCAGGGCACCCTCGCCATCACCCGCGGCATCGAGGTCGGCCACGTCTTCCAGCTGGGCCAGAAGTACTCGCAGGCGATGAATGCCACCGTGCTCGGCGACAACGGCCAGCCCGCCACCCTCTACATGGGCTGCTACGGTATCGGCATCACCCGCGTGGTCGCCGCTGCCATCGAGCAGAATCACGACGCCGGCGGGATCATCTGGCCCGACGCCATCGCTCCCTTCCAACTGGCGATCGTGCCGATGAACGCGCACAAGTCCGAGCGCGTGCGCGATACCGCCGAGACGCTCTACACACGTCTCACCGCCGCCGGCATCGATGTGCTGCTCGACGACCGCGATCTGCGCCCCGGGGTCAAGTTCGCCGATCAGGAGCTGATGGGGATCCCCCATCGCCTGGTGATCGGCGATCGCGGTCTGGACAACGGCGAACTGGAGTACAAGGGGCGCCGCGACAGCGAGGTCACCATGGTCGCTGTCGAGGATCTCGATGCGTTCCTCGCCGAGCGCCTGGGCTGATCATCACCTGACCGGGCGAGCGCTCGCCGGCGCGCTGGCAGCCCTGCTGCTGGCGGCCGGGGCCTTTCTCCCGGTCACGGCAAATCCCGCGGGCACGCCTCAACCGCAGTCCGACTCGATCAGCGCTCTGGCCGCCGACACCGCACCCTCGCCCGCACTGATCGAGGCGCTGGCGCAGGCGATGGCCGCGGAGCCCGACGGCGGCGATCGCTTCGATGCCCAGGTCTGGCTGCTCGACATGCAGTCGCGCCTCGCCCGGCGCCAACCCCAAGCCTACCCCGATCGTCAGGCGCGCTTGAGCCTGCTGCAGCGGATTCACGCCGAGGCGCGCCGCGCCGCCCTGCCGCCGGAGCTGGTGCTGGCGCTGATCGACGTGGAAAGCCGCTTTCGCCCCGCGGCCCGCTCGCCCGTCGGCGCGCGTGGACTGATGCAGGTGATGCCGTTCTGGAAAGCCGAGATCGGCCGTCCCCAGGACGACCTGGAGGATGTCGCCACCAATCTGCGCTACGGCTGCACCATCCTCGCCCACTATCTGTCTCGGGAGAATGGCGACTGGACCCGCGCCCTGGCCAGGTACAACGGCAGCCTGGGCCGCACCACCTATCCGGAACAGGTGATGGCAGCCTGGTATCACTACTGGTGGGTGAAGCGTTGAGCCCCGTGCGACCGGCGGCCGCTCAGACTTGCTTGCGATCCTCGACCTCGGTATGCGAAGTCCCCGGCGGTAGCGGATGGCCCTTGACCCGCTCGGCACGGGTGGCCTCGCGCACCTCGAGGATCTCGATCTCATAGCTGAGGGAGTGCCCGGCCAGCGGATGGTTGGCATCCACGGTGACACTGCCCGCGTCGGCGGCGATCACCGTCACCGTATGCGGCCCTTCCGGCCCCTGGGCCTGGAAGCGCGCGCCCGCATGCAGCGGCTGGTCGGCGGGAAAGGCGCTGCGCGCCGTCTCGCTGACCAGCGCTTCGTCACGCTCGCCATAGCTCTCGACGGGGCTCAGCGTCACGCGCATCTGCGCGCCGGGCGCAGCGCCTGCCAGCTGTGCCTCGAGCGCCGAGAACAGGTTGCCATGGCCATGCAGATAGCTCAGCGGCTGCTGGCGCGCGCGGGAGTCGTCGAGGGTGCGGCCGTCGGCATCGCACAAGCGGTAGTGCAGCGTGGCGACACGCCCGGGGATAATGGTGATTGACGTCATGGGTCGTTCCTGAAATGGGTAAATCTCGGCTGCAACGCGTGGCAACCTCACGCACCCGACGGGGGTGACCGCTCTGAGTCGGCACAAGAGGTCCGCGAGCGCGGAAAGTGCCGTGGCAGTACCCAGGGTGCGTGCTCGAACAACGCCTGAGGTACGCGCCTGCGCAGCGCCTAAGGGACGTGCTTGCGCAGCGCCTCCACCGGCAGCTCCAGGCGCTGGGTCTGCTGCAACAGGTTGAGCAGCACGATGGCTCGCTCCTCGCCCTTCTGCGCGTCGAACACCGCCTGCAGGGCGCGAAACGGCCCGTCGGTGATCTCCACCAGGTCGCCACGCCGGTAATAGACGTTGGCACCCTCGCGACTGGTATCGGCGGCGACCCGATCACGCAGGGTCGCGACCAGCGCATCCTGCACCGCAACCGGTTCGTGGCCGAAGCCGACCAGCCGCAGTACGCCGCGGGTGGAACGAATCGGGCGCCAGTTGCTGGCGAGACGGTCGAGGCGAATGAACAGATAGTGGGGAAACAGCGGCTCGGCCACCCAGACCAGCTTGCCGCGGCGGCGCCGTTGCACTTCCAGCACCGGGTGGAACACCTCGTAGCCCTGGTTGTCCAGATGTTCGCTGGCGCGAAACGATTCACCGCCCTTGCACTGGATCACGTACCAGCGCGGCAGCGCATCGCCATCCTTCATCGACTCCGTGGTCATGCTCGTCTTCCTGATCGCGATCACAATCCCGTAGCGCGCCCGGGCAGGGAAAAGCGTGGCAGCCAGATCCCCCGCGCCAGACGCGACACGATCGGCTAGAGTAGCATTTTTCGCGTCACCACGTCCGCCGACGACACGGCGGACCCTGTCTGGAGGTTGCATGCAACGCGAGCCACGCGACTGGCTGACATCGTGCCGGGTCTATCTGCGCGCCCCGGTCATCACCCTGCTGTTTCTGGGGTTTTCCGCGGGCCTGCCCTATCTTCTGGTGTTCTCCACCCTCACCGCCTGGCTCGAGGACAGCGGCGTCGACGTCGCCGCCATCGGCTTCTTCAGCTGGATCGGCATGCTCTACTCGATCAAGCTGTTCTGGGCGCCGATCGTCGACCGCGTGCGCCTGCCACTGCTGGGTCGCGCGCTCGGCCAGCGGCGCAGCTGGATGCTGCTCGGGCAGGCGCTGATCGCCGCCGGCCTGGTCGGGCTCTCCGGGGTCGATCCGCTGGGGCACCTACCGCTGGTCGCCGCCTTCGCCCTGCTCACCGCCTTCGGCGCGGCGACCCAGGACATCGTCATCGACGCCTATCGTATCGAATCGGGGGAGGCGGAGATCCAGGCCGCGATGGCATCGACCTATATCATCGGCTATCGCATCGGCATCGTGGTCGCCGGCGCCGGCGCGCTGTATATCGCCGACGCCGCCTCCTGGTCGACAGCCTATCTGAGCATGGCGGCGCTGGTCGGCATCGGCATGCTGACGGTGCTGCTGCGCCCCGAGCCGCCGCGCCAGCAGGGGCTGGGCCGGGTGCTGTTCCACCCACGGGTGAAGCGCTTCCTGCACGCCGGAGCATCGCGCCCCGAGTGGCAGCGCCGCGCCGGGGTGTGGCTGATCGCCGCCGTGGTCTGTCCAGTGGCCGACTTCTTCCAGCGCTATGCGCGCCTCGCCTTCGCCCTGCTGCTGTTCGTCGCGATCTACCGCATCGGCGACATCGTGATGGCGGCGATGGCCAATCCGCTCTATCTCAGCCTGGGCTTCACCAAAAGCGAGATCGCCAGCGTGACCAAGGTCTTCGGCGTCGCCATGACCATCGGAGGGGGCGTACTCGGCGGACTGCTGGTGGTGCGCTACGGTCTCGCGCGCATGCTGGTGATCGGCGGTATCGCCGTGGCGCTGACCAACATGGCGTTCGCGGTACTCGCCCTGGGCGGCCAGAGCCTGCCGCTGCTGGTGCTCACCATCACCGGTGACAACCTCGCCAACGGCCTCGCCAGCACGGTGTTCATCGCTTTCCTGTCGAGCCTCACCTCGCGCGCCTACACCGCGACCCAGTACGCGCTGTTCTCGTCGCTGATGACGCTGCCGGGCAAGTTCATCGGCGGGTTCTCGGGCGTCGCCGTAGCCAACCTCGGCTTCGCGCCCTTCTTCGTGCTGAGCGGGCTGCTCGGGGTGCCGGCGATCGCCCTGGCGTGGTGGCTGGGCCGGCGTCTGCCGGAACTCGGCGGGGCGCGCGACACGCCGGCGCCTTGATCCGGCGGCCGACACCCCTCGGCGATCACTGGTTGCGGCGGCTCTCGCCGGCGCGCGCGCAGGGCTGGCGCGAGAGCCACTCCAGCGCGCCGTCCGAGGCGGCCCACTGATCGCGCATCAGTTGGCGGTACTGCCACGCCTCGGCGCGGGTGCCGGGCTCGGGCATGTCGACGCTCAAGCGTGCCGGACGCGGACGCTCCTCGCACAGCACGCGCACGATATAGGGGTTGGCCGCGCACACCTCACCGAGCACCGCGCGCGCATCGTCATGCCGCGCCAGACGATAGAGCGCCAGCACGCGCCCCATCTGCACACCGAGCATGTCGGCGCCCTCCGGCCCAGCCTCACTCACCGCCAGCGCCTGGTCGTCGTTCCCCTCACGCAGCAATTGGTCGATCACCAGCTCACGCAGGCCCAGGCTATCCTCGGCGTCCAGTGCCAACAGTCGCTGCGCCAGCGCCCGCGCCTGGGGGCCGGCACCCCGCTCCATGCCGATCACCAGCGCCAGGCCCGTGCGCAACAAGGTGGCGTTGTCGGCGTCGTGCCAGGAGAAAGTACCGCCGGCATCCTCGAGCTGGGTCAGCCAGGCAGCGTAGCGCTCGGCCAGCGGGGTGAAGAAGGTGTCGACCATCCACGGCAGGCTGCCGAAGCGGCTCGCCAGCGCCAGGGTCAGTGCCTGCATCACCTTGGGCGCATCGAGCCACTCGGGGTTGGCGCACAGCCCCTGCAGCCACTGCGGCGCGGTGACCCAGGGGTCACCGAGGAACCCGAGTGCGGCGTCCTCGTCGATCTCGATCTCACAGGCTTCGATCCAGCCGGCGTAGAGTGACGCCTCGCGCCGACTGGGCTCGTAGAGCAGCGCGCCCTCCGGCGAACGTGACAGCACCAGCCGCGGTGGACGCTGCTGGGTGTGCAGCAGCGCCTGCAGCGCGGTCAGCGGCCCGGCCAACGCCTCCTCGGAGTTGATCACCTGCTCGGCCAGGGTCGACTCGGGGTCGTCGGCGAGCTCGGCGATGAAGTCGAGCTGATCGGGGTCGGCGTGGTGCTGGCGCGCCAGCCGCCGCCACCAGAAGGCCGCGCGCTGGCGCGCCTTGCCCACGTTGCCCTCGTGCAGCAGCACCATGGCTTCGATATAGGCCAGCGAGGGAGAGTCCGGCAGCGTCCGCTGGGCGCTCTGGAAGGCCTCCCGGGCGCTGGCCAGGTCACCGCTGTCGAGGTGCATCAGACAGAGCCGCTCGTAGGCCGCGGCACGGAGGAAATCGGGGCCGCTGGCGATGACCCGCTCGATCAGCGCGCCACGCTTGCGCAGGAAACCGCGCTCCTGATAGAGATCGATCAGGATCTCGAAGGCCGGCTCGATCTGCTCGGCCAACGCCTGCCAGTCACGCTCACCGGCGAACAGCGACTCGAGAATCTGCTGGGCACGGCCGTTGTTGCCGCTCTCGGCGGAGACGATGCCCGCCTCGAGCAGCGCCTGCGCCGGCGCCTTGCGGCTCTCCAGTGCGGCTTTCAATGTCTCGCCGCGCCACTCACGCAGCGACAGCATCCACATCAGATGCGTCGGTACGGCGCTGGGCAACTCCACCCGCAGGCAGCAGTCGCGATAGGCACGGCCCGAATCGCACCAGCAGGGTTCGTCGGGGCGCGGCTCGGCCAGCGGCTCGCAGCCGAACTGGCGACGCACCAGCGGCGTCTGGTTCCAGATGATCGGCGCCAGCGCCTGGGCCATGTCCAGACTGCCGCCGCACTGCTCGGCCCCTTGCGTGCGCGCCCATGCCATCAGTGCCGGGTAGTGTTCGTTGTCGCGAATTGCCTCGAGGGCGCCACTGGCATACCCCAGCAGCTGTTCGACCCAAGCAGTCAGCATGGCGTTCCTCCGTTCGATTGGCCCCATCCTAGCACGCTCGGCAACAGCGCTGGCGACGCTCGACCTGGGGTGCTAAGTTAGCCGCCGCCCGCTCTGTCCGCTGTCGTTTGCAAGGAGCAAGCTTGCTCTCGTTGATCCCCCCAACTCTCCGCCGCCGCCCCCAAGTCGCCGCCAGCGATACCCCCCAGGTGCGCCTGGAGCGCGAGGGGCGCGACGAGATCCGTCGTATCACCGCCGCGGTGGAGAAAGTGCCGTGGACCGTGAGCCTGCTGCAGATCCTGTGGACCGCCGGGCCGGTGACCCTGCTCGGCGCCTGGGGCGGCTACCTGCTCGGCTACGGCAAGGCGCCGACGATCGAGAACTACATCTTCTTCATCTCGTTCACGGTGATCACCGGCATCTTCGGCGTACTCGCCAACCTGCTCCACCACCTGACCCGTGGGCGACGCGTCGAGCGCACCTCGCAGCGCATCGAGCGGGTGATCAAGACGCTGCCGGAGCTGCTGCTGGCAACCCGCAACCTGATCGTCGAGAGCCTCGACGGCGACGCGCGCCGCCGCGAGGCCGCCGCCATGCTGCTGCGCAAGCAGGACCTGTCACCGGCCGGCGTCGAGCTGGCCGCGCTGGAGCTGCTCGACGACCCCGAGAGCGCGCGCCTGATCGGCCAGATCGAGGTCTATCGCCGGGTCGGCCTGCACGCCCGTATCAGCGATCTCTTCACCACTTACCGTGAACGTATCGAGCCGCAGTTCGGCGAGCTGTTCGATCTTGCCCCCCAGGCCATCACCCTGCTGCGCGAGCGTTTCGAAGGCCGCGCGCCCGATCCGCGCTACGGCGTGGCACGGGACGAGAACTTCATCGAGCGCGTCATGGCGGCGATCGAGAGTGACAACGACCTGTTGATGACACTGCAGGATGTCGAGGAGATGGTGATCCTCGCCTTCGAACTGATCAGCGGCCGCGAAATTCCGGTGCTCTCGTTCGAGTACCGCGGCCGCTGGAAACTGGCGCGCGCCTTCGACAATCTCGAGGAGGCCCGCGCCCGCCACCGCATCGCCCAGGCCACCGGACTTTCGCGTCTCAAGGCGCTCAATACCTATCTCACCGAGCGCTCCGTCACGCCGCTGGCCGAGAGCGTCTCCGGCCAGCGCGCCGACGCCCTGCTCGCCCACAGCGTGACGGCGATCGACGACCTCAGCGCGCGCATCGACGCCCAGGTGCGGGCGATCCAGAACGGACGCAAGGAGCAGCGCCAGACACTGCGCGAGAACGCCGAGGTGCTGACCAACGCGATCAAGCTCTACAAGAGCGTCTCCAGCGCCTATGAGTCGGTCGGCCGCAGCCACGCCCACCGCCTGCGCATGGCCGAACGCTGGGAAGCGCTCAGCGCCAATCTCTCCGACAGCACTACCCGCCTGCGCCTGGGTCCTGGTCGGCGCGGTCTGCGCATCCGCGAGAGCAAGATCGCACTCGACGACGAGGCCAAGGCGGAGGTGTGCAAGCTGCTCGGGCGCCACATGGAGAAGGCCAACATCGGCACCTTCCGCGACCGCCTGCGTCAGGCCGAGCGCGATACCCAGTTGAGCGTCGGCGTCGATACCGCCAAGCGCGTGGCGGTGGAGATTTTCCTGGCGCTTGAGCCCCACGTGCAGCTCTCTCGCCCCGCGGTACAGCGCGCCATCAACAGCTCCAACGCGGCGGATTTCGGCCAGCTCGAACCCAATCTCTCGGCCGCGGCCAAGGCAGCCATGGGCTCGGCGATGGTGCGCGAGATCGAGATCGACCTGTCGCGCACCGCAGAATCTCTGGCCCTGGCCCTGGTGCGCCACTACCGGGTGGCACTGGAGCCGGCGGCGATGGCGTTCCTGCAGCGCCAGTATGGCGCCCGCGAAGCCACCCTGACGATGCTCACCAACGTCAACCTGGAGCGCAGCGAGACGCCCAACGTCAGCTATCTGAGCATGGCGCCACCGGCGGTGGGCACGCCGCACCGCCAGTGGTACCGCGCCCTGGTGCGGGCCCGCCGACATCTGGAGAAGTGAACCGCGCATGCGTCTGATCGTCGCCGAAAAGCCCAGCCTGGCGCGGGCCATCGCCGCCGCGCTGCCCACCCCCGCGGTGCGCCGCGAGGGCTATCTGGAGGCCGGCGACACCTGCGTCAGCTGGTGTCTGGGCCATCTGCTGGAGCAGGCCCCGCCAGAGGCCTACGACCCCCGCTATCAGCAGTGGCGCCTCGACGATCTGCCGATCGTGCCGAGCCGCTGGCAACTGGTGCCGCGCCCCCAGGCCCGCGGCCAGATCGCGGTGCTGCGCAAGCTGCTCAAGCGCGCCACCAGCGTCGTCCACGCCGGCGACCCCGACCGCGAGGGCCAACTGCTGGTGCAGGAGGTGCTCGACCATCTCGGCTGGCGCGGTCCGCTGCAGCGTCTACTGGTGCAGGATCTCAACCGTCCCGCGGTGGCCAAGGCGCTCGCCCGGCTCGAGGACAACCAGCGCTACCAGCCGCTGTTCGCCGCCGCCGAGGCGCGTTCGCGGGCGGACTGGCTCTATGGCATCAACCTGACCCGGGCGTGGACGCTGATCGGCCGCCAGGCGGGTTACGACGGTCTGCTCTCGGTGGGTCGGGTGCAGACCCCGGTGCTGGGACTGGTGGTGCGCCGCGATCGCGAGATCGCCGCCTTCGAGCCCTACCCCTTCTATCCGCTGTGGGTCGATCTGGCGGTCGCCGCCGGCGAACTGCGCGCCTGGTGGCTACCCGACGAGAGCCAGCCGCTGGATGCCCAGGGGCGCCTGCTCGACCCGCGCCCGGCCCAGGCGCTGGCCGCGCGCCTGCCCGGCAGTCAGGGCCGGCTGGCGACGCTGGAGCAGCGCCGCAAGCGGCAAGCGGCACCGCTGCCCTACTCGCTCTCGGCGCTCCAGGTGGACGCCGCGCGCCGCTTCGGGCTCTCCGCCAAGCGGGTGCTCGACGTGTGCCAGGCGCTCTACGAGCGGCATCAACTGATCACCTATCCGCGTTCGGACTGTCGCTACCTGCCGGCGGCCCACCATGCCGAGGCCGCACGCACCCTGGCGAGCGCCTGCCAGCATGACGCGACACTCACAGAGTGGGTGCAGGGGGCCGACTTCGGCCGGCGCTCCAAGGCCTGGGACGATGCCAAGGTCGGCGCTCACCACGCCCTGGCGCCGAGCGGACGCCCGGCCGATCTCGCGCGCCTGAGCCGGGACGAGGCCAACCTGTTCCGGCTCATCGCGCGCAACGTGCTGGCACAGTTCTACCCACCGCTGGAGACCTTCGAGACCCAGGCGCTGTTCGAGATCCTCGACGAACGCTTCCAGGCCAAGGGGCGCGAGATCATCGAGCCGGGCTGGAAGCCGCTGTTCACCACCCGTGACGACGTGCCCACGCTTCCGACGCTGCACCAGGGCGAGGCGGCTCGCGTGCTGGGCGCCGAGGTCGAGAGCCGCGAGACGCGCCCGCCGGAGCCGTTCAACGATGCCAGCCTGATCAAGGCAATGATGAACATCGCGCGCTACGTCGACGATCCGGCGGTCAAGCGCACCCTGCGCGAAACCGACGGCCTGGGCACCGAGGCCACCCGGGCCGGCATCATCGAAACCCTGCTGACCCGTGGCTATCTGGTGCGTGAGGCCAAGGCATTGCGCGCCTCGCGGACCGGCCACGCCTTGATCGACTCGCTGCCGCCGGCGGCCTCGCAGCCGGAACGCACCGCGCTGTGGGAGCAGCGCCTGACCAGCATCGCCGAGGGCAACGCCGCGGCGCAGCCATTCGTCGACGCCCTGCTCGCGGATCTGCGTCAACTGCTCGGCCAGGCCAGCGCGAGCAAGCTCGACCAGGCGCTCAAGGCCGCACGCCAGGGTGCCGCCCCGGATGCCCCCAAGGCGACACGCGGCAAGCGCCAGACGGCCAAACGCGGCGGCGGCCAGTCACGCCGACGCACGGCCAGCAAGGGCAAGCCACGCACGCGCCGCGCCAAGGGATCGAGTTCATGACCGCCGCGCCCTGGCTGGTGCTCGGCGCGGGTGCGCTGGGCCAGCTGTTCGCGGCGCGCCTGGCCGCGGCAGACGACATCGGGCCGATCGCGCTGCGCGGGCGCCACGGCCTGCTGAATCAGTTGCGGCTGCAGGAGACCGATGGCAGCTGGCGCAGCCTGGCGCTGGCATCGCCCGAGGCGCCGCCAGCGCTGGTGATCGTCGCCACCAAGGCGCCCGATGCCGAGCAAGCGCTGCAGCAGGCGCAGCTGGCGCCGGGCACCCCGCTGCTGCTGCTGCAGAACGGCTTCAGCGTCCAACCTCGACTGAGCGCCCAGTGGCCGGGGCCGGTGCTGTGCGCGGCGACCACCGAGGCGGCTTACCGCCAGCCGCCACCGGCGATTGGTGTGGTGCACGCGGCGGCGGGCCACACCTGGCTCGGCGATCTGGCGGCACGCCACTTGGCACTGGCCGAGACGGTCGCCGCGATCTTGACCCGCGTCGGCCTGGCGGCCAGCGCCTGCGACGACATCGATGAGAAGCTGTGGCACAAGCTGGCGGTCAACGCCGTGATCAATCCACTGACGGCGCGGCATCGGGTACTCAACGGCGCCCTCGCCGAGCCGCAGCTGAGCGCCGAGGTCGCAGCGCTGTGCGCGGAGATCGCGCAGCTGATGGCGGCGGCGAAGGTGCCACCCCCGGCCGCGGGCTGGCAGGGATGGGTCGGCGCGGTGATCGAGGCCACCGCAGGTAACCGCTCGTCGATGCTCCAGGATGTACTGGCCGGGCGGGGCACCGAGCGCGACGCCATTCTGCAGCCGCTGCTCGCGCTCGCCGACACCCACGCCCTGGCGGTACCGCGGCTACGCGCCTGCTATCGCGCTACGCCGGCCTGAGCGCCAGGTGTGCGGCGGCGATTGGCAATGCGCCCGCAGGCCAAGCCGCTGGCGTGACTCGTGGGCTCAGGCTGACCCGCCATCGACCCGCCGGCGCAGCGCCTCCAGCTCCTCCATCAGCTCCAGGGCGAGCGCAGCACCGGCCAGGTTGACCCCCAGGTCGCGCTGCAGGCGCCTGACCGTGCGTACCCGGGTCAGACTGCTGCCGTAGAAGCGCCACTGTTCGTGATAGCGCCCCGCGGGGGTGAGAATGCCCTCGTCGACCAGCTCGATCACCCACTCGGCGTGCACGGTGCAGCTGCGGCAGAGATCGCCCAGGGTCAACAGCGGACGCTCGTCGAGATTGTCCCCCTCGAGCACCGATTCGCCCGCTGGAATATGTCGCGTCATGATCCGTTACCTCCCAGTTCGGCACGGGGGTCGAAAGCGCTGGCCTCGGCCAGCTGGCGGTAGGCCGCCGCCACCGCCTCGTTGTCGGCCGAGGGCGTCACCAGCATCAGCTCGACGTAGAGATCGCCGGGCGGCGTGCCAGGGATACCGCGCCCCTTGAGGCGCAGGCGGCGCCCGCCAACGGCGCCGGCTGGCACCTTGAGGGTCACCTCGCCGCCCGGTGTCGTCAGCGCCAGCGTGGTGCCCAGCGCCGCCTCCCAGGGCGCCACCGGCAGGGTCACGGCGACGTCGCGACCGTCGACCCGGTAGCGCGGGTGGGGACGAAACTCCACCTCCAGATAGAGATCGCCGGCGGCGGCACCGTTGACGCCAGCACCACCCTGTCCGGCGAGCCGGATACGCTGGCCCGCCTTGACGCCCTTGGGAATACGCACCTTGAGCGTGCGCTCCCGCGGGCGCAGATAGCCTTGCGGGTCGAGCTCGGCGCTCTGCAGCGACAGGGTGCGGGTGGCGCCCTGATAGGCATCCTCCAGCTCGATCAGCACCTTGGCGTGATGATCCTCACCGTGCAGCGCCTGCCCGTGGGCCCGACCGCCGCGCTCGAAGCCACCCCCAGCGTCGAACCCCGAAAATCCGCCCCTGCCGCCACGGCGGCCGAACAGCGTCTCGAAGAAGTCACTGAAGTCGGCACTCTCGCCGTGGGTATAGCCCCCGCCGCTGAACTCGAAGCCGGCATCCCAGTCGGGCGGCGGCTCGAAGCGTTCGCCCTCGCGTCCCCCAAGACGGTCGTAGGCGGCTCGCTTCTCCGGGTCCTTGAGTACCTCGTAAGCCTCGCCCAGCGCCTTGAACTGTGCCTCGGCGTCGGTCTCGCGGCTGACATCGGGGTGATACTTGCGCGCCAGCTTGCGATAGGCGCGCTTGATCTCCTCCTGGGTGGCGTCACGTTCGACGCCGAGCACCGCATAGTAGTCCTTGAACTCCATTGGCGACCTCCCCTGTCCACACGTCCCGGGGCGAGCACCTCGCCCCGGCCCAGTGCCACGTCTCAGCCGGTGTTGCGCAGCCCGGCGGCGATGCCCGCCATGGTGACCATCAGCGCCCGCGAGAGCGCCGGGCTGATGTCGCCGTCGGCGTCACGGTTACGCTGCAACAGCTCGGCCTGGAGCCCGTGCAGCGGGTCGATGTAAGGGTTACGCACCTCGATGGCCTGGCGGATCAGCGGCGTGTCCTCGAGCAGCGTGCGCTGATCCAGAATCCGCAGCAGCACCGCTTCCAGGTCGACCAGGCGCTGGCGCAGCGAGCTGCCCAGTTCGCGTAGCGCCGGGGCATCGACCAGCCGCTCTTCGTAGTAGGCGGCGATCTGGCCGTCGGACTTGGCCAGCAGCATCTCGAGCATGTCCAGATAGGTGCGGAAGAACGGCCACTGCTGGCGCATCTCGCGCAACCTGGCCAGCCCGCCCTCCTCGGCCACCCGGGTGGCGAAGGCTTCTCCGCTGCCCAGCCAGGCCGGCAGCATCAGTCGAATCTGAGTCCAGGCGAAGATCCAGGGAATCGCACGCAGCGTCTCGATGCCCCCCTCCTGGCGCCGCTTGGCCGGGCGCGAGCCCAACGGCAACCGACCCAGGGCGCTCTCCGGTGTCACCGCACGGAAGTAGTCGACGAAGTCCGGGTTCTCGCGCACCACGCCCACATAGGCGGCGTGAGCGATATCGGCCAGGCGCTCCATCTCCTCGCGCCAGGCCGGCTGCGGCGCCGGCGGCGGCAACAGGGTCGCCTCCAGCACCGCACAGGTGTAGATCTCCATCGAGCGTAGCGCGATATCCGGCTGACCGAACTTGAAGCGGATCATCTCGCCCTGCTCGGTGACCCGGAGACTGCCGTTCACCGAGCCCGGCGGCTGCGACAGGATGGCGGCGTGGGCCGGGCCGCCGCCACGCCCCACGGTACCGCCACGGCCATGGAACAGGGTCAGCGCCACGCCGCCCTCGCGGCACACCTCGACCAGCCGCTCCTGGGCCCGGTACTGGGCCCAGGCCGCCGCCAGCTGGCCGGCGTCCTTGGCCGAGTCGGAGTAGCCGATCATCACCTCCTGATAGTCACCGGCCACCGCACGGTAGCCCGGCAGCGCCAGCAGCCGCTCGATCACCGCCCCGGCGCGGTCGAGATCGTCGAGGGTCTCGAACAGCGGTGCAATGGGCAGGTTCAGCCCCTCGCCGGCCTCCTTCATCAGCAGCGCCACCGCCAGCACGTCGGAGGGCTGCTGCGCCATCGAGATGATGTAGGTACCCAGCGCCTCGCGCTGCTCGCGCCCGATCACACGGAAGGTGTCGAGCACCTCACGCGCCTCGGCAGAGCAGGCCCAGCGCGGCGGCACCAGCGGCCTTGGCGACGCCAGCTCGTCGAGCAGGAACTGCTGGCGCTGCGCTTCCGGCCACGCCAGATAGCCACCGATCCCCAGGTGGCGTGTCAACTCGTCGAGGCACTGGGCGTGGCGCGCGCCATCCTGGCGCACGTCGAGCTTGGCCAGGGTCACCCCAAACACCCCGACCCGGCGCAGGGTATCGAGCAGCACACCATTGGCGATGGTCTCCAGACCGACGTCACACAGCGAGCGATAGCAGGTCAACAGCGGCGCATGCAGCTGCGCGCGGGTCTCGATGATCGGGGCGTCCGCCACCGGCTCGCCGTCGAGCCGGGCGCGGGCCCAGGCACGGGTCGCCTCCAGCCGGATGGTGAGCTGCTTGAGCAGCGCGCGGTAGGGCTCGGGATCGTCACCCACCTCGGCGCGCAGAGCGTCGTTGGCCTGCCACATCGATAGCTCGGCGCGCAGCTGATCGAGATCGCGCAGATAGAGATCCGCCGCCATCCAGCGGCCCAGCAGCAGCACTTCCTGAGTGACCGCGGCGGTGACATTGGGGTTGCCGTCGCGGTCGCCGCCCATCCAGGAGGCGAAGCGGATCGGCGAGGCGTCCAGCGGCAGGCGCTCGCCGGTGGCGTCGAGCAGCAGCGCGTCGAGGTCACGATGGAAGGTCGGTACCGCCTGCCACAGCGCGTTCTCGATCACCGCGAAACCCCACTTGGCCTCGTCCACCGGTGTCGGCCGCTCGTGGCGGATCTCGTCGGTATGCCAGGACTGGGCGATCAACTCCTCGAGTCGCCCCTGGGCGCGCTGCAGCACCTCGGGATGCTCGCCGCTGGTCTCGATCCGACTCAGGCACTCGTCGATGGCATCGTATTTCTGGATCAGGGTGCGCCGAATGACCTCCGTGGGGTGAGCGGTCAGCACCAGGTCGACCCGCATACCGGCAAGCGCATCGACGATCTCGCGGGGCGACTTGCCGGCGGCAGCGATGCGCTCGATCAGCTCGCCCAGGTCGGGCTGGGTGCCGGGGCGATAGTCCTCGACCCGGCGAAAGCGTGCCCGGTAGTGCTGCTCGGCGATGTTGGAGAAATTCAAAAACTGGTTGAAGGCTCGGGTCACCGGCAGCAGCTCGTCGTCGGGCAGCGCGCGCAGATAGTCGATCAGCGCGTGGCGATCGGACGCCTCGGCCCGCTGGCGCCCCTGCTTGGCCAGCGCGCGGATCGCCTCGATCCGATCGACGAAGTCGCTGCCCATGTCGTTGGCGATGGTTCTACCCAGGCTGTCGCCCAGCAGCCTGACATTTTCCCTGAGCGATTCGTGCAGCGAGGTATCGTGGTCCGACGTCATGGGGGCGTGCTCTGAACTCATGAAGGTTCCTCTGCGGGCGGCGATGCGCGATGGCGACTCCGGCCTGACGACGACAGATGTGGCGGCAACGACCGGATGACGAAGAGAGTATTACCCAAACATAGCCATAAGCGAGGCGTCCCTGGCAAGCGCGGCAGGCCTGCCTGCAGCCACCGCGGCGCGTTACTGCGAGGGACCACGCTCCGGTGTCTCTGCCTGCTGGCGCTCCGCTGTCTCTGGCTGCGGGCGTTCTTGAGCCTTGGCCGCCTGCCAGTGGCGCTCCATCTGCGTCAGCGTGGCCTCCCCGGGGGTGACGCCGTCTTGTGCCAGCGCCTCCTCGACATGGCGGAAGCGGCGTTCGAACTTGTGGTTGGTACGCCGCAGCATCTGCTCGGGGTCACACTTCAGCCGCCGCGCCAGATTGACCACCGCGAACAGCAGGTCGCCCACCTCGGCCTGGGCGTGCTGGCGATCGCCGTAGGCGAGTGCCGACTCGACTTCCGCCAGCTCTTCCCGGATCTTGTCGATGACACCACGCTCGTCGGGCCAGTCGAAGCCCTGGCCGGCGGCGCGCTTGCTCAACTTGGCCGCCCGGCTCAGTGCCGGCAGCGCAGCGGGAATGTCATCCAGCGCCGAGACCCGCGCCGTACCCTGGGCCTTGCGCGCCTCACGCTCCTCGGCCTTGAGCGCCTCCCAGCGCGCCTTGACCTCGGACTCGGCGACAGCACCATCGCTGCGCCGCGAGTTCAGGGTGCCATCGGGAAACACATGCGGATGGCGGCGCAGCATCTTGGCGGTTAGCGTGTGGACGATGTCGGCGAACTCGAAGCGCCCCGCCTCGCGCGCGAACTGGCTGTAGTAGACCACCTGGAACAGCAGGTCACCGAGCTCGCCGGGCAACTCGTCGAAGGCGCGGCGCTCGATCGCGTCGGCCACCTCGTAGGCCTCCTCCAGGGTGTGCGGCACGATCGAGTCCCAGTCCTGCTTGAGATCCCACGGGCAGCCGTCGCGGGGGTCGCGCAGCACGGCCATCAGCGTGAGCAGATCGTCGAGGGTGTAACGGTGAGTCGCGGCGGTCTCTTCGGTCAGGCTCACTGGATCTGTCCCTGGCGCAGGCGTTTGACATCGATCACGTTGGGCAACTGCTGGATGCGCGAGAAGATGCGCTCCAGCGCCTCGAGCCCATCCACCTCGAGGGTGATGCGCATGCGCGCGATATTGTCGTGCTTGTCGGTGGCGGTGTTCACCGAGGTGACATTGATCCGGTCACTGGAGAGCACGTGGGTGACATCGCGCAGCAGACCCGAGCGATCCCAGGCTTCGATCTCGATGTCCACCGGATACTGGGTGCGCGCACGGTCACCCCACTCGACGTCGACGATGCGCCGTGGCTCTTCGCTGCGCAGCTGCAGCACGTTGGCACAGTCCTGGCGGTGGATGGTGACCCCGCGCCCCTGGGTGATGTAGCCGATGATCTGATCGCCGGGAACCGGGTGGCAGCAGTTGGCCATCAGCGTCTTGAGGTTACCCACCCCGAGCACGGTGATGCCATCACCGGCCTCCCGCGAGGGCTGGCGCTTGGGCTTGGTCAGCAGGCGGTCGAGCTGCTCCTGGTCGTCGCTCTCGCCGAACTTCTGCTGCGCCTGGTGCAGCACCTGGCCGATTCGCAGATCGCCGGCGCCGATCGCCGCGTACATGTCCTCGGCGCTGGTGTAGTTGACCGCCTCGGCGAGTCGGGTGAGATCGACGCCCTCGATATCCAGGCGCCGGAACTCACGGTCGAAGATCGCCTTGCCCTCTTCCAGGTTCTGCTCACGCGCCTGCTGCTTGAACCACGCCTGGATCTTGGCCCGCGCCCGCGAGGTGCGTACGTAGCCCAGATTGGGATTGAGCCAGTCACGGCTCGGTGCGCTCTTGGTCGCGGTGAGGATCTCCACCTGCTGGCCGGTCCTGAGCAGGTAGGTCAGCGGGACGATGCGCCCGTCGACCTTGGCCCCACGGCAACGGTGGCCGATCTCGGTGTGCACGCGGTAGGCGAAGTCGATCGGCGTCGCCACCTGGGGCATGTCGATGACATGGCCATCGGGCGTGAAGACGTAGATCCGATCCGGGGCCACGTCGCTGGTGAGGCCTTCGCGGAAGTCGCCGACCTCGCCGACCTCCTCCTGCCACTCCAGGACCTGGCGCAGCCAGGCGATCTTCTCTTCGTAGCTGCGGCTCTTGGGGTCGAGATCGGTGCCCTTGTAGCGCCAGTGGGCACAGACGCCGAGCTCGGCCTCTTCGTGCATGGCAAAGGTGCGTACCTGGATCTCCAGCACCTTGTTCTCGGGGCCGAATACCGCGGTATGCAGCGACTGGTAGCCGTTCTTCTTGGGGTTGGCGATATAGTCGTCGAACTCGTTGGGCACGTGGTGCCAGCGTGAGTGCACCACCCCCAGGGTGGTGTAGCAGTCGGCGATCTCGGGCACCAGAATGCGCACCGCGCGCACATCGTAGACCTGGGAGAAGTCGATGTGCTTACGCTGCATCTTGCGCCAGATCGAATAGATGTGCTTGGCGCGGCCGTCGACCTGGTACTGGCTGATCCCCTGACGCTCGAGCAACTCCTCGAGGGTGGCGACCACGTCCTTGATGTAGCGGTCGCGGTCGAGACGCTTCTCCGCCAGCTGCTTGGCGATCGACTTGTACTCGCTCTCGTGAAGATAGCGAAAGGCGAGATCCTCGAGCTCCCACTTCACCTGGCCGACACCGAGCCGGTGTGCCAGCGGTGCGTAGATGTCGAACACCTCCCGCGCCACACGCAGTCGCTTCTCGCGCGAGGCGTCCTTGACCTGACGCAAGGCGCAGGTGCGCTCGGCGATCTTGATCAGCGCCACGCGCACATCGTCGACCATGGTCACCAGCATCTTGCGCAGGTTCTCCTGCTGGTTGTGCTGGGAGAGCCCCTGCTTGGGCGCCTGCAGCTGGCTGATCGCGGCCATGCTGAGCACCCCTTCGATCAGCTGCGCGACCTCCCGCCCCAGGCGCTTGGCCACGCCCTCGACGCTGATCAAACCACGGCGCACGCTGCGGTAGAGCACGGCTGCCTCCAGCGTCGGCTGATCGAGCCGCAGCTGGCTGAGGATATCGGCCATCTCCAGCCCGGTAAGCAGACTCAATCCGGGCACGCTCTCCAGCGTCGTCGCCTGCGGATTCTCCCCCGCGGCACGCGCCAGCTCGCACGCCTGACGCATGCGCTGCGGGTCGCGCAGCGCCACCTCGTCGTTCAACCGCTCGAGCCACCCCTCGAGATCGACACCGCCGGGGCCGACCGACGGCTGATCCTCACGCACCTTGACCATGCCTGTCCTCGCCTCCTGGAGCCTGTTGATGCCGCCGCCTTGCGCTGAGCGGCAAGCCACACGGCGCCGGGCTTTCGTTGTTCGTGATAATCGCGTTCGTGATGCTTGCGTTCGTCGTGATTCGCGTCAGTCGTGATCGGTGCCGCCAGCGTCGCCCGCCGTGTCGCGCCGCGTGAACAGCGCCAGCGACTCCAGGTGCGCCGTATGTGGAAACATGTCGGCGACCGCCAGCCGCCGCAGCACCAGGCCGCCGGCGACCAGATGCGCCGCATCCCGCGCCAGCGACGCCGGATCACAGGAGACATAGAGCACCTGCGCCACCTGACTCTGCGCCAGCCGCCGGCAGAGGGCATCGGCGCCATCCCGCGGCGGATCGAGAATCAGCGTATCGTGTTCCGCCAGCAATGCCTCGAGACGCGCGTCCGGTGCGCTCAGATCCGCCTGCACCGCCGTCACCGCGGGTAGCGCATTGGCGTCGGCGTTGGCCCGCAGGCGCTCGACCATCGTCTGGCTGCCCTCGACGGCGGTCACCGCAGACACCTCACCGGCCAGCGCCAGCGAGAAGTTGCCGATGCCGGCGAACAGGTCGAGCAGCCGCATGCGCGGCGTCGGTGCCAGCCAGGCGCGGGCGGTATCGATCAGCCGCTGGTTGATCTCGGCGTTGACCTGAACGAAATCCCCCGGGGCCAGCGCCAGCGTCACACCATGGGCGGCGCCCTGAACGCGTACCGCCAGCGTGGGCGCCGCGCCCAACCAGTGCAGCTGGGGCTGCTCACGGCCCTGTAGCTGGGCCACCGCGACGCCGTGGTGCTCGCCGAAGCGCCGCCAGCGCTCGCTGTCCTCGCTCACTTCACGCAGCTGCCGCACCACCACCACCGGCATGGCGTGATCGTCCAGCAGCAGCTCCAGGTGCCCCACGTGACGCGGCACGTCCAGCGTCGCCAGCAGCTCGCGCAGCGGCGCCAACAGCGCAGCCAGCACCGGTGTCAGCACCATGCAGCCGACGATATCGACCAGCTGATCACTGCCGCGGGCGCGAAAACCGAGATGCACACCCCCTTCGCCGTCACGCTTGACCCCGAGCCGGGCGCGCCGCCGGTAGCCGACATCGGCACCGGCGATCAGTCCCACCTCGCCGGGGGCCTCGATGCCCTGGCGGGCGAGCAGCTCGCTCACCACCCGGCGCTTGTGCTCGCGCTGGGCGGCGATATCCATGTGCTGCAGGTCGCAGCCGCCACAGCGGTCGAAATAGGCACAGGGCGGCGTGACCCGCTCGGGCGCGCTCACCAGACGCTGGCGCACGTGGGCCTCGTCGAAGCGCCGCCGCTCGCGGTGCACCGCCACCTCGACCCGTTCGCCGGGCAGCGCACCACTGACGAACACCGTCTTGCCGCTGGCCGCGCGCGCCACGCCGCGCCCATCATGGGCCAGGCGTTCGATGTAGAGCCCCGGCGCCGCGGCGTCCCCGCTGGGGGCGGTGGTGCTCTCCCGTCTGCGCGCCGGCGTACGGCGTTTTCCCAGCATCGCCATCTCAGGCGTCCGGGGCGTAGAGGCCGGTGGAAAGATAGCGATCGCCGCGGTCACACACGATGAATACGATCACCGCATTGTCGACCTCCTCGGCAATACGCAGGGCCCCGGCCAGGGCACCACCGGAGGAGACCCCGGCGAGAATGCCCTCTTCGCGAGCCAGTCGGCGCATATGGTGTTCCGCCTCGTGCTGCTCGATGTCGAGGGTGCGATCAACCCGGGCGGGCTCGAAGATGCCCGGGCGGTAGGCCTCGGGCCAGCGCCGAATACCGGCAATGCTGGCGCCGTCCGCCGGCTGCAGACCGACGATCTCGATCGACGGATTGCGCTCCTTGAGATAGCGCGAGGTGCCCATGATCGTACCGGTGGTGCCCATGGAGCTGACGAAGTGGGTGATGCGCCCGGCGGTCTGCTCCCACAGCTCGGGGCCGGTGGAGCGATAGTGCGACAGCGGGTTGTCGCCATTGGCGAACTGATCGAGGGACTTGCCCTCGCCGCGGGCGATCATGGCGTTGGCGAGATCGCGTGCGCCCTCCATGCCCTGCTCCTTGCTCACGCCGATCAGCTCGGCACCATAGGCGGCCATCGCCTGCTTGCGCTCGCTGGAGGCGTTCTCCGGCATGATCAGGACCATGCGATAGCCCATCACCGCCGCCGCCATGGCCAGCGCGATGCCGGTGTTGCCGGAGGTGGCCTCGATCAGCGTATCGCCGGGAGCGATATCACCGCGGGCCTGGGCCTCGCGCAGCATCGACAGCGCCGGCCGGTCCTTCACCGAGCCTGCCGGGTTGTTGCCCTCGAGCTTGGCCAGCAGCGTGTTGTCGCGGCCGGCGTTGATGCGGGCGAGCCTCACCAGCGGCGTATTGCCGACGGTTTGCGCGAGCGTGGGAAATGCCATGGCAGATGTCCTAGCAGTCGGTAGACATGACGCGCCGTCACCGCACCTGGCGGTGAACGCGAAAAACATCTCCCCAGTATATCGAACACGGCGTATATCGAACACGACGCGCCACGTGCGCCTCAACGTCGCACGCCGGCAGCCGGGCACCCCGGGTCCAGGGTAGTCACGCGACAGCCCCGGCGGGCAGCGCTAGCCTGCCGCGGTGAGGCGGAAAACGCAAAACGAATTCGCAACGCCGCGTAGTGATGGTTCAATAGGCAACCGTGCACCGCCCGGCCGAGTGACCGAATCGGCGCCCAACGACACGCTCGAGGCACGCACCCCGCCTGCGCGCGCTACGGATCGCGCCGTATCGGCCGATAGATGCAACCTAATCGACATCAAGGGGTTTGTTGCCGCCGATGCTCTCACGCTGGTTGACACGTCTTGCGCTGATCCTGGTGATCGGCGTCCTGCTCTTGAGCGGCCGCCATCTCTGGCAGCTGGAGCAGGCGCGAGGCCAGCGGGTGCCGGAACACCTGGGAACGATGGGCCGCGTGCTGGTCCCGACGCTCACCGAAGCGCTGCGCGACGAGGATCACGCTACCATCCACCGACTGCTGGTGCAGCTCTCGAACGACCCCGACATCCGCAACGTCACCCTGCGCAATGACGACGGCAGTGAGGCTGACTGCAGTGGCGAGGCCCCCGGCCCACCGCCACGCCCGCTGGACGCCGGTGCCGGCGGCTGGCATGCGGAGTCCGCGCAGCGCTGGCTGCTGCCGATCGATTGGCTGACGCCCGCGCAACTGCCGCAGCGCCTGTGGCTGGATATTCAACTGAGCCCCGACGCGGTCGACACCGATGGGCGATCGCTCTACCACATCCTGACGATGTCACTCTCGAGCCTGTGCCTGTTGCTGCTGCTGGGCGCAGGCGTGGCCAGACGGCGCCACGCCACGCCGCTTCACCCCGCCGCGGATCGGCGCGATGGCAAACCCGGCGATCCATATTTTGGCGAGACTGACCCTGGCGAGACGGCTCCAGGTGAAACTGACCCAGGCGAGACTGACCCTGGCACAATCGGCCCTGGCGGCACCGCTCCCGCACTGCCCACCGAGACGAATGGGCCCACCCCTCGGCCCGACGCTGCCTCGCCCTCTACTCGGCCCGACGCTGCCTCATCCCCTGCTTGGCCCGATACCGCCAAGGAGATCAGCGATCTGGCCTATGTCAGTCACGAACTGCGCGCCCCGCTCTCCGGGGTGCTCGGGCTCTGCCGGCTGCTCGAGAACAGCCCCCTCGATGCGCGTCAGCGCGAGTGGCTGCGGCATATCCATCTGGCCTCCAACGGCTTGCTCGATACTGTCGATCACGTGCTCGGCGACGAGCGCCGTCGGCAGGTGGAGACCACCTTCGATATCGCCGATCTGCTATGGGAGGTGAACTGCCTGCAGACCCCGCTGGCGCAGGCCCGCGGCATCACCCTGCTGGGCATGGTCTATGACGAGGTGCCTCCCCGTCTGGTGGGCCAGCCGGTGGCACTGCGTCAACTGCTGACCAACCTGATCAGCAACGCGGTCAAGTACGGCGCTGCGGGCGATGTGGTCACCCGCATCACGCTGGCGGGCCGGGACGGCGAGCGCGTACGGCTGACGATCAGCGTCAAGGATGCCGGGTGTGCCGAAGGGAGCGACCGCGAACAGTTGCGCCGTGCGCTGGCGGCCCCGGCGGAGACCGCGGGGAGCGGCAGCGGTCTGGCCGTGTGTCGGCGACTGACGCGGGAGATGGGGGGCGAGCTGCGCCTCGGCAACGATGGCCGGCGCGGCAACAGCGTGATCGCCAGCGTCACGCTGGGCGCCTGCGAACCGTTCTCCAGGCCCGCCGAGTTCGACCTCGGCCAGGCGCGGATCGGCCTCTATCAGCGCCATACCCGCCTCGATCATCTACTCGCCTACGCACTCAAGCGCTGGTCGGCCCGCGCGCAGCCGATCACCCATGCCGACGCCCTGGCCAACGGCGACGAGCCGCCCGCGCTGATGCTCATCGGCCTCGATCAGCAGGATCTCGAGCCCGCCGCAAGCGCTGCCTGGCAGCGCCGTTTCGATGCCATGCGCACGCCGTGCCTGCTGGTAGTCAACGCCGAGCCGACCCAGCCGCTGCCGTGGCACCTGCCGGCCGGCAGTAGTGTGCTGCGATTGCCGATCTCGCGCTATCTGCTGGGGCGCACCCTGGCCGGCATGCTCGATGCCGCCGGGCGCCAGGCGAGCAGCGACCAGCCGCGCATTCTGGTGGTCGACGACGACGAGCTGAGCCAGCACTATCTGGATGCGCTGATACCGATCGTGGGTGCCAGCTCACTGGTGGCGGGCAGCGCCGAGGCGGCATTGACGCTCGCCGCCGGCCACGCCATCGACCTGGTACTGATGGATCTGCGCCTGCCCGACGCCTCCGGCGCCGCGACCATCGCCCGTCTACGCGCCCTCGGCGGCCGCTGGACCCACCTGCCGATCGTCGCCATGAGCGCCAGCCCTGGCGCCGAGCTACCCGAGGAGGGGCCCGGCGGCTGCCAGCAGCTGCTGACCAAGCCGATCGACGAGCGCCAGCTACGGTCGCTGCTGATGCGCTATCTGCCCGGCGTCAGCGAGCCCACGGGGGAGCCGGAGCTGGCGGTGGTCGACCCCGACCTCGCCCTGCACCTGAGCGGCGGCCGTGAAGCGCTGGCCGATGAGCTGCTGACCCTGCTGCTGGCCGAACTGCCGCACCACCGCCTGAAGCTGGCTCAGGCGTGGCAGGCCGCGGACGCCGAAGCCCTCAGCGACGCCGTGCACCAACTCGGGGGCGGCTGCCGCTACTGCGGCGTGCCCGCGTTGAGCGCCGCCTGCAACGCGCTGGAGACGCGCCTGCAGCAGGCGCCGCTGGCCGACTGCCGGCGCGAGTGGATACAACTGACCCACGCCTGCGACCAACTCGCCGCCTGGGCCGAGCGGCACGCCACCGGCGTCACCCCACCCCGCTGAACCGGCCGGATATCCTGCGACCACCTGGCCGGAGCCAACCAGCGCCGCCGGGCGATAGTCCTAGTGAGCGTGGCCGTGATCGTGATCATGGTCCTCATCATAGGACTCGAGCTGGGCCACCAGCCCGGCCTCCTGGCCGGCGACCATCAGCCGCTTCATCTCCACCACCGCCTCCTTGAGCCCCACGAACAGCGCACGAGCGATGATGCTGTGGCCGATGTTGAGCTCGTGGATACCGGGAATCGCCGCGATCGCTTCGACATTGTGATAGTGCAGACCGTGGCCAGCGTTGACCACCAGCCCCAGCTCGCTGGCCAGCTCTGCCGCCGCGGCGAGACGCGCATACTCGACGCCGCGGGCGTCACCCTGGGCTTCGGCATAGGCACCGGTGTGCAGCTCGATCACCGGCGCCCCCACCGCCTGGGCGGCGGCGATCTGATCCGGTTCCGGGTCGATGAACAGCGATACCCGGCATCCCACGGCGGCGAGCCGGCGGCAGGCAGCAGCGATCGCATCACGCCCGGCGATCACATCGAGCCCACCCTCGGTGGTGAGCTCCTCGCGCTTCTCCGGCACCAGGCAGACATCCGCCGGGCGCAGGCGCTCGGCCAGCGCGATCATCTCTTCGGTGACCGCCATCTCGAGGTTCATGCGGGTGTTGAGCACCGCCGCGATCAGCTCGACATCGCGCTCCTGGATATGCCGGCGATCCTCGCGCAGATGCAGCGTGATGCCGTCGGCACCGGCCTCCTCGACCAGCAGTGCCGCCTGCACCGGATCCGGGTAGCGGGTACCACGGGCCTGACGCAGGGTGGCGATATGATCGATATTGACGCCCAGTTGAATCCGGGTGGTAAGCATGCGGTCACTCCTTTTGCTGAAGCCTGTCGCTAGACACTGTCACTAAAGCTTGTCACTGACACCTACCCCTGAAAGCGTTCATTGACGCCCTCGGGGGAAGCGATCAGGCAAGATCGGGGGCTTGGCCGGCGGATTGGCGCTGCGGCGCATAAAGGGGCACCCAGGTGCGACCTGGCGGGCAGGCCGAGTAGGCCCGCCCGCCGCTCAGGAGAGACCGCGCCGCCGCTGGCTCAAGCGCTGCATCAGCTCCCGCGAGCGCAACGGCTGCGGCCCCAGCAGTGGTGCCAGCGCTGCCCGGGTCAGCGCCTTGCTGAGGCCGGCCAGCCCCGGGGCATCCCAGTCGCCACGGGCAAGCAGCTTGAGCGTGCGCCCGTCCCAGCCCGGCGCATCCGCCGTCACCGGCGAGAAACGCCGGCTCGACGGGCTGTAGGTATAGCGTGTGGCGGGGTCCAGCGGGCGCTCGTCGACGTCGGCAAATACCGGCTCGGCATCCAGTGTCTCGAGCAGGGTGATCTCCAGACGACGCAGCGCGGTGGCACGCTCGGCGGGCCGGGTCAGACGCTCGAGGGTCCAGGCATAGATGGCGAAGACCTCACCCACCGGCAGCCCCACGGGCAACGAGCGGGTCAGCAGCTCGTTGGCGTAGAGCCCGCACAGCAGCCCCTCGCCCGCCAGCAGCACCGCACTCTGGGTGGTCTCCATCATGCGCAAGCGCTTGAGATCGCCCTCGCCGATCCAGGTGAGGTGCAGCGGTGCGAACGGCTGCAGCTTGGCGCGTGACTTGCTGCCGGCTCGCTGCACGCCCTGGGCCACGGCACGGATGTGGCCATGCTCCAGGGTGAGCACGTCGACCAGCGCGCTGGTCTCGCGATAAGCGCGCTTGTGCAGCAGATAGGCCGGCTGGGGTTGCATACGCCTGCCCTAGTCGAGATCGTAGCCGAGACTCTTCAGCGCACGGTCGTCGTCGGACCAGCCGCGCTTGACCTTGACCCACAGGTTGAGCATGACCTTGGCATCGAAGGCACGCTCCATCTCCTGACGCGCCTCGGTGCCGATCTTCTTGATACGCTCGCCCTTGTCGCCGATCAGGATCTTCTTCTGCCCCTGGCGCTCGACCAGGATCAGCGCACTGATATGGACCACCCGGCCCTCGTCGCGGAACTCCTCGATCTCCACCGTCATCTGGTAGGGCAGCTCGTCACCGAGCTGGCGCATGACCTTCTCGCGCACCAGTTCGGCGGCCAGGAAGCGCTGGCTCTTGTTGGTGATCTGGTCGTCGGGGAAGTAGTGGACCCCTTCCGGCAGGCGCTTGGCCACCTCGGCCTCCAGCTCCGGCACATTGGTGCCGTGCTTGGCCGAGAGCGGCAGGATCGCGGCGAAATCGCGGCGGGCCGACAGCGACTCCAGCCACGGCAGCAGCGAAGCCTTGTCTTCGAGCCAGTCGACCTTGTTGACCGCGAGAATCACCGGCGCCTCGACGTGGACCAGCTTGTCGAGCACCACCTGATCCTCGTCGGTCCAGCGCGTCCGGTCGACCAGGAATACCACACAGTCGACGTCGCGCAGTGCCTGCGTCGCCGCCTGGTTCATGAAGCGGTTGATCGCCTTGTTGCGATCCCGGGTCTGGAGATGCATGCCGGGCGTATCGACGTAGATGAACTGCGCCGTGTCGACGGTCTTGATCCCCATGATCTGGTGCCGCGTGGTCTGCGGCCGCCGTGAGGTGATCGAGACCTTCTGTCCCAGAATACGGTTCATCAGGGTCGACTTGCCCACGTTGGGGCGCCCGACGATGGCCACGAAGCCGCAGGTCTCAGTCATCCGCGCTTGCTCTTGGTAGGTTCGAGTTTGGCCAGCGCCAGCTCCGCTGCCTGCTGCTCGGCGAGACGCCGGCTGGTGCCTTCGCCGAGGGTCGGCGATTCGCCGAGCATGGCGATATGACACTCGACGCTGAACGTCTGGGCGTGCGCCTCGCCCTCCACCGAGGTCACCTCGTAGCGGGGCAGCGCCTGCTGGCGCGACTGCAGAAACTCCTGCAGCCGGGTCTTGGGGTCTTTCTGGGTGTTGTGCAGGTCGATCGACTCGAGCCGAGTGCCGAACCACGCCAGCACGCGGCTGCGTGCCACATCCATGCCGGCGTCGAGATAGATCGCACCGATCACCGCCTCGAGCGCATCGGCAAGGATCGAGTCGCGCCGGTGGCCGCCGCTCTTCATCTCCCCGGAGCCGAGCCGCAGGCAGGCACCGAGTTCGAACTCGCGCGCCACCTCGGCCAGCGTCTGGCCCTTGACCAGGCCGGCACGCAGGCGCGACAGCTGGCCCTCGCGCGCCGCCGGAAAGCGCTTGAACAGCGCCTCGCCGATCACGAAGTTGACGATCGAGTCGCCCAGAAACTCGAGCCGTTCGTTGTTGGAACCGCCGACACTGCGGTGCGTCAGAGCCAGCTCCAGCAGCGTCGGATCACGAAACTCGTGACCGATACGGCGCCGGAAGCCTTGCAGAGGATCACTCACGTCATTCCCATTTTCATTGTCCGACGCAAAGCGGGCGCGGGTAGTCCCGTCGCCCGCTTTGCGAGTGCATCGTGGTCGGATCGGTTGCCGATCCGCCGTCGCGATACCGCACCGGCGGCGACCTCGACGGGCCACCGCTGTCGGTTCGCGCTATGCGATTCAGTGTATCTGGCGCACCGTGCTGAAGCTAGGCAGACCGCCGTCCCAGTGCATCCATACCGCGAACGCCTTGCCGACGATATTGGCCTCCGGCACGAAGCCCCAGTAGCGGCTGTCGTTGGAGTGGTCACGGTTGTCGCCCATCATGAAGTACTCATGATCGGGCACCACGATCTCGCGCATCTGCGGCCCGGGCATGCTCGGGTTATTGTAGATATCGTGCTCGACCTTCCCCAGGTGCTCGCGCAGCAGCTCCTCGCCAGGCGCCTGCGGCGGGTCGGCGTTGACCAGGGTCTTGGGTACCGGCTCGCCGTTGACGTAGAGCTGCTTGTTCTCATAGCGAATGTGATCGCCAGGCAGCCCGATCACCCGCTTGATGAAGTTGACCGAGGGGTCTTCCGGGAAGCGGAATACCATCACGTCACCGCGCTGGGGCTCGCCGAGATCGGCGATCTCGGTATTGATCACCGGCAGGCGCAGGCCGTAGGCGAACTTGTTGACCAGGATGAAGTCGCCGACCTTGAGGGTCGGACGCATTGAGCCCGAGGGGATCTGGAACGGCTCGATGACGAAACTGCGCAGCACCAGCACGATCAGCAGGACCGGGAAGAACGATCGTGCGTAGTCGATCGGCCACGGGTCCTTGTACGTCACCGCCTCGCGGCTGCCCTTCTTCTCGGCGGCGGCGCGTTGACGCTGACGACGGGCGCGGCGCCAGAACAGGCTATCGAGTAACCACACCAGCCCCGTGATGGCGACTGCCACCACCAGTAACAACGAAAAATCCATGAGACCGTTTCCTACTCATTCACTTTGAGAACGGCGAGGAACGCATCCTGGGGGATCTCCACACGCCCCACCTGCTTCATGCGTTTCTTGCCGGCTTTCTGCTTCTCCAGCAGTTTCTTCTTGCGGGTGACATCGCCACCGTAGCACTTGGCGGTGACGTTCTTGCGTAGCGCCTTGACAGTGGAACGTGCCACCACGTGACCGCCGATCGCCGCCTGCACCGCGACATCGAACATCTGGCGCGGAATCAGCTCCTTCATCTTCTCGACCAGCAGGCGGCCGCGGGCATGGGCGTGGTCACGATGGATGATCAACGCCAGGGCATCGACCCGGTCACCGTTGATGAGGATATCCAGACGCACCAGTTTGGCCGCCTCGAAGCGCTCGAAGCTGTAGTCCAGCGAGGCGTAGCCCTTGGAGATCGACTTGAGGCGATCGAAGAAGTCCATCACCACTTCCGCCATCGGCAGCTCGTAGACCAGCTGCATCTGGTTACCCAGCACCTGCATGTCGAGCTGCACGCCGCGCCGGTTGACGCACTCGCTGATGACGTTACCGACGAACTCCTGCGGCACCAGGATATTGGCGCGCACGATCGGCTCGCGCATCTCGTCGACGTTGCCCAGGTCGGGCAGCTTCGACGGGTTGGAGATGTAGATCAGCTCACCATCGTCCATCAGCAGCTCGTAGATGACCGTCGGCGCCGTGGTCAGCAGATCGAGGTCGTACTCGCGCTCCAGCCGCTCCTGGATGATCTCCATGTGCAGCGTGCCGAGGAAGCCGACGCGGAAGCCGAAGCCCAACGCATCCGAGTTCTCGGGCACGTAGTCGAGCGAGGCGTCGTTGAGCGCGAGCTTCTCGAGGGCGTCGCGGAAGTCCTCGTAGTCATCGGAGCTGACCGGGAACATGCCGGCGTAGACCTGCGGCTTGACCTTCTGGAAGCCAGGCAGTCGCGGCACGTCCTTGGTCTTGGCGTGGGTGATGGTGTCCCCCACCGGCGCGCCGTGGATATCCTTGATGCCGGCGATCACGAAGCCCACCTCGCCCGCACGCAGGATCCCGGTGGAGTGCTGCTTGGGGGTGAAGAAGCCGATGTCGGTCACTTCCCAGTCGCGGCCGGTCGACTTCATGTGAATCTTGTCACCCTTCTTGAGGGTGCCATCGAACAGCCGCACCAGCGATACCACGCCCTGATAGTTGTCGAACCAGGAGTCGATGATCAGCGCCTGCAGCTGGCCCTCGCGGTCACCCTGGGGCGGCGGGATGTCGCGCACCAGGCGCTCCAGCAGCTTGTCGATGTTGAGCCCGCTCTTGGCCGACACCTGCACGGCGTCGTGGGCATCGAGACCGATGATCTCTTCGATCTCGTGGGCCACTTTATCCGGATCGGCCTGGGGCAGGTCCATCTTGTTGAGGACCGGGAGCACCTCCAGATTCTGCTCGATCGCGGTGTAACAGTTGGCCACCGACTGCGCCTCGACCCCCTGCGCGGCATCGACCACCAAGAGCGCGCCCTCGCAGGCGTAGAGCGAGCGCGACACTTCATAGGAGAAGTCGACGTGGCCCGGGGTATCGATGAAGTTGAGCTGGTAGGTATGGCCATCCTCGGCGTGGTAGTCGAGGGTCACCGACTGCGCCTTGATGGTGATGCCGCGCTCGCGCTCCAGATCCATCGAGTCGAGCACCTGCTCTTTCAATTCGCGCTCGCTCAATCCGCCGCACACCTGGATGATGCGGTCGGCCAGCGTGGACTTGCCGTGATCGATGTGGGCGATGATCGAAAAATTCCGTATGTACTTGAGATCAGTCGAGTTTTCGTCTTTTGACATCAAATGAAACCTAGGGTGTGTACGCAGCCCTGTACATAGAATTTTTCTTGCCGGCGAGCTGGTAGGAAAAAAGGAAGGCCGGCATTGTAGCGCGACGACGCATCAATGTCGTCAAACGCCAGTACACGGCTATCAACCAGCCATACCCTCCATGCGAGCGGAGCCCATGTAGCAGTCTAGTACGGCGAGGTTTGGTTCATTGCCGCGCGACGCAGATCGCAGACGGCCATCGCCACAGCCTCATCCCGCCACGGTGCAAAACGCACCATTCCGCATCAAAAATTTTGTTGTAAAACCGTGGAAAGCCTCAGCAACGGCGCAGCCTGCCACCATGTGCATCACCGCAACAAAACCGACCCATTTAGCGCGCAGGCGGGGCGGGGAGTCGACAGCGCGCCGGGGGGAAGCAAGGCTATGGAGAGGCAGGCGGTGGCCACAGGGTGTCCGTTGGCTACTCGGCTCGTTGAATGGTCAAGTCGACGTGCCGTCTCTCTACTCACTCGCTGCCGTCTCTCTACTCACTCGCTGCCGTCGAGTGAGCTTCTCGAGCCTGACGGAAATCCTCCGCATGCTCGAAGATCCAGAGCCACATAGGGATGATCTTCAAGAGAAATTCCTCCCCCAACCGAGTCAGCTCGTAATCGACTCGCGGCGGGACTTCCTCATAATCCTGGCGAAGAATCAGACCATCGCGCTCGAGCTGCCGCAGCGTTCTCGTTAGCATCCGCTGAGTGACGCCATCGAGCCGTCGGCGAAGCTCGGCGTGTCTCAACCGCCCTCCCTCCTTGAGCGCGTGGATCACCCCAAAAGCCCAGCGATTGCCGGCGTGGGATAGCACCTCTCTCTTCAGCCAGTCGTCCTCGTCTTCCATCGCGTCGCAGAGCGCCCGGGAGCGAGTGAGCAGGTCGTCTTCGTCTTTCGGTATCACTGATGTACCTACTTATGTGGGGAATCCTGACGTGCAAACATCCGCTACCTCGATCAAAGCCGTCAACGTTGGAGATAGCATGAATCGCACAGACAGGAAGGAATCGATATTGGTATTGGGCGCGGGGGAGCTGGGCTTCGAAGTATTGCGCCACCTGGCAAACCACGCTCGCAAGCATCAATCAGCGCGTATCTACGTCCAGTTGAGACAATCCACGATAGAGACGACCGATCCGGTCAAGAAGCAGCAAATCGATCAGTTGCGGGCATTGGGCGTCGAGACTGTCCCTGGCGATGTCGCCGCAACCGGCACGAATGAACTCGCCGCCCTTCTCGCCCCCTACGATACGGTCATTTCCTGCATCGGCTTTTCGGCTGGGCGTGGCACGCAGACCAAGATTACCCAGGCAGTGCTCCAGGCCGGCGTGAAGCGCTATGTGCCGTGGCAGTTTGGCGTTGACTACGACACGATTGGCCGAGGTAGCGCCCAGGACGTATTCGACGAACAACTTGATGTGCGCGACCTGCTCCGGGCGCAGAACCGCACAGAGTGGCTCATTGTCGCCACGGGAATGTTCACCAGCTTTCTGTTCGAACCGGCTTTTGGCGTCGTGGATCTTGAGCAGAGCGAGGTTCACGCCCTGGGTAGCTGGGATAACCAGGTTACCGTGACAACACCAGAAGACATCGGACGCTTGACCACAGCGATACTGTTTCACGAGCCACGCTTCCGGAACGAAACCGTGTTCGTCGCAGGAGACACCATCAGCTACGGGGAATTGGCGGACGAGCTGGAGCGCCAGCTCGACCGCTCTTTCAAGCGACAAGAGTGGTCGATTTCCTACCTTAGCGATGCGCTACATGCCGATCCCGACAACAACCTGTTCAAGTATCGCGCCGTGTTCGCGGCAGGCGTTGGCGTCGCATGGCCCAAGGAGACGACGTTCAATTATCGCGAAGAACTCGAAACAGTCGATGTCCCAACCTGGATACACCGCCACCTGGTTGAGTGATGGCCGGCCCATTTATAGCTGAGAAGGGCGCCATCGGATCTACCCCATTCGCTCGCTAGGGCGAATAAGCGAGCGTCGGAGCCAATGCTGACGGGAATTAGTTGGACTGCGTGGGGCTTATCAGGACCGCCATATCAAACCGCTGGCATAGGGGCCTGCTTCATGTTGGAAAGCACCCGCTCTGCGATTCTGGGCTTGGCCAGGGCGAGATCCTCGAGCAACTCCATCCACATCCGCAGCGTTGTCTGGTCGGCAGGCAGTGTGCCGAGGGTGGGAAACACGTGCAGCTCGAAGCTACGCAGGATCTCCCGCGCACCAGCCTTCTGGGGCCCGCAGTAGCGCTCGTACCAGTCCCGCACCAGAGTTTCGTTTGTGTGAGCCTCCGAAATCGACGCCTGTTCTATTTTCCGCAGTAACCTGGGGGCATGGCCCTGCTCTCATGGCTGTGCCAAGGACAGCGACCAGGTGCGCTGCGGCCGCGCCAGACGCGACGAGCCCCGCCGGGGGCGGGGCTCGTCGGGCACGCGTGCGACTGGCGTCACTCTTTCTTGTCGTGGGCCTTGAGCCGCAGGGCGACGAAAAGCGAGTTGCCGTCGCGCGAGATGCGCACCGGCACCGCGCGGTCACCGTCGACCTTCTTGACCGCCTTGATCAGCGCATCGGCACTGTCGACCGGCTTCTGATCGAAGCTGACGATGACGTCACCCGGCTGGATGCCGGCAGCGGCAGCGGCGCCGCGCGGGTCGACCCGGCGCACCAGCACGCCACTATCGACGTCGAGCTGCTGCTTCTCCTGGGCGCTCAGGTCGCTGATGGCGATGCCCAGTTTGGTCTGGTCGTTGGTCGACTGTTCGCCAGACGAGCCGTCGGCGCTCAGCGACGCGGGCCAGTCACCCACGGTGACGTCGATGTTGCGGGTATCGCCGTCACGCAGGACCTTGAGCTTGATCTCCGCGCCCGGGGCGAACTTGCCGATGATCCGCGGCAGCGTGGTGGAGTCATCGACGGCATCCCCGTTGACGCTGAGGATCACATCACCGGCCTTGAGTCCGGCTTTCTTGGCCGGGCTGTCGTCGCTGACGTCGGAGACCAGCGCGCCCTTGGTGTCATCGAGCCCGAACGACTCGGCCAGGTCCTTGGACACCGGCTGGATCACCACGCCCAGCCAGCCGCGGCTGACGTGACCTTCGGTACGCAGCTGGTCGGCGACGTTCATCGCCACGCTGATCGGAATGGCGAAGGAGAGGCCCATGAAGCCGCCGCTGCGGGTATAGATCTGGGAGTTGATGCCCACGACCTGGCCATCCAGGTTGAACAGCGGACCACCGGAGTTGCCCGGATTGATGGCGACGTCGGTCTGAATGAACGGCACATAGGTATCGCTGGGCAGGGTACGGTTGATGGCGCTGACGATGCCCGCGGTGACCGAGTGGTCGAAGCCGAACGGTGAGCCGATCGCCGCCACCCACTCGCCGACCTGAAGATCATCGGAGTTGCCGATCTTGAGCGTCGGCAGATCCTTGGCGTCGACCTTGAGCAGTGCCACGTCGGTACGCGGGTCGGAACCCACCAGCTTGGCCGGCAGCTCACGCCGATCGTTCAGGCGCACCATGATCTTGTCGGCGTTCTTGACCACATGGGCATTGGTGAGAATGTAGCCATCGGAGCGGATGATGAAACCCGAACCGAGCGACTTGCGCTCCTCCTCGCCACTCGGCGCACCGGGCATCGGTGGCATCTGATCGCCGAAGAAGCGGCGGAAGATATCGGGGACATCCTGCTGCCCGAAGGGGTCGTCGGAGGCGCTGACCGTGCTGGTCGTGGAGATGTTGACCACACCCGGCGCCGCCTGCTTGACCAGTGCGGTGAAGTCCGGCAGGTCGCTGGCGCGGGCCGCCTGCGCCGAGAGCAGCGCCATCATCAGCACCAGCCAGGGAGCGAACCATCTTGTCATACGTTCCATTAAACACTCCTAACACCATGAAGACTCGTCACGAGCCATACGTTTGCGATGGCCGGCCCCGGCGAGAGATAACGCGGTCACAATGAACCCCGCCCAGGACACGGCGCCAGTGGCCGCATGCCGCCGCCACCACCCTTTTCATTGATGCGGAAAAAGCCGAAGAGTTCAACGAGATGTAAAGATTCTTTACCGCCAGCAGAGGGCGCCGCCCAGCATCGCCACGGTGAATGACCGACGGCGGCCGTCGCGCGCCGGGCCATGCCAATGTCTCTGGATAGACCAGCGCGGAGTGCCGACAGCCCCCTCGATGCGCGGGCTGAGCGCCCAAGAAATACAAAGGGGCGCGGTCGTCGCAAGACGGCCGCGCCCCTTTTGGCGGCAAACTTCGCGCTCAGCGCGTGGCGGAGGCGTCGATCGCGTGCAACTGGCTGGCGTAGTTGCCGGAGCCGTGCAGCAGCCCCAGATCACCATTGCCCAGCGTGCGTCGAGCCAGGTAGGACTGCAGCGAAGCGCCCTGGCCCTGCTCCAGGCCAGCATCGCCGCTGGCGCTGAACAGCGGCAACATGACGTCATCGCCGATGGTCATCAGCCCGTGATGCTCGCCACCAGCGCCAGCACCGGCCATCGAGAAGATCGGCATGCCACTGGAGGCCGGTGCGCGCATCGACGCCGGGATCACCCCCCCTTCGCCGCTGCCGGAAGGCAGCGCGAAAGCGGGCTGTGCGCTCGCTGCCGGGGCGAGCGACTCACCGCTGGCCGCGATCTCGGCTGGCGCGGTGGGATCACCGCCGAAGCCGTTGTAGACCTGCACGCCGGTGATCACCATCAGCGACACCGCCGCGGCCACCGCCGCGCCACCCATGAAGGAGAACGAGTGGCGACGGGACGCCGACGGCGCCTCGGCCACGCCGGGAGCCGGCTCTTCGGCGATCGCCGCCATCACGTCGGCGGAGATATCGATATCCACCACCGCATCGCGCTCGCGCTGCATCATGCTGCGCGCCAGATGGTAGCGTCGCCAGGTGTCCGCCTCGCCGGAAGCCGCCTCCATCTGCTTGAAGACGCGCCGGAGATCGAACTCGTCGCCCTCGTCGTCCATCAACGCGGAAAACGACTCACGTACCTGCTTCATAGTCACACCCTCACACTCGGCCAGTGCCTTGCCCGTGATCGCTGTCGGCAGCGTCGCCGGACAACGACATCAGTGTCTCTTTCACACACTATGACGCCACAGGCCCGCGACAGTTCATTTTCGATTCATGTTTATTTGAAGATCGAATGCGTCGCCCGCTGCCCATGCCTCAGCCATCGTTGGCGACATCGGAATTCCCCCGCTCCAGCAGCGGCTGGATATGCTTGTCGACCGCCTCCCGCGCACGAAAGATGCGCGAGCGCACGGTGCCCACCGGGCACTCCATGATGGTGGCGATATCCTCGTAGGAGAGGCCATCGAACTCGCGCAGAGTGATCGCCGTGCGCAGATCGTCGGGCAGATTGTCGATCGCGGCGAAGACCGCCGACTCGAGCTGATCGCGGGCGATCGATGCCTCGGGGGACTCGATGTCGGAGAGCCGCCCGCTCTGATCGATCACCTCGGCATCAGCGATGTCGAGATCGCTCCCCGGCGGGCGCCGCCCGCGGGAGACCAGGTAGTTCTTCGCGGTATTGATGGCGATACGGTACATCCAGGTATAGAAGGCACTTTCGGCACGGAAGCTGCCGAGAGCCCGATACGCCTTGATGAAAGCCTCCTGCGCCACGTCCTGGACCTCGGCATGGTCCTGCACGTAGCGGCCGATGAGCCCCAGAATCTTGTGTTGATACTTCTTGACCAGAAGATCGAAGGCCCGGGTATCCCCCTTCTGGGCTCGCTCGACCAACTGCTGGTCGGTCTCTCTGGCACCCATTCAGGCACTCCACCGGTTCATGGGCGCGGCGCATCGGAACAACAGCGGGTGACGATCGGGGTATGACAGTGACAATACGCTCATGATTCAACCTGGAGCCGTGGGACTCGCGATTCATTGACAGGCGTGCAACTTATAACAGAACCCCGGTTTTTAACAGAAAGCCGGAGGCGGCACGCGGTGAAAGCCTGCCAGTCTTGCCGTTTTGGCGCCCGCCATCAAGTCATCGGCCAGCGCCACGCGACCGCCTGCGGCTTGCGGAAAGTTGATTTTTGCCCGCCGCAGCCGCCATAGTACGCGCTCTACACGCAGACGCGCGCCCTTGGATGGCGCCGTCTCCCCAGCGCGAACAACCGCAGATTTCAACGGGCCCAGCATGTCGGAACAGCAGGTCAACAATCTCAACGTCCTGGCGCAGGACGTTCTGATATCTCCCGAAGTGCTCAAGCAGCACATCCCGCTCAGCGAGACCGCCGAGCGCACGGTCATCGAAGGCCGCCAGACCATCCAGCGCATCCTCGATCGCGAGGATCCGCGCCTGCTGGTGGTGATCGGTCCCTGCTCGATCCACGACCCCGAGGCCGCCCGCGACTATGCCCGGCGCCTGCGCCAGCTCGCCGACGCGGTGAGCGACAGCCTCTATATCGTGATGCGCGTCTACTTCGAGAAGCCGCGCACCACGGTGGGCTGGAAGGGCCTGATCAACGACCCTCATCTCAACGACTCCTTCGAGATCGAAGAGGGGCTGCACATCGCCCGCCGCCTGCTGGTGGACCTGGCCGAGATCGGCCTGCCGCTGGCGACAGAGGCGCTCGACCCGATCTCGCCGCAGTATCTGCAGGACTGCATCAGCTGGTCGGCGATCGGCGCCCGCACCACCGAATCCCAGACCCACCGCGAGATGGCCTCGGGGCTCTCCGGCCCGGTCGGCTTCAAGAACGGCACCGATGGCAGCCTGGACGTGGCGGTCAACGCACTGCAGTCGGTAGCCAGCCCGCACAACTTCCTGGGCATCGATCAAGCCGGCCAGGTCGCAGTCATCCGTACCCGCGGCAACGCCTACGGCCATGTGGTACTGCGCGGCGGCAACGGCAAGCCCAACTATGACAGCGTCAGCGTCACCCTGGCGGAGCAGGAGCTGGCCAAGGCCGGCCTCAAGGCGAATCTGATGGTCGACTGCTCCCACGCCAACTCCAACAAGGACCCGGCGCTGCAGCCGCTGGTGATGGAGAACGTGACCCACCAGATCCTCGAAGGCAATCGCTCGATCATCGGCCTGATGATCGAATCCAACATCGGCTGGGGCGCACAGAAGATTCCCGCTGACCGCAGCCAGCTCGAGTATGGCGTGTCGATCACCGATGCCTGCATCGACTGGGCCACCACCGAGCGCAGCCTGACCCAGATGGCCGAACAGCTCGCGCCAGCGCTCAAGGCACGTCTCGACACCCAAGAGTGAACCCGCCAGGCCCTGACACGCCGNNTCGGCGTGTCAGGGCATCGGAAAGGTGAGTACTCGTGCCGATGTCGGCGACAGCACAGGCCGGGTCAGGCTGGCGTCTCTTTGACCACGCCTTCGATCTCACGCCGGAACGGCGGCAGCGCGTCCAGCAGCGCCTTGCCGTAGCGCCGGGTCAACACCCGGCGGTCGAGCAGCGAGATACGCCCGCTGTCGTTCTCCTTGCGAATCAATCGACCGCAGGCCTGGACCAGCTTGATCGAGGCGTCCGGCACCGAAATGCGCATGAAGGGGTTCCCCCCCTGGCTCTCGATCCACTCCGCCAGCGTCGCCCCCACCGGATCGTCCGGCACCGAGAACGGCAGCCGGGTGATCACCACATGGGTGAGATAGCGCCCCGGCAGGTCGATCCCCTCGGCGAAGCTCGCCAACCCGAAGATCAGACTGCCCTGCCCCGCGCCCACCGCCTTGCGATGACGCTCGAGCAGCTCGCGCTTGGGCAGCCGGTCCTGGGACAGCAGACGCGACGCCCAGGGCTCGGCGAGCGCCTCGGCGACGCTCTTGAGCTGCTTGCGCGACGAAAACAGCACCAGGATCGCCTCATCGTCCTCGCGCCCTTCGATGAACTGCACGATGGCGCGGTCGTGGGCCACCGGGTCGCCGGGCTCCACCGCCTCCCGCGGCACGCTGAGGGTGGCGCGGGAGTAGTCGAACGGACTGGGCAGACGCTGATAGCGATAGCGATTGGCCAGGCCGGCACGCTCCTGTAGCCGCTCGAACCGGTTGAGCGCGGTCAGTGTGGCCGAGGTCACCACCGCCCCGTAGCAGGCCCCCCACAGGTGGCGCGCCAGGGTCTCGGCGGCAGAGACCGGGCTGGCCGAGAAGGTCAGCTCGGGCTCGCTGCCGAAACGCTCGAAGGTGAGCCAGCGCGCCTGGGGCTTCTGATCCGGCGGGTCCTCGCTGGCCAGCGCCTGCCACAGCGCGTGGGCGTCCAGGGCGCGACCGTGGAGCAGCGCGCTCAGCGGCAGCCAGGGTTCGGCCTGCTCCCGTGACAGCCCGGTGGACTTGTCCGGGTCGAGGCTCTCGCGCAGGATCTCGGTCATCGTCTCCAGGTCGCGGGCCAGTGCCGCAAACGGAATCACCAGCTGCTGCGCCAGCGCCACCAGCGGTGCCGGCGCGCGGCCGTTGGCGAAGCGATGGTGCCGGGTCTCGTCCCCCGCTCCCTGCTCGAGCCCGGCGATCTGATGCCCCATGGCGTAGGCCTCGCCGAGACTCGGCTCGAGCGCCGCGATCCGTTCGGGAAAGGCCGCCAGCAGGCGCGCCAGGGTCGGCTGGGCGGCGAGCGCGGTATTCAGCTCGGTGAGCGACTTCTTCAGCGTGCGCAGCCAGCGCAGGGTGCCATTGACCGCAAAGCGGTGGTGGAAGTGATCCAGCGCCTTGTCAGGAAGGTGATGCCCCTCGTCGAAGATGTAGATGCACTCCTTCGGCGGCGGCAGCACCATACCGCCGCCGAGGGCGAGATCCGCCAGCACCAGATCGTGGTTGGCGACCACGATATCGGCCTGCTCCAGATGCCGCCGCGAGCGGAAGTATGCGCAGGCCCCGAAGTGACCGCAGCGGCGGTTGGTGCACTGGCGATGGTCGACGGTCAGGCGGCGCCAGTCACGGTCGTCGATCGCGACCGGCCAGCTGTCGCGATCGCCCTCCCACTTGCCCGAGGCGTAGGTATCGGCCATCTCCTGGACCAGCTGCGGAAAGTCCCCGCCGGCATCGGTGGCGATGGTCTGCTCGAACAGCGACAGCGTGGGATTGGGCTCGCTGCCCTCCAGCGCCTGATCGAGCTTGGCCACGCACAGATAGCGCCCGCGCCCCTTGGCCAGGGCGTAGTCGAAATCGAGCCCGCTATGCTCGCGCAGCCGCGGCAGATCCTGATTGAGCACCTGCTCCTGCAGCGCCACCGTGGCGGTCGCCACCACCAGCCGCTTGCCGCGGGCCTTGGCCACCGGCAGCGCCGCCAGCAGATAGGCCAGCGTCTTGCCGGTGCCGGTACCCGCCTCGAGCACGCAGACGTGCTCCTGGGAGGTGCGCCGACCCTGGTCGTCGTGCTCGATCCCGGCCAGGGTGCGCGCGATCTCCGCGATCATCAGCCGCTGGCCGTAACGGGGCGTGAGCTCCAGGCCCTCGAGCGTGCGTCGATAGGCGTCCTGAATCTCCTGCTTGAGCGTCTCGTCGAGCATGCGGGTTCCGGGCAGGCCGGCCTGTGTGGGGAAGGCAGGGTGACCGCTCACAGGGGTGAGCGGTCAATCGGGGTGGCTTAGACGAGCATCGACTCCGGCGGCTGCTCGCAGGGCAGCTTGTCCTTGATATAGGCCTCGATCTCGGGCAGAGAGAACGCGTCCTCCTCGCCGACGAAGCTGATCGAGACCCCCTTGGCGCCGGCGCGACCGGTACGGCCGATACGGTGCACGTAGTCCTCCGGATCCTCGGGCAGGGTGTAGTTGACCACGTGGCTGACATCTTCGATATGGATGCCACGCCCGGCGACGTCGGTCGCCACCAGCACCTGGATCTCGCCGTCACGGAACTTCTCCAGCGTGCTGATGCGCTGGTTCTGCGGCACGTCACCGGAGAGCATCGCCACGTTGATGCCCGCTTCGCGCAGCGTTCCATCGAGTTCACGTACCAGATCGCGGCGGTTGCCGAACACGATCACGCGCTCCATCGACTCCTGCTTGAGCAGGTTGATCAGCAGTCTGCGCTTGTCGCTGTCGCTGACCAGATAGACGCGCTGGTCGATATTGGCGGCATTCTCGGTGGTCACCTCGATCTCGACGTGGGCCGGCTTGTGGGTCCACTGCTCGGAAAGACTGAGGATATCCGGGGTGAAGGTCGCCGAGAACAGGAAGGTCTGGCGCTCTTCACGCTTGGGCGTATAGCGGATGATGCGCTTGACGTCGGGGATGAAACCCATCGACAGCATGCGGTCCGCCTCGTCGAGCACCAGCACCTCGACCTGGGAGAGATCGATGTCGCGCTTCTGCTGGAAGTCCAGCAGCCGGCCCGGGGTGGCGACCAGGATGTCCAGGTTCTTGACCAGCTGCTCGCGCTGCTTCTGGTAATCCATGCCGCCGACCACGCTCGCCACGTTGAGCGAGGTGAAGCGCGCCAGCGCCTTGGCATCTTTTTCGATCTGCAGCGCCAGCTCGCGGGTGGGCGCGACGATCAGGGCCCGCGGCGTCCCCGCGCGCTGACCATCCGGCGCCTCCTCCTCGAGGAAGTAGGCGAGCATCGAGATCAGGAAGGCGGCCGTCTTGCCGGTACCGGTCTGCGCCTTGCCGACCACGTCGCCGCCGAGCAGCGTGTACATCAGCGCTTCGGCCTGGATCGGGGTGCAGTACTCGAACCCCTCGGCGTGGATGGCACGCATCAGCGCCAGCGGCAGATCGAAATCGTGGAACCGCCAGCGGCCGGCCACGGGCGCGACTTGGAACTGATCCAGCGACCAGCCGGTGGCGTTACGCGACTGCGATTTACGAGGCTTGCGTCGACGCCGCTTGGGTCTGCGGTTCTGTGCCGGTGCCTGGGTGTTGTCCGACTCACTCATAATTATGACGAATGTCCGAATTCGATTGACGATGAAGCCCGCGCGGATATGGAGAGCCGCCGAAGCAGTGCTGGCGCTCGATCCGACACCGCCACTCGGCACCGCCGCTGGCGGCACACCGAGGCCCGGCGTCGGCGCGGGCAAGCTCCTAGTGTACCAGCCTGGGTGCGTGACGTCGCCAGCCGGGCGGCGAGCCCGGCCTGTCAGTCGCCTTGGCGCCTGTTAGAATGGAGCCATGAGACGACAATGCCCCCGGCACTCAGGCCGTGGGCGCCGCTAGCAAAGGCCGCGTGAATGACTCGCAGAAAGAAGACCCGCTCCCTGGCCGACAAGGTCAGCATCCGCACTGGCAAGCGCAAGGATTACCGCCGCTGGCGCCATGACAACCCCGACGAGGTCACCTCGTCGCGCCGCTACGTGGCCAAGAAGGATCAGCAGCGCAAGGCGCAGGCCGAGCGCAAGCTGAAGCGCCAGAGCGTGGCGCCGCTGCCGCTGCACACATCCGATGCCAGCCAGGAGGATACCGACTGATGCGCCTGGTCTCGTTCAACATCAATGGCATCCGTGCCCGCCTGCACCAGCTCGAAGCGCTGGTGGAGACCCATGCCCCGGACGTGATCGGGCTGCAGGAGACCAAGGTCCAGGATAGCGAATTCCCGCGCGAGGCGGTCGAGGCCCTCGGCTATCACGTCCACATCCACGGCCAGAAGGGGCACTACGGCGTCGCGTTGATGACCAAGGCGCGCCCGGAACAGGTCCACTACGGCCTGCCCGACGACCCCGAGGATGCCCAGCGGCGGCTGATCGGTGCCACGCTGGCAATGCCGGACGGCCGCCCGCTGACGGTGTGGAACGGCTACTTTCCCCAGGGCGAGAACGTCACCCACCCGACCAAGTTCCCGCACAAGCGCGCCTTCTATGCCGGGCTCAGCACACTACTCGATACGCGCCACGACCCCGCCGAGCGCCTTGCCATCATGGGCGACTTCAATATTTCACCGCAGGATATCGACATCGGTATCGGCGAGGAGAACCGCAAGCGCTGGCTGCGCGAGGGCAAGACCAGCTTTCAGCCGGAAGAGCGCGAATGGCTAGAACGGCTCAAGGGGTGGGGGCTGAAAGATAGCTACCGCCTGTGCCATCCCGACAGCAGCGAGCTGTTCAGCTGGTTCGACTACCGCTCCAAGGGGTTCGATCGCGAGCCCAAGCGCGGTCTGCGTATCGACTACATCCTGGTCACCGAGCCGCTGGCCGAGGCCACCCGCGCCGCCGGTATCGACTACGTACTGCGCGGCATGGAGAAGCCCTCGGACCACGCTCCGGTGTGGAGCGACTTCGATCTCGACTGAGTGGATGCCAACCTGATTGGCAACGACAGAATCGACGACGCCCCGGCTTGCGGGGCGTCGTCGAGGGTCAGCGGCCACCGGCAACCGATTCAGCCAGCCGGGGCAGACCGCCGCTCTTCAGCCCAGTGACTTCAGCCACTGCTGGGCCTGGGCCTCCCCCGCCGCCGCCGCACGCTCGAGCGCCCGGCGTGCCAGTTGCGGCCGCTCCAGCTGGGCCGCGGCGACGCCCATCAGCAGCCAGTCGCGCCCCTGGGCAGCCTGCGCCGACGAGACACCACTGCCCCTCTTCTGGGCCACGGCGCTCTGGGCCACTTCGCTCTGGGAAACTTCGTCGGCGGGCACGATCTGACCCAGCGCGTCGAGCACCACCTGCCACTCGCCCCAGCCGTAGGCGGTCTCGGCCAACTGGCGCCAGTCCGCCGTACTGCCAGTTCGGGTGGCCAGCGCGCGCCACGCCGCCAGCGCCTTGGCGTGTTCGCGTGCGGCGGTCCACGCCTGCGCCTCCAGGCGCAGGTTCCGGGTCGAGCGCGGCAGCTGGCCAGCATCCAGCCAGCGCGCCAGATACTCCCCCGCGCGGGCCGGCGTCCCCCCTGCGATATGCAGCTCGGCCAGCTGCACCAGATCCTGCGGCTGAGTCAGCACGCCACGGCGCCAGCCGCTCTCCCAGATCGCCGCCGCCCGCCCGGGGTCGCCGGCACGCTGGGCAAGGCCCGCAGCGCGCCGCCACACCTCCGGCGAGTCAGCGGCGTCGCCGAGCAGCGCCAAGGCGTCGTCGAAGCGTCCGCTCTGCTGATAGACCGTGCTGGCAAGCTGGCGCTGAGCGTCGTTCCAGGCGGCGCTACCCGATGCGCGCAGGCGATCGAGCGAGTTGGCCGCCGCCTGCCACTCGCCCAGGGCGGCACGCGTGCGCACCAGCAACCAGCGCGACTCGGCGTCGCCACCGCTGGCCTCGACCCAGCGCGTGAGCAGATCGGCGCCGCGCTCGCGCTGGCCGGCCGCAAGGCGCAGCTGCGCCTCCTGGCGCAGCCAGGCCAGCCGCCGCGCCGCCGGGACCTCAGCGATGCCGCGGGCCGTGGCCAGGCGTGCCGCCGCGGCCGCACTCTCGCCCTGGCGCGCCAGGGCGCTGGCTTCCAGTTGCAGAAACAGAGCCCGGGCCCAGCGATCGGCGGCATTGCCGCCCTCGAGACGCGCCGCAGCGGCCTCGGCACGTGACGTCACCGCGGCGTTGTCGCCCGCCGCCAGCTGCTGCTGCAGCGTCTTGAGCGACGCAATCATGCTGGCGCGCAGGGCCGGCCCCTCCGCCAGCGCCGGCGTGGCCACCAGCAGCGCCAGCAGCAAGGTAGCGCCAAGACGGCGCGAGCCGGCTCGGCGCTTGCCGGCAGTGAAAGCTCGGGTAGTACTGTGCAACGTGGTGGCAATCTCTGGCGCGTCCATGGTCACCCTTGCAGTTTGAACTCGATACGCTGGGTGGCGCGGCGCACGTCGTCCGCCGGCGGGAAGCGCCAGCGTGCTACCGCCTCCTCCACCGCGCGGTCGAACACATTGGCCGGCTCGGCGTCGATCACCCGCAGGCTGCCACCGTCCACGCGGCCATCGGGCTGGATGACGAAGCTGACCTCGACATAGCCCTCCATGCCGCGCCGCCGCGCCCGCGCCGGATAGGTCGGATTGACCCGACTGGTCGGCTGCAGCTGCCCGACGTCCCGCGGTGAGGCCTGGGTGCCCTTGCTCGACGCTGGCTGCGAAGACGGCGCCTGGGCCGTACTGGGCGCCGGCGACGGGCTCGGCTCGGGCCGCGGCTGAGGCTGAGGTTGCAGTGCTGGCTTGGATTGAGGCTTTGGCTGGGGCGTCGGCCGCGCCTCGCTCAGCTCGGGTAGCGAGGCGTCCAGGGTCGGCGCCGGGGTCTGCGTCTGCGCCACCTGAGGCTCGGGTACCGCGATCGGACTGGGCGTCGGCGCCGGAGCCGGTGCAGCCGCCGGTGGCGGCGGTGGTGCGGCCGGCGGTGGCGGTGGCGGCGCGGCACTCGACGTCGGCGCCGTCTGCGCCTGCTGCGGCGCCTCGACCATGGCGATCGGCGCCGCGCTGACGATCTCCTGGTTGTCCGGTGCCGGCGGCGCCACCAGCAGTGCCAGCAAATAGAACAGCACCAGCGCCAGCGCAGCACCGGCAACCACGCCTACCACCCTACGCATCAGCCGGCATCCCGGTTGGCCGCCACGGCGACGTTGTCGACCCCGGCCTGGCGAATCCGATCCATCACCTCGAGCAGCAGTCCGGTGGTCGAGCGGCGATCGGCCTGAACCACCACGCTACCGTTGCCGGAGACCAGCGCGGCGACCTTGGCGCCGACCCGATGCGCATCGACCGCCTCACCGTCGACCCAGACCGCGCCATCCTGGGTGATCGCCACCAGCACCTGGGTATCGGGGCGTGCGGTCGCCTCGCTCGACTGCGGCCGCTCGATCTCCACCCCGCTCTCCTTGATGAAGCTGGTGGTCACGATAAAGAAGATCAGCATGATGAAGACGACATCCAGCATCGGGGTCAGATCGATCCCGGTGGTATCGTCGCTCGCTTCCCGCAGGCGCCGTCTACGCATGGGCATCCTCCACCGCGCGGGCCATGCGATCGTGCAGTCGCTGATCCTCGCGCCGAATGATCTGTTCCAGTCGGGACACGAACAGCAGCCCGACCACGGCCACGGCCATGCCCACCAGGGTGGGCAGCGTAGCGCGGGCAACGCCGTCGGCCATCGCCCGCGCCTGACCACTATCGCTGAGCGAAAGACTGTCGAACACCTGGATCATCCCGGTCACGGTGCCCAGCAGTCCCAGCAGCGGACACACCGCCACCAGCAGCTTGAGCCACGGCAACGGCTGGCGCAGGCGCGCCAGCAGTTCACGGGTCCACACCTCACGCAGGGTGAGCGCGCTCCAACTGACGTGGTCGCGACGCTGGATCCAGGCATCGATCAGCGCCCGGCGGGCACGGCGGTGGGTGACGCGCCAGTAGATCAGACGCTCCAGCGCCAGCGCGAACAGCGCCATGGCAACCAGCATGATCACCACCAGGACTCCGCCGCCGGCGCCGATCAGCCAGCGGATCGGTTCAAGCGTGAACGCCACGATGGCTCTCCTGATCCTGGCCCGCGGCCTCCAGATGCTCGGCCAGGACCGCACTGGCGCGCCCCTCGAGCAGCCCGACCAACCGCCGACTGCGGCTGCTCAGCGCGGTATTGACGAACAGCAGCGGCACCGCGGTGATCAGACCCAGCACGGTGGTCACCAGCGCCTGGCTGATCCCCCCGGCCATCAACTGCGGGTCGCCGGTGCCGAACACGGTGATCGACTGGAAGGTGATGATCATCCCGGTGACCGTCCCCAGCAGCCCCAGCAGCGGTGCCACCGCAGCGATCAGCTTGACGATCGGCTGGCCCCGCTCCAGGCGCGGCTGCTCCGCCAGCAGCGCCTCATCGAGGCGCGCCTCCAGGGCCTCCGGAGCCTGGCTCGGGCCCAGCGCACCGAAGCGCCCCAGCACCCGCCCCAGGGGGTTGTCGTCACGCAGCCGCTCGGGGTCGCGCAACTGACGCCGCATGCGCGCACTCACCTGGAGCAGGTAAACGTACTGCGCCAGCGCCACCAGCAGGCCGATGGCCCCAAGACCCACGATCACGTAGCCGACGTAGCCCCCCTGCTGGAACCGCTGCCACAGGCTGGGCTGCTGCGCGATCGCCTGCAATACCTCACCGTCGGTGGGATCGAAGAAGAAGCGCTCGCCCTGCCCGGCCTGAAAGTCGCGCAGCGCCGATCGGACATATCCGGGGGTATGCGGGAAGACATCGAGCGGCAGCTTGGCATCGGTATCACGCGCCAGCAGATCGCCCTGGCTGAAGGCCACGCTGTCACCCAGACGCACCACCGGACGCACCTGGACATCGCCGTCGGCCGCCGCCACCGGTGCCTGGAAGCTCACGCCGCGGGCACTCTCCGCGATCAGCGCAGCGAGATCGCCACGCAGCCGGTCGAGGGTATCGATATCGATCAACCCACGATCGTCCAGCCGCGGCGGCAGCTGCGCCGCGCCACCCAGCGTCAGCCAGCTGTCGCTGAGGGCATCACGCAGCTCGCCGGCCTGCTGCTTGATCACCTGCGACACCGCTTCGATATCGGCTGCATCGCCGCCACGCTGCTGATTCAACGCGGCCAGCGTCTGGCGCTGCTCGCGCTGGCGCTGTTCCAGTTTTTCGCGCTTTGCCTGGGCCGCCGACAGCCGTTTTTCGGCGTCCGCTACCGCGGCTTCGAGCTTCTGGCGGTCATCCACCAGCGCGGCCAGGCGCGCATCGTCACGCGCCTCGGCCTCGCGACTGTCGGCCTGGAAGCGCGCCAGCACCTGCTGCAGCGTATTCGGCGCCTCCGCCTTGTCCTGGCTCTTGGGAGCCTCCTGGGTCTGGGCGGGTGTCGACTCCTGGGCCTGAGCCTGGGGCGCCATCAACACCGCCAGAACCAGCGCGGCCAGCACCGCCCGTCCCCGTGCCATGAGCATATCCATGGTCATGACGCCGACTCCTGTTCCTGTTCTGGCGCCGGGACATCCGCCTGGGGCGCATCTGCCCGGGGAGTGCCCGCTGCCGTCTTGTCATCGGCCGTCGCCGGCGACTGCCCGGGCACCACACTGATAGAGGCCGGCAACGCCAGCAGCGCCGGCGCAGCCTGGTCACGGGCAATACGAATCCCCCGGCGGACCTCGTCGATCTGGCCCCGATCGAGGGGCTCCCAGCGCTGGCTCGCAACCTTCCATACGCCACCGGCGTGGCCATCGGGAGTGACGTAATAGAAACCGGTGCGCCCCACCCGCAGGTAGTCGACCTGGCGCGCATAGTCGCTGCCGGCCTTCGCATCCGGCGCGCGCTCGCCCGTCAGCGGGCCGCTCCACTGGTCCATCTGGCGACCGTAGTCGAGCTCGGTGCGCCACACCGAAAAGATCTTCTGCAGCTTCCCGGCCTGTGAGGTTTCATCGCTGGCGAGCATCTGCTCGAGGGTATCGACTCGCGCCAGGCGCTCCTGACGCAGAAACGGCATGTCGGCCTCGATCATCCCGCGCAGCTGCTCGACCATCTCGCGCATCTCGCCAGGCAGCGCTTCCCGTGTGGTCGAGATCTGCGCCAGCGCCTGTTGCTGCGCCTTGATGCGCCGGGCCTGATCCGCGACCACCGGCGCCAGCTCGGCGTTGTAGCTCTCCAGGCGATCCGCCTGAAGCGTGGCGCGACGCAGCCGCTCGAGGGCCTCGCGGGTGGCGTCGTCGGCACTGTCGATACGCCGCTGCAGCGCGGCCTGGGTCTGCTGTGCCTCGATGCTGGCCTGACTGAGCGAGTCCTGAGCCTGGGCCTGAGCGGCCAAGCCGGCGAGACTCGCGGCGACGAAGCAGAGCGCCGTGACACGGCGGTGGCTTCGTTTCCGCGGGGAATGAAACACCACGCTATCTCCTTGCGAATGGGCCTGAAGCCGTGGGAATGGACCTGAAGCCATGACGGCCACCGCCAGATCCCCTGGGGCGGGACAAAGGCAGCGAAAAGTGAGACGACAACCTAGTACAAACAAGAACAATTATCAATCAGAATCCAGACCACGCCGCCCGCCCGTCGCACACCGGCTCCACCAGTCCATGGGACCTGCGTACGCCAGACTTGGGGAGCGGCATAAAGAGCGCCTCTGCCGCTCAGGAGACGCCTGGCTCAGCGCTCAAGGAGGGCCGAGATGATCAATCCTCCCCCTGACTGCGTCATGGCTGGACGTCATTGCACAAGTTGCTCATGATATTTTTCAGTCAGGCCAGCGCCTCCTCTGCCATCCAGGTCTCTACCCATCATGTCGAACATGACCATCACCGACCTCAGCGTAGCGTGGGATGTCGACAGCCTATCGCGGGCCGTTGTGGCCCTGAGTGCCAAGTCGGTGTCAGCGGACTGGGAAAATGCGCGGCATCAGCACCGCAAGGCACAGCTCATTTACTCGGCGCGCGGCATCCTCAACTGCGAAGTCGAAGACGGCGTCTGGATCGTGCCGCCGCAGTGCGCCATCTGGATACCCGGAGACCTGCCCCATTCGGCACGCGGGGCAGGTGAAACGGAGTGCTACTGCCTGTTCGTCGAGCCTGACGCGACCCCGGACCTGCCGACGACCTGCTGCACGATTTCGGTATCGCCACTACTGCGCGAGCTGCTACTCAGGGCGGCCGGTTTTCCCGCGCTTTACCCACCGGGGGGGCGGGAAGAGCGGCTGATTGCCGCCCTGCTCGATGAGCTGGCGGCGGCACCGGTGGAAGACCTGCATCTGCCCATGCCGCGCGACCCTCGATTGCGCCGCCTCACGGGAATGCTGCTGGCCGACCCCACGGACAAAACCGCCAAGGCCGATTGGGCAACGCGAATTGGCATGAGCGAACGCAGCATGAGCCGTCTTCTGCTGCACGACATTGGCATGAGTTTCGGGCGCTGGCGTCGGCAGCTGCATGTCATTCTCGCGCTTCAACGTTTGACCCGGGGGGAAAGCGTGCAACGTGTGGCGATGGAGCTGGGATATGAAAACGCCAGCGGCTTCGTCACCATGTTCCGCAAGGCGGTGGGCAAGCCGCCGGCACGCTACCTCTCGGATCGCCTGAGCGGCGCGGCAAGGGCCTCCACGCCCGGCATCGTGCTCCCTGACGCCACGCCCCCCGATACGGAATGACGAAAATCAGCCAGACTATTTTTCATGACGGCCATTCTGTTAACGCTCATTACATTTGGCCTGACTGAATAACAATCTGGCCGGGTTTCGCCATGACTACTCTCTGACTCCATTGTTAAATACGGCATCCAAATGCAAATGAGACTTATTGATGCCTTCGTTCACACCTGCTGCCCCCTCCCGCTGGCCAACCGATAGGCACCCAGAGCCCGCCGCTCATCCTCATCTGGCTGGGCCGTACAAGAGCGCCACCTGGCGCATGCCCCGTACCGTGCTGGGCTCGGCGGTGGCTGCCGCAGCCCTCATCAGCGCGCAGGGCGCCCTCGCTGCCGAATCAGGGCAGCCCCCACCCAAGTCGGGAAAAACGTCTCGAGCGGAGATGAGCTTGCCGGACATCACCATCCAGGGCCGCAGGGATATGGCGACCACCGAGGGCACTGGCGCCTACACCACCGGCGAGACAGCGGCGGCGACGCACCTGCCGCTCTCCCTGCGGCAAACGCCCCAGGCGGTGACGGTGATCACGCGCCAGCGCATGGATGATCAGCAGTTGAATTCAGTGCAGGAGGTGCTGGAGAACACCACGGGCATCGAGTCTTACCAGTCCGACAGCGAACGCTCGAGTTTCTATTCCCGTGGCTTCCTGATCAACAACGTGCAGTACGACGGTATCCCCACCGAGGTCGGTGGTATCGTCAACGGCAGCGGCATCGGCTCTATCGATACCGCGTTCTATGATCGTGTCGAGGTCGTGCGGGGCGGCTCCGGCCTACTGACCGGCACCGGCAACCCCTCCGCCGCCATCAACCTGGTGCGCAAACGACCGACCCGTGACTTCTCGGCATCTGCCTCGCTCGGGGCGGGCAGCTGGGATACCCATCGCGGCATGGCCGACATCTCGACGCCGTTGACCGAGGACGGCCGTGTTCGCGCCCGCGTGGTGGGGACATATCAGGACGGGCACGCCTACCTCGACGGTTACAAGCCGAAGAGGCAAGGCTTCTACGGCATCATCGAGGCAGACCTGAACGAAGAGACGACGCTGAGTCTGGGTTATGCCTACCAGGACATCACGCCGAAAGGCTCCACCTGGGGCGGTCTACCGCTATGGTTCAGCGACGGTACGCAGGCAGCGTACTCTCGCGGCAAGAACTACGCGCAGGAGTGGAGCCACTGGGACAACACCCACAAGACGGCGTTTGCCGAGATCGAGCATCGCTTCGACAACGGTTGGAACCTCCGTGCCATCGCCAACCAGTACCGTACAGAACAGGATGCCGAACTGCTCGGCCTGATCGGCCGCCCCGATCGCACCACGGGACTGGGCACCTTTCCCAACGGCGCCTATCCGGCTGCGCTGGCATCCGAAGGACACAGCCGTCAAAACACCTTAGACGTCATGGCAAACGGCCCCTTCGACCTGTTGGGCCGCCAGCACGAACTGGTGATCGGAGCGACGAGTTCCCGCCGCACGTCCAGCGGTAAGGACATTGCGCCCTTCTATGCCGGCACCGCGCCGGTCAATGTCTATACCCTGAGCCCCGCCTTCCCCCGCCCTGACTTCGATGCCATGGCTGCGATACCGAAACACACCCGCATCAAGCAGAGCGGTGTCTATAGCGCTGCCCGGTTTTCGCTGGCCGATCCCCTGACACTCATCATCGGCGGTCGATTCAGCCACTACGACATCGACGACAGCGTCAACGGTACGTCGTTGCACTACGAAAAAAACGCTGAATTCACCCCCTATGCCGGCCTGGTCTACGACATCGACGAGACCTATTCGACCTACCTGAGCTACACGCGCCTATTCAATCCGCAAACCGACTATCGGGACAGCAACGGCAACGTACTCACGCCGTCCAAGGGGAAAACCACAGAAATCGGCCTCAAAGGTGCTTACCTCGAGGGGCGCCTGAATGCGTCGATGGCCCTGTTCGAGACCAAGCTGGATAACGCGGCACAGCAGGTCGCCGGTACCTACACGCCAGGCGGCAGCCAGGCCTATACCGGCGCCGATGGGACGAAATCCCGCGGGATCGAGCTGGATCTCCAGGGCGAACTGACGCCTGGCTGGAACCTATACGCGGGTATTGCCCACTTCACCGCACAGGATGGCAATGGCGAGCGTTTGAATTCGCAGCTCCCGCGGACCACGGCCCAGCTTTTCACCACCTACCAGCTGCCCGGCGCGTGGCACCCGTTGACGCTCGGCGGCGGCGTCAAGTGGCAAAGCCGCTTCTACCAGGCGGCCAATACCGGCACCAGCTCATTGGGCGGGGAACAGGGCTCCTACGCACTGGTATCACTGATGGGGCGTTACGCCATCACCCAGCACACCGACGTGGCCGTCAACGTCAATAACGTATTCGACAAGAAGTACGCGCTACAGAAAGGCGATTTCGACACCGTGGGATATGGCGCGCCACGCAATGTGATGGTGACGCTGGACTACCGCTACTGATCTACCGACTGGCGAACGTTTCAGCCGCGGCTATCCGCGGATAGCCAACCATCGATTATCGAGAGAGACCTCATGTCCCTTCACTCCCCTTTGAGCCGGCCACAAGCGCTGGCCACGAACAACCCGAACAAGATGGCCCTGTTCTGGCTGACCACTGCCGTAGGTGCCGTGCTCTTTGTCACCTTTCAGCTGTTCTTCTACGTCAACGACTGGGTAGGAGTAGAGGGAGCGAATCCGGCGATCACCTTCGAGCCAGACGTCCTGTGGGTGTTTTGCGCGTTCTATGGGTCTTGGATCGTCACGGTGCTGCTCGCGCTGATCGGAACCCGCAGGGCGCAGTGGGCGGCGCTGATCCTCGGCACCGCGATGGTCGTACTGAATACCTTCGGCGGGATCGCCGACGGATTGCGCGACGGTTGGTACATCGCCTTCTCAGCCGTTTTCTTCATTACCTTGCCAGGCGTGTTCGCCATTGCGAATACCTGGCGCGGCCTCAAAAGCCAAGGAGCCAGCCATGTCGATGGATAGTTCTGACTTCCCCCTGGTCTGGATGCGTTTTACGCAGGAGCCCGGACATGATCACCAGGAGGACTTCGCCGAATTCGAGGCCAATCTGCAGCGCGGCAAACCCTTCATACTATTGAGCGATAGCGCACCGACGGAAGAGCACGAACACTCCCCGGAAGAGAAGAAACGCACTGCGCTCTGGATGAAACAGCACAAGGCCGAATTACGCAGGCTGGTACTGGCCATGATTCTGATCGAACCCAGCTCGGCAAAACGCCTTGGCTTCAAGCCCTTTGCCGCCGTTTTTCCCAAGTTCTGGGGCTACCCGCTACTGCTCGCGGCTTCACGTGAACAAGCCATGGAGATGGCAAGAGAACTGCTGCCGGAGGATGCCAAGTCATCCCACTGATGGTCTTCCCTGGCGTCCGACCTCGCATGCCACTCGGCAGCGGCGCACTTCGGCCATCTACGCTGACCACATCACGCGCATGAAAAAGCCGGCGCCCTGGGGCGCCGGCTCGGATCGAGACGAGGCGCGGGTTACAGCTTCTGCTCCAGCGCCGGCAGGATCTCGAACAGATCGCCGACCAGACCATAGTCGGCGACCTGGAAGATCGGCGCATCTTCGTCCTTGTTGATCGCCACGATCACCTTGGAGTCCTTCATCCCGGCCAGGTGCTGGATCGCACCGCTGATACCCACCGCGATGTAGAGCTCCGGCGCGACGATCTTGCCGGTCTGCCCCACCTGCATGTCGTTGGGCACGAAACCGGCGTCGACCGCCGCCCGGGAGGCACCGATGGCAGCGCCCAACTTGTCGGCGATCCCTTCGAGCAGCTTGAAGTTGTCGCCGCTGCCCATGCCGCGGCCGCCGGAGATGACGATCTTGGCGCTGCCCAGCTCAGGGCGATCGCTCTGGGCCAGCTCTTCACCGATGAACCGGCTGCTGGCATTGCTCACGTCGGCGGCGACGGGTTCGATGGCGGCACTGCCACCGTCCGCCACGGCGTCGAACGCGGTGGTACGAACCGTGATCACCTTGAGCGGATCGCTCGACTGCACCGTAGCAATGGCGTTGCCGGCGTAGATCGGCCGCTTGAAGGTGTCGTCGCTGACGACCTCGAGGATGTCGGAGATCTGGGCCACGTCGCGCAGCGCCGCCAGACGCGGCAGCACGTTCTTGCCGGTGGTAGTGGAGGCCGCCAGCACATGGGTGTAGTCATCCGCCAGTGCCACCAGCAGCGCCGCCAGCGGCTCTGCCAGCTGATGCGCATAGACCGCGTCGTCGGCCACCCGCACCCGGCGCACACCGTCGAGGCCGGCAGCGGCCTGGGCCACGGCGTCGACCCCTTCGCCGGCCACCAGCACGTCGATGTCGCCACCGATCGCCCGTGCCGCGGCGACCACATGCGCCGTGCCCGCCGCCAGTTCGCCATCATGCTGTTCGGCGAGAATCAGAATGCTCATGCCTGCCGCTCCCTTCAAAGCACTTTCGCTTCGGTCTTGAGTTTCTCCACCAGCTCATCCACCGAGCCGACCTTCACACCACCCTTGCGCTCGGCCGGGGTCTCGACCCCGAGCAGCTTGAGCCCACTCTCGACGCTGACGCCCAGCGCTTCCGGCGTCTTGCTCTCGAGCGGTTTCTTCTTGGCCTTCATGATGTCGGGCAGCTTGGCGTAGCGCGGCTCGTTGAGACGCAGATCGGTGGTGACCACTGCCGGCAGCGTCAGCGCCACCGTCTGCAGGCCGCCGTCGATCTCGCGGGTGACGTGGAGTTCGCCGTTGTCGAGAGTGACCGCAGAGGCGAAGGTGGCCTGGGGCATGCCGGAGAGTGCCGCCAGCATCTGGCCGGTCTGGTTGTTGTCGGTGTCGATCGCCTGCTTGCCCAGGATCACCAGATCCGGCTGCTCCTCGTCGACCACCGCCTTGAGCAGCTTGGACACGGCCAGCGACTCGACCCGCGCCTCGGTCTCGACGTGAATGGCGCGATCGGCACCCAGCGCCAACGCCGTGCGCAGCTGCTCCTGCGCGGCCTTGGGACCGACGGTGACCGCGACGATCTCGCTCGCCACGCCCTGCTCCTTGAGTCTCACCGCCTCTTCGACGGCGATCTCGCAGAACGGGTTCATGGCCATCTTGACGTTGGTCAGATCGACATCGGAGTGATCCGGTTTGACGCGGATCTTGACGTTGTAGTCGATGACGCGTTTGACCGCGACGAGTACTTTCATGGATGTCCTCGCAGGCTGAAGAAAAGATCGGCAAGAGGGCGGAAGCGCGCACTGACAGGGCTACAGACAAAACCTCACCATCACGCGAACGCGCGATACTTCCGCCGAACCGATTGACGCGCAACAGACTCGCGTCAAACGTGGCCGGGGTCAATCCGCCAGTGGTCCCATCCCGCGGCGGCGGGGCCGGATCAGGGACAACGACGGCGGAAAAGTGCGATGATAGCCCATTATCGAGCGCGGCCCGAAGCCGCGCCTTGGCATAAGCAAAGCGCGCGACGTCATAACATCGAGGCGCGCGGGCAGCACCCCTATAACAGGTCGCGGCCGGGGCAAAGGCCGGGCCGACAATACCGTAGCGCTAGCAAGGAGGAACCGGTTTGGAACGCGAATCCATGGATTTCGATGTCGTCATCGTCGGTGCGGGTCCGAGCGGACTGGCGGCGGCGTGCCGACTGATGCAGCAGGCCCAGGCGGCGGAGCGCGAACTTTCCGTGTGCGTGGTCGAGAAAGGCTCCGAGGTCGGCGCCCACATCCTTTCCGGTGCCGTGCTCGAGCCGCGCGCCCTGGCCGAGCTCTTCCCCGACTGGGCCGAACGCGGCGCACCGCTGAAGACCGCGGTCACGCGTGACGATCTCTATCTGCTCAAGGATGCGGAAAAGGCGCAGAAGCTGCCCGGCGCGCTGGTGCCCAAGAGCCTGCACAACGTGGGTCATGATACCCAGAACTACATCATCAGCGCCGGCAACCTGTGCCGCTGGCTGGGTGAGCAGGCGGAGGCCCTGGGGGTGGAGATCTTCCCCGGTTTCGCCGCCCAGGAGGCGCTGGTCGACGACGATGGAATCGTGCGCGGCATCATCACCGGTGACATGGGCGTGGCCGCCGACGGCAGCGAGACCGCCAACTACATGCCGGGCATGGAACTGCGCGCCAAGTACACGCTGTTCTGCGAAGGCGCCCGCGGGCATATCGGCAAGCGCCTGATCGAGCGCTTCGATCTCGCCGCCGGCCGCGACCCGCAGCACTATGCCATCGGCTTCAAGGAGCTGTGGGACGTGCCCGCCGAGCAGCACGAACCGGGCCTGGTGGTGCACGGCTCCGGGTGGCCACTCACCGACAAGGCGGCCGGCGGCGACGGCCACGGCGGCTGGTTCCTCTACCATGGCGACGACAATCAGGTAATGGTGGGACTGATCGTCGACCTGAGCTATCGCAACCCCTATCTGTCGCCGTTCGACGAGTTCCAGCGTCTCAAGCACCACCCGCAGCTCAAGCGCTACCTGGAGGGCGGCAAGCGGGTCGCCTACGGCGCGCGGGCGATCGCCAAGGGCGGTGCCAACTGCCTGCCCAAGATGACCATGCCCGGGGCACTGCTGCTCGGCTGTGACGCCGGCACGCTCAACTTCGCCAAGATCAAGGGCATCCACACGGCGATGAAGTCCGGTCTGGTCGCCGCCGAGAGCGTGTTCGAGGCCCTCGCCGAGGATGATGCCGGGGGCCGCGAACTCACCGCCTTCACCCAGGCGTGGGAGTCGAGCTGGGCGTGGCAGGAGCTGCAGGCCAGCCGCAGTTTCGGCCCGGCGGTCCATCGCTACGGTACCCTCGGTGGCGGTGCCTACTACTTCGTCGATCAACTGCTCGGGGGCGGCAAGCTGCCCACGCTGCACGACACCACGCCGGACTACCGCCTCACCCCCGCCACCGAGGCAACTCGCATCGACTACCCCAAGCCGGATGGCAAGCTCTCCTTCGACAAGCCCTCCTCGGTGTTCCTCTCCAACACCAATCACGACGAGGATCAGCCCTGCCATCTGCGCCTGACGGATCCCAGCATTCCCATCGACAAGAATCTGCCCGAATACGCCGAGCCGGCACAGCGCTACTGCCCGGTCGGCGTCTACGAGGTGGTCGAGGAGAGCGACGGCCCGCGGTTCCAGATCAACTTCCAGAACTGCATCCACTGCAAGACCTGCGATATCAAGGACCCGGCACAGAACATCACCTGGGTGGCACCGGAGGGCGGCGGCGGCCCCAACTACCCCAATATGTGATGCGGGCCGGGCCAGGCCCGCAGCGGGAGTCGCCAGGCTCGATCGGAAACGCCGACCAGCGCACTGCGTTGCCGGCCCTGCCTAGGCGGGGCCGGTGGCCACGGGACGTCCGGCATCCTCGATCCACTCGCTCCAGGAGCCGACATAGAGCCGCGGCAGCGCCAGGCCGGCCACCGCATAGGCGAGGATGTTGTGGCACGCGGTCACCCCGGAGCCGCAGTAGGCGGTCAGCCGCTCTCCCTGGGGCAGGGTCGCGGCCAGCGCTGCCGGTGACTGGAAGCAGCCATCGGCGGCAAGATTGTCGGCGCAGGGGTGACACAGGGCGCCGGGGATATGACCGGCCACCGGGTCGAGGGGCTCCTCCTCGCCGCGGAAGCGCGAGGCAGCCCGGGCGTCGATCAACTGACCTCCCTCAGCCGCCAGCCGTTCCAGCCCGATCCAGGCCGTGTCGTGGTAGTCGGGCTGCCAGGCCGTGGCACCGGCCGCCGCCTCACGCGATACCTCGTTCGGCGCCAGGGGTACCGTCTCCCCCGCCGCCGCCTGCCACGCCTGAATGCCACCATCGAGCACGCGCACATCCGGGTGCCCCGCCCAGCACGCCAGCATCCACCAGCCCCGCGCCGCTGCCAGCCGGCCACCCTGATCGTCGAACACCACCACGGCTCGCCCAGGCGTCACGCCGAGACGCAAAAGCGTCGCCGTGAAGTCCGCCTGTGACGGCAAAGGATGGCGGCCGCCGGCGCCGGATGCTGCCGACATGTCGCGTTCGAGATCGAAGCGGCGGCTACCTGGCAGGGTCACGGCAGCCTTGGCGCTGTCCTGACGAAAGGCACGGCAATCGAGCAGCAGTGGCGGCTGGGAGGTCTGCAGCTGGGCTTCGAGTGCTTCGGGGGTGATCAGTACCGACATGGCGCAACGCCTCAGGCATGGGAGTCACCCCATGCTGCGCCGTACCGCACTCGCTGTCGAGTCGACTCAGGCGATCCGCGCCAAGGGGGCCCGCGAGGCGATCAGCCGGCGCCGCCCGGCACCCTCGAAGCGCACCTCGATCACCGGATCGGCGGGGTCACCCTCGACCATGACCACCTCGCCGGCGCCGAAGTTGGCGTGGTGGAGCCGCTCGCCGACCTGCCAGCCCGCTGCCGGCGCGACAGTGGCCATCTCGCGCACAGGCGTCAGCGTCAGCTGGCAGCCGACACGCTCGAGATAGCGCGCAACCAGCGCTGGCTCGCTGACGCTGACACTCGCCTCACTCTGGCTGGCCAGCGCCTGACCGACGCGCTCGCACTCCGCCACTGCGCTCTCGGCGAGAAACCGGCTGGGGCGATGTTCGCCGCCATCGTGCAGCAGCAGCAGCCGCTCACGGGCCCGGGTCATCGCGACATAGTAGAGCCGACGCTCCTCCTCCAAGCGTTGGGGCGAGAGCGGATTGTCACGGCTGAAATGGGGGAAATCCTCTTCGTTGAGGCCCCAGAGCATGACCAGCGGCCACTCCAGCCCCTTGGCCCCATGCACGGTACTGATCAGCACGCCATCGGGGCGGTTCTCCACCGGATTGCGCAGCAGCTCGATGAAGGCATCGGGGTCGTTGGCCAGCTCGCCGGCCTGTTCGATCAGCACGTCGAGCAGGCGCACGTCGTCGTCCGCCTTTTCCCGCCGCGAGGCCGAGCGCCGCAGCACCTTCTCGGCGTCGATCGCCTCGATCACATGGGCCAGCAGCTTCGCCGGCGGCCAGTTGCCCAGCCGCGGCAGCTCGCACAGCAGCTGCCATCGGCGTTTGAGGTGGCGCCGCTGGCCGGGCTTGAGCCCTGCCAGTAGCGGATCCTCCCGCCGCGGCCACTGCTGGGTCGCGGCGAGCGCCTCGCATAGCCGCCGCACGCGCTCCTGGGCGACGAAGGTCGTGGGCTGCGAGAACAGCAGCCCCAGATGCCCCGGATCCTGGAGGCGGTGTGGCTCCCGCGCCAGCTGCAGATAGCCGGCCAGCGCCTGGACCAGCGGCAGGCGGAAGACGAAGCGCGACTCCTGAGCCAGCCGGAACGGAATGCCCGCGCGCAGCAGCTGCAGCTGTACCGAGACCGACAGCGACCAGCTGCGCACCAGCACGCAGGCCTCGTCGTGGCGACGGCCGGCCGCCTGCCAGCGGCCCAGTTCGTCGAGCAGCGCCGCAGCACCCACGCCGCTGCCGAGCCGTGTCTGCGGATTGCCCAGCGCGGCCAGACACAGCTGATCGCTGCCCTGGGCGTTGCCGCGGATCGCATGGTTGGCCGCCAGCGCCAGGGCATGGCCGTGGCGGAAGGTGTAGGAGAGCGGATAGTCGCTGGCGGCCCCGAACAGACCATCGAAGCGCGCCAGCATGGCGTCGGCGCGGGCCCCACGCCACTCGTAGATGCACTGGTTGGCGTCGCCCACCGCCATCACCTGCGCCTGCTCCCCGGCCAGCAGCTTCAACAGTCGCAGCTGCGACTCGTTGATGTCCTGGTACTCGTCGACGATGACGTGATTGAGATAGCCCTGAACCCGCCGCCGCGCCTCGGGCTCGGCTTCGAGACAGCGCAGCGGACGGTAGAGCAGATCGGCATAGGTGATGCTGCCGGCCGCCTCGAGCAGCGACTCGGCGATGGCGAAGGCCTCGATGAAGTGACGTTCGCCCGGGGTGTAGTCGAGGCGCTCGAACAGCGCCGCGGGGTCGGCCATTTCGGCCTTGACCAGATCGCAGAACTGGGCGAAGGCCTCTACCCGCTCGGCCTCCAGCGCCCCCTCCTGGGTTTCGGCGTCGGCCTGGGCGAGGCTCTGGGCCACCGCCTGGCGCAGCAGCCGCTCGTGCTGCCAGTCGGCCTGCAATAGCTGCCGCGGCGGCAGAAAGCCCCAGCGGGTCAGACTCTGGGTCAGGCGATGACCAATCGAGTGAAAGGTTCTCACCTCGGGCAGCGCCACCCCCGCCGGCGCCTGCCGCGCCAGTTTGTCACGGAAGTCGTCGCGCGCCGCGCGGTTGAACATCAGCACCAGCAGGCGCCGTGGTGACTCACCGCTGGCGAGCAGATGAAGTACCCGCTGCACCAGGGTGGTGGTCTTGCCGGCGCCGGCCACCGCCGCCACCCGGGCGTGGCCGCTGACGTGGCCGACCACCGCCCGCTGTTCGGCGGTCAGCGCCGCGCCACGGTTGAGCGCGACGTCGGCGTGCGTGGCCTCGCTCATTCCTCACCCTCCGCCAGCCGGCCCAGGGGCTGCCACACCCCGTCGCTGTCGAGCCCCAGCTCGGCTCCGCGCCATTCGGCGCTCTCGATCAGCCGGTAGTAGAGATTGCGATGCAACCGCGCCTCGAGGCCGTGGCGCACCGGCAGCGCCGGCCGCCACTCGCCCTGGGGGTCGGGCGCCAGCTGCAGGCGATGTGCCTCCCCTAGACGCAGCCGCTCACCCCACTGCAGAGCGATAGACCAGCCATCGGCATCCGCGTCGGCATCGATCGCCAGCAGCGGGCGATCCTCGACCCGAATACGCAGCTTCTCGGCCGGGGTCACCAGGTAGTAGTCGCCGTCGCTCTCGCGCCGCAGCACGCTGCTCAGCAGGCGTGCCAGCTCAGGGCGGCGAATCGGCGCCCCCTCGTGAATCCACTCGCCACCGGCGGTGATCAGCAGATCCATCTCACCGCAGAACGCCGGGTCCCACTGGTCGAGGGGCGGCACGCCGCGGGCGTCGAGCTGATGGAATAGCGTATCCAGGCGCATGGGGCGGCTCCTGATGAGAGTGACGGTGGATAGGCTTTGTACGAAAACTACCTGCGCTCGCTGACTTTGCGGACAAACCCTGGACGAACGCGCTCGCGCCTCACACAAAGGGGTTGATGTGCTGCGCATCTTCCTGATGGCAGCCCGGGAACAGCCGATAGAAGTTGGCCCGGGTCTGCATCGCCACCTCGTCGACACTGATGCCGCGCACCTCGGCGATACACTCGGCGACCTCCACCACCCACTGTGGCTCGTTGGCCCGCCCGCGATAAGGCACCGGGGCCAGAAAGGGGCTGTCGGTCTCGATCAGCAGGCGATCCAGCGGCAGCCGGCGGGCCACCTCACGCAGCGCGTCAGCGCTGGCGAAGGTGACAATGCCCGAGAGCGAGATGTAGTAACCCAGGCGCACCGCCTCGCGCGCCATGTCGAGATCTTCGGTGAAGCAGTGCAGCACGCCACCCACCGCCGGGTCTCCATGCTCACGGATCAGCGCCAGCGTCTCCTCGCGCGCCTCCCGGGTGTGTACCACCACCGGCAACTCCAGCGCCCGCGCCGCCTCCAGATGGGCCACGAAACGCCGGCGCTGGCGCTCGTGCGGCACGCTGTCGACGTGGAAGTCGAGCCCGGTCTCGCCGATGGCCACCGCCGAATGGCGCTCGGCGCAGTCAGCGATCTCTGCAGCGTCGGGCTCCTGTGACACTGCCTGCAGCGGATGCAGGCCGAGCGCGATGTCGACATCGGCATGCTCGCGCGTCAGTGCCGCCAGCTCGGGCGCGCTCTCCAGGGTGGTGGCGATGGCCAGGAAGCGCTGCACGCCCCGCGCGCGCGCCGCGTCGAGGGCAGCGCCGAGATCGCCGGCGTAGGGCGTCAGATCGAGGCGGTCGAGGTGGCAGTGGGAGTCTACGAACATGACGATATCCAGAAAACGGTAATGATGAGCTCTTTGAGACAACCGGTCCGCGTGCGCCGGCGTTGACTATCCGATCTAGAGAGCGGGCGCCGCCTAGAGCGTATGGCGGGTGAGTGCCGGCGGCGACGGATGCGCCTTGAGCCGCGCCTCGATACGCTCGCGCAGGTCCTGACCGTCGGCGCCGAAGTGCACGCCGATACCGGCGAGCCGGTCAGCGGTGCCGGCGGGCGTCAACCACACCACTTCCCCCTCCACCGGCAGGCGCTCCTGGGCGCCGGGCAGCGTGACCAGTAGATAGACCCGCTGGCCCAGGCTGTAGCGCTGCTCGGTGGGCACGAACAGCCCACCGCGAGCCAGCCACGCCAGATAGGCACTGTGCAGGGTATCGTCGTCGCGAATGGTCAGCGACAGTGCTTTGTGTGACCTCATGGCAGTGCCCTCGGCAAAGTCATGGAAAGAGCCCTCAGCGGGGTGAGGAAAACAGCCCTCAGCGGGATGAGGAAAAACGCCCTCAGCGGGGTGAGGAAAACAGCCCTCAGCAGGATGAGCAAAAACACCCTCCGCGAGATCATGCAAGCCCCTTGAGCGGCCGCATGGCGCCACTCGACAACAGCGGCACTCGCCCCCCTCGAGGCACGCCCCGACGTCTCAGGACCTCAGCAGAGCCGACCAGCGAATCAGCCACGCCTCCATCACCAGCTGCGGATTGGGATTGCCTCCCGCCGCCAGTAGCCGACGCTGCTCGCGGGCGTAATCCAGCAGCCGGAACCAGTCCCGCACGCGGGCGTTCTTGACCGCCTGACGGTAGAGCGGCAGCAGATCACTGTTGCGCACCCGGCGACTGTCGCCGGAGAGACCCAGGCGAATCAGATCCTCGAGCCAGGCGATGCCGTACCAGAGTACGCGATCGAGCGCCTGGGCATCGAGCCGCGCCGCCTCCCCCACCGGCTCGCCGCCGCGCACCAGCGAATCGAACAGCTCGCGCAGCTCCTGGCGCAGCTGGCGCGCCTCGGCGCCGGCCAGCTCCTCGGCGAGCAGCGGCAGCCCGCCGGCGACACGCAGCCAGAACGTGGCCTCTTCGGTATCCCCGAGACGCTCGCCCAGCCAGCGCTCGGCCTCGGCAGCGGGCGGCGTGGCCAGGTTCCAGTGCTGGCAGCGTGAGCGAATGGTCGGCAGCAGCCGCGAGGCGATATCCGACACCAGCACGAACAGCGTACGCTCGCCCGGCTCCTCCAGGCTCTTGAGCAGTGCGTTGGAAGCGGCCACGTTCATCGCTTCCGCCGGTTCGATGCGAATCACCCGGTAGCCGCCCTGCTGCGCCGTCTGGGAGACGAAGCCATTGACCTGGCGAATGGCATCGATACGAATCTGACGCGACTTCTCCACCGGCGCGACACTGAGCAGATCGGGGTGGTAGCCCGCTGCCAGCATGCGACAGCCGTGGCACTCGCCGCAGGCGATCTCGCCCGGGTTGCGACACAGGGTGCGCGCGATCAGCGCCTCCACCAGCGGCTGCTTGCCGATACCGTGGGGGCCCGAGATCAACAGCGCGTGCGGCAGGCGCCCGCTGTCCTGGAGCTGGGTCAGCCGGCGCCAGCGCTCACGCTGCCAGGGCATGGGCTCGGCAACCCGCGCCGCCGCGGGAGCGGGATTCATAGCCATGGTGCCACCCTTGAAGCGAGGCACTGCTCGATGGCGTCGCGTACCTCGGGTAGCGGCGGGGTGGCGTCGATCACCGCGAAGCGCGACTGCGCCTGGGCACGGGCGAGATAGGTCTCACGCACCGCCTCGAAGAAGCTCTCACGCTCGCGCTCGAAGCGGTCACGCTCACCACCACGGCCGCTGACCCGCTGCGCCGCGATCTCCAGGGGCACATCGAGCAGCAGCGTGAGATCGGGTTCGAGCCCCTGCTGCACCAACCCCTCAAGGGTGGCGATACGCGTCGGATCGAGACCGCGCCCACCGCCCTGATAGGCGAAGGTCGCATCGGTGAAGCGGTCGCACACCACCCAGGCACCGCGCGCCAGCGCCGGGCGGATACGCCGCGCCAGATGCTGGGCGCGGGCGGCGAATACCAGCAGCAGCTCGGCGCTCTCGTCCCAGGGTTCGTCGCGTTCGGGGTCGAGCAGCAGCTCGCGGATCGCCTCCGCGCCCGAGGTGCCACCGGGCTCACGGGTGCGCACCACCTCTATGCCACGACTGGTGAGCCAGTCGCAGACCACGCCGACGTTGGTCGTCTTGCCGACGCCCTCTCCACCCTCGAGCGTGATGAAGCGCCCGCGTGACTGCTGCTTTGCTTGTGCGCTCATGCGGTCGTCTCGTGCTGATCTCGTGCTGGAAAAAAAGGCCGCCCGCGGGGGCGGCGAGTCCCGGGTAGCGCCGCCCGGTCAGTCGCGATTCAGGATATAGCGCCTGACCGCAGCGTTATGCTCACTGAGCGTGCGCGAGAACTGGTGCGAACCGTCGCCCTTGGCCACGAAGTAGAGCGCATCGCCGGGCGTCGGGTGGACTGCCGCCTCCAGCGACCCGCGCCCGGGCATGGCGATCGGCGTCGGCGGCAGACCGTCGATCACGTAGGTGTTGTAGGCGTTCTGGCGCTGCAGGTCGGCGCGGGTGATGTTGCCGACATAGCTGTCGCCCATGCCGTAGATCACGGTCGGATCGGTCTGCAGGCGCATGCCCTTCTCCAGCCGCCGCACGAAGACACCGGCGATCTCGCCACGCTCCGAGGGCACGCCGGTCTCGCGCTCGATCAGCGAGGCCAGGATCAGCGCCTGATAGGGGCCGTCGAGGGGCAACCCGTCGTCGCGGGTGGCCCAGACTTCGTCGAGAGTCTTGTGCATCCGCGTATAGGCGCGCTCGAGCACTTCGAGATCGGTCACGCCCTTGTGGTAGCGATAGGTATCGGGGAAGAAGCGCCCCTCCGGGTACTCGTCCGGATGCCCCAGCGCACGCATGACCTCGGCATCGCTCATGTCAGCGGTGCGGTGTTCGAGCTTCTGGGCGCCATTCAGCAGCTGGCGCATCTGGCGGAAAGTCCAGCCCTCGGGGATCGTCACCCGGTAGGTGACCACCTGGTCGCTGGAGAGCTTGGCGATCAGCTGGCGGCCCGTCATGCCTGGCTCGAGCTGGAATTCGCCGGCGCGCAGCCCCTGCATCGCGCGCGGCTCGACCCGCGCCAGCACCCGATAAGGCCAGGCCGCTGCAATGACCCCGCGCGCGGCGAGATCGTCGACCACTTGGGAGAAGGCCGCGCCGCGCGGCACTTCATAGACCGTCGCACTGTCGAGCGCGATGGGCCCGTCGAGCTGCGACTGCCAGTAGCGATAACCGGCGAAGGCGGCGATCGCCGCCAGCACCATCAGCACCACGAAAATCTTGAGAAGGCGCATGCCACATCCTTAAATGGCCCGGTTGACCGGGCGTCACTGCCGCTGCCCGGATGCCCCGGGCGGCGCTGGTATCACGGCGCTGCCGCGCGCCGTCTCTTCAGGCATCGGGGCCCACGGGATAGCCGAGCAGCGGATGCGCCAGGCCGCGCAAGGGATCATCGCTCGCCACGTCCCAGCGCCGCAGCACAGCCCCCTCGGCATCGCGCAGCACGCGAATCGGCCACACCCCCTGTACGCTGTTGCAGACCCAGGCGGCCTCGGCCTGCTGTAGCCGCTGCGGCTCGGCCCGCACCCGCTGCAGCGGGGTCTCGGCGTCGAGCGCCGCCAGCAGCGTGCCGGCGACACCGGCCTGATCGAGCAGCGGGGTTTCCAGGCGGCCCGCGTGCAGCCACACCAGATTCATCGCCGTCGCTTCGACCAGGTAGCCCTCGCTATCGCACATCAGCCCCTCGGCGATGGTGTCGTCGTCCCACTCCTGACGCGCCAGTACGTTCTCCAGCCGAGCCAGATGCTTGAGCCCGGCCAGACGCGGCTGCCGCCCCAGACGCAGCGCGCACAGGCGCACCTCGACCCCGGCGAACCAGCGCTGGGGAGTGGGGCTGAACGCAGCCGCACTCCAGCCCCAGCGTGGCGTCGGCTCGGCCGGCGGGCGATAGCCCCGCCCGCCGCTACCTCGGGTCACCACCAGCTTGAGCACCTGCAATCCGGGGGCACAGGCCGCCGGCAGCGGATCGAGCCGATCCCGCGGCGGCGCCGGTAGGCCCAGACGCGCACACCCCTCTGCCAGTCGCGCCAGATGCGCCTCCCACAGCAGCGCCTGGCCGTCGCGCACCAGCACAGTCTCGAACAGGCCATCCCCGTAGGAAAAGCCGCGATCGTCCAGGGGTAGCGTCAGGTCCTGCATGCGCGCGTCACACCCGCGAAAAGATCAGTGACCCGTTGGTGCCACCGAAGCCGAACGAGTTGGAGAGCGTGATATCGATCTTCATCTCCCGCGCGGTATGCGGCACGTAGTCGAGTACACAGCCCTCGCTGGGCGCATCGAGATTGATCGTCGGCGGCGCGACCTGGTCACGAATCGCCAGCACGCAGAAGATCGCCTCCACCGCGCCGGCAGCACCCAGCAGGTGGCCGATCATCGATTTCGTCGAGCTCACCGCGACCTTGTCTGCGGCACTTCCCATCACCCGCTCCACGGCGCGACTCTCGGCGACATCGCCGGCCGAGGTGGAGGTACCGTGGGCATTGATGTAGTGGACCGCCGAAGGATCGATGCCGGCATCGTTGATCGCGTTCTGCATCGAGGCCGCGGCACCATTGCCATCTTCCGGCGGCGACGTCATGTGGAAGGCGTCATCGCTCATGCCGAAACCGGTCAGCTCGGCATAGATGGTGGCACCGCGCCGCTTGGCGTGTTCATACTCTTCGAGCACCATGACCCCGGCACCATCGGAGAGCACGAAGCCATCGCGATCGCGATCCCACGGGCGGCTCGCCGCCTGCGGATCGTCATTGCGGGTGGAGAGCGCCCGCGCCGCCGAGAAGCCCCCGAGACCCAGCGGCGTGGTGGCCATCTCGGCGCCGCCGCAGAACATCACGTCGGCATCGCCATAGGCGATGGTGCGCGCGCTGTAGCCGATATTGTGGGTGCCGGTGGTGCAGGCGGTGGTGATGGCGATGTTGGGACCCTTGAAGCCGTGCTGGATCGCCAGGCTGCCGGAGATCATGTTGATGATCGATCCGGGCACGAAAAATGGCGATACCCGCCGCGGGCCGCCCTTGTTGAGCGCATCGTGGTTGCGTTCGATCATCGGCAGGCCGCCGATACCCGAGCCGATCGCCACCCCGATACGGTGGGCGTTCTGCTCGGTGCAGGCGATGCCGGAGTCGCGCATGGCCTGGGTGGCGGCGGCCACGCCGTACTGGATGAACAGATCCATCTTGCGCGCTTCCTTGGGGTTCAAGTACTCGCCGATGTCGAAGTTCTTGACCGCCCCGCCGAAACGCGTATTGAAACCTGCCGTGTCGAAATGCTCGATCGGCGCGATGCCACTCTTCCCTGACAAGAGCTGCTGCCAGCTCTCCTCGACCGTGTTGCCAACCGGGGTCACCAGACCCAGGCCGGTCACTACCACTCTTCTACGCGGCATCGAATCTCCTCCGAACTCCGTCATTGCCACGAGCCGTGACGGCGACCCATCCAAGTCCCACCGCCGGCCCGCACACCGAAACGCGCGAATTATACCCGATCCCCGTCGCCGATGGGCGACCCCCTGCCCGTCGAGGACTCAGCGCCAGCACGCGCGGCGCATATCCAGACTGACCCCGGGACAGGCTATCACAGCGACACTGGCGTGCCGGTGCATGCCCTAGAACGCAGAAAGCCGCTCTCATCGAGAGCGGCTTTCGTAACATCGGCCGTCCAGCCGGCAGTCGGGCTCCATCGGATGATGGAGATAACCGCCTTACTGGTGGGCGTTGATGTAGTCGATCGCTTCCTGAACGGTAGTGATCTTTTCTGCTTCTTCGTCGGGAATTTCGGTGTCGAATTCCTCTTCGAGCGCCATCACCAGTTCGACGGTATCCAGCGAATCCGCGCCGAGGTCTTCGGTGAAGGAGGAGGAGTTCTGAATATCCTCTTCCTTGACGTTCAGGCGTTCGGCAACAACCTTCTTAACGCGCTCTTCGATGGTGCTCATTATGTCGTTACTCCTAATGGTACGAATCCGCCAGCTAAAAAGCTGCGGCTAGTTTATAGACCGCCCCCAGACGACGCAACCCGCGTCGCGGAGGGATTACCGCATGTTCATACCGCCATTGACCTGCAGCGTTTCACCGGTGATATAGCCTGCGGCGTCGCTGGTCAAGAAGCCGATGGCCGCAGCAATTTCTTCCGGCTGCCCCAGGCGCGCCAGCGGAATCTGACCCAGCAGCGCGTCGCGCTGGGCTTCCGGCAGCGCCTGAGTCATATCGGTGTCGATGAAGCCCGGCGCCACCGCATTGACGGTGATGGCGCGCGAGGCGACTTCACGTGCCAGCGCCCGGGTGAAGCCCTCCATGCCCGCCTTGGCGGCAGCATAGTTGGCCTGCCCGAGATTGCCCATCATCGCCACCACGGAGCTCACGTTGACGATACGGCCGAAACGCGCCCGCGTCATCCCCTTGAGGCTCGTCTTGCACACACGATAGACCGACTTGAGATTGGTATCGAGCACCGCGTCCCACTCGTCTTCCTTCATCCGCATCAGCAGGTTGTCGCGCGTGATGCCGGCGTTGTTGACGACGATGGTGGGTGCGGCATAGGTCTCGGTGATGTGCTTGAAGATGGCCTCGACACTGGCCTGATCGGTGACGTCGAGCGCCAGACCCTGCCCCTCGATATCGTGGGCCTTGAGATCCTCGTCGATCCGCGCCGCGCCGCTCTCGCTGGTGGCGGTGGCGATCACGATGCGCCCTTGACGCCCCAGCTCGCGGGCCACGGCGCGACCGATACCACGACTGGCACCGGTCACCAACGCGACTCTACGTTCGGTCATGATGTCATCCTTTAAGGCTCTTGAACGTCCAACGCCTCGCGCGCCAGCTCGAGGGCGGAGGACAGCGTGTCGGGGTCGTTGACGGCCAACCCCTTGATCTGACGCTGAATGCGCTTGTTGAGTCCGGTCAGGACCTTGCCCGGCCCGCACTCGATGAAGACCCCGGAGCCGGCCTCGAACATGGCGTTGACGCACTCCGTCCAGCGCACCGGGCGGTAAAGCTGTTCGACCAGACGCTGCCGCAGCGCTTCCACCGATGCCGGTACCTCGGCATTGACGTTCTGGTAGACGGCGTAGCGCGGCAGCTTGATGTCGAGCTCTGCGATCGCCGCTTCGACTCGCGCCGCGGCGGGCTTCATCAGCGCACAGTGCGAGGGTACCGATACCGGCAGCGGCAGCGCGCGCTTGGCACCCGCCTCCTGGCACAGCGCAATGGCACGATCCACCGCGCCCTGATGGCCGGCGATGACCACCTGACCCGGCGAGTTGTAGTTGACCGCAGCCACCACCTCGTCGCCGGCGGCCTCACGACAGGCCTGCTCGACCGCAGCATCGTCGAGCCCCAGCACCGCCGCCATGGCACCCACGCCTGCCGGCACCGCCTCCTGCATCGCTTCACCACGCAGCCGTACCAGACGGATACCTTCGGCAAAACCCAGAGCGCCAGCACACACCATGGCACTGTACTCGCCCAGGCTATGCCCGGCCATCATGCTCGGACGCGGCCCCTCGAGCTCCTGCCACACCCGCCACACGGCAACGCTCGACGCCAGCAGCGCAGGCTGGGTGCAGGCAGTGGCGTTGAGCTTCTCCTCGGGACCTTCCTGGACGACATGCCACAGGTCGTACCCCAGCGCTTCGGAAGCCTCATCGAACGTGGTGCGAACCACGCTGTAGCGTTCGGCCAATTCCCGCAGCATTCCTTGCTGCTGAGAGCCCTGCCCGGGAAAGACCAGAGCCAGTGATTGCGTCATCGCGCTCACCCTTGAAGTGATGAATCGTCGGTTCCCGTCGTATCACGAGACCCGCTATCCACTCGACCGACGTCATCGACCGACGAGATAGCAGATGTCGCCGCCACTGCCGACCAGGCCCCGCGCAGGTGGTCCGGCAGCCCCACCGCGATTTCGCGCACCGCACGATCGATGGCAAAGGCAAAGGCGCGATCGCTGGCATTGCCATGACTCTTGACCACGATCTGGTTGAGCCCCAGCAGACTGGCACCGTTGTGACGTACCGGATCGAGCTGCGCCTTGAAGCGCATCAGCGCCGGGCGCGCCAGCGCGCTGACAAGACGCGTACTCCAGTGAGACTCGAAGGTCTCCTGCAGGCGCTTGAGCAGCATCTGGGCGACCCCTTCGCTGGCCTTGAGCACCGCATTGCCGACGAAGCCATCACACACCACCACATCGGCGGCACCCGAGAAGATGCCATCGCCCTCCAGGTAGCCGATATAGTCAAAGGTACCGGCGTCCCGCCCGCGCAGCTCGGCGTCCGCCTCGCGCACCCGGGCCACGCCCTTGCCCGCTTCGACACCGACGTTGAGCAGCGCCACCCGTGGGCGCGCCACGTCGTCCACCGCCCGGCACATCAGCGCCCCCATGTGGGCGAAGTCGACCAGATGCCTGGCGTGCACCTCGACGCTGGCGCCCAGATCGAGAAGGTAGCAGCGCCCGGCATGACGCGTCGGCACAGCGGTGCTGATGGCTGGCCGCGAGATCCCCGGCACGCTGCCGAGTTCACGTCGCGCCAGTGCCATCAGCGCGCCGGTATTGCCACAGCTGACACCGGCCTGCGCCTCGCCCTGCGCCACCGCCTTAAGCATGCCGTGCAGGCTGGTCGCACAGGGGTTGTCGAGCACCTCCATCGGCGGCATCGCCTGAGTGACCACCCTGGGGGCATCGCTCAGCGAGATTCGCGCGCGCGCGTCGCGCGAGGCGCCCAGCTGCGCCAGAAGCCCCCGCAGCTCGGCCTGGGGGCCATACAGCGTCGGCTCGAGGTCGGGATGACGCTGAAGCGCCAGCAGTACCCCCCCGACAGTAGCGCGGGGACCGAAGTCCCCGCCCATGGCATCGATGGCGATGCGCATCGCCCGCGCGTCAGCGTCAGTCGCCGTGATTAAACGTCGACGACCTTGCGACCACGGTAGTAGCCGTCCGGTGCGACGTGGTGACGACGATGCGTGGTGCCGGTTTCCTTGTCCTGGGACAGGGCCGGGCTGCTCAGCGCATCGTGTGCGCGGCGCATGCCACGCTTGGAACGGGTCTTGCGGTTCTGTTGAACGGCCATGATGATGACTCCAACGTCAGTGTCATTCGGTTTTAGAGTTTTCCCTTCAACGTCTTCAAGACGTCGAAGGGGCTATCGGCTCGAGCGGGCGCCCGTTCGTCGGCGCTCTCTCCGCTCTGCATCTGATCACGCGAAACGGCACAGGCCGACTCTTCGTGATAGACCACCTGAGGAAGACTCAGCAGCAGCTCGTCCTCGATCGCCCCAAGCAGGTCGAGATGTTCGTTGTCGACCAGCACCGGCTCATACTCGCTCGGCACCTCGGAAGCGAGCGCATCACTGCTCACCACGGCGAGCTGGAAACGGCTCGACACCGGCACGCTCATCGGTTTCAGGCAGCGCCGACACGGCATCTGCAACTGTGCCGACAGCTCACCTTCGATCAGGTTCCGGCGTTGAGCATCGCGTCCGAACTGCAACGATACCTGAGCCTGTCCGCTCTGCTCACCGATCTCGGCGGCAAGGCGCGACAGCGCATCGAGGTCGATGGTGCCCTCGAGCAGCTCATGGTTGGCCGCGAGGCGATAAGGCTCGACGGTCGCGGGAAGTCGTCTGGTCAACATAGGCGCGCCATAATAGGGATTCGACCTGTCTCTGTCAAAGCACTTGATCGCGACTACGCTAGAGACATTCAGGCGCCGGGCGGGACGGCGCGAGGCAGGTCAACAGTAGCCATGCGCGCCGCCACGAGGCGACATGATAGCCTGAAAGGCGCTGGCGTTCGCGTGCTCATCGACGCCACTTTCTTGCCACCCCGCGCAAGTCGTCAATAAACACACTGAAAACAGATTAACGGGCGAGGCCATGCCAAGCGCGAAGAGATTGCCATTAAAATAAACTGGCAATAATGACTGACTAAAAAAGTCCTGCTGAAAATCACTCTTCTCTCTTGTGGCCAGTGGGAGAGCCGGCGGCAGCCGCATCATCCAATCACTCGGATGCCAGGGCGTCGCTTCGCCACCCTATCGACCCGATAGCCACTGATTCGACAGACACCGACCCGACAGACATTAAGGAAAGCCCATGCCGCGACTGGTACTCGCCTCCAGCTCCCCCTACCGCCGCCAGCTCCTGGAGCGCCTGGCGCTTCCCTTCACCTGGGCCGCGCCCGATATCGACGAGAGCCACCGCCCGAATGAGACACCGACCGCGCTGGCCCACCGCCTGGCACTGGGCAAGGCGCAGGCGGTCACGGCGCAGTTTCCCGAGCATCTGATCATCGGCTCCGACCAGCTGGCGCTGTTCGAGGACGACATTCTGGGCAAGCCCGGCAATCACGCCACCGCCTGCGCCAACCTGCGCCGCTTTTCGGGTCAGCGCGTGCGCTTCATGACCGGCCTCGCCCTGGTCGATACCGCCAATGGCCGCCACTGGGTCACCCACGACACCTATGACGTACATTTTCGCCAGCTCAGCGACGCCGAGATCGAGGCCTACGTCAGCCGCGAACGCCCCTTCGACAGCGCCGGCAGCTTCCGCATGGAGGGGCTGGGCATCGCCCTGTTTGAACGCTTCGAAGGCAACGACCCCAACACCCTGATAGGACTGCCGCTGATGCGCCTGTGCGAGCTGCTGCGCGAGGCCGGCATGGACCCGCTGGCCGCAGCACCTCAGGGCAGCTGATAGCGCACCGGCGAGGCGGCTTCGCTGATCCCCAGCCAGTGCGCCGCCGCCTGGGTCAGCTTATTGGAGAACAGCGACCAGGGGTCGAGCGACGGCGTGTAGTCCTCCAGACTGACCTTGCCCAGGCGACTGCGCGAGAGCTGCTCCAGGTTGCTGATATCATCGATCAACCCCAGCTGCAGCGCCTGCTGGCCGGTCCATACCAGCCCGGAGAAGATGCGCGGATCGTCGCTGAGACGCTTGCCGCGCCCCGACTTCACCGCATCGATGAACTGCTGGTGCGTGGTGTCGAGCACCGACTGCCAGAATTCGCGCTGCGCTGGCGCCACGGGTGAGAACGGATCGAGAAACGCCTTGTTCTCCCCCGAGGTGAATACCCGACGCTCGACGCCCAGCTTGTCGATCGCCCCCTGCAGTCCGAAGCCCGCACTGATCACGCCGATCGACCCCACCAGACTGGCGGGCGAGGCGTAGATCCGGTCGGCCGCCGCGGCCATATAGTAGGCGCCGCTGGCACCGATATCCTCGATCACCGCCAGGATCGGCTTGTCGCCCTGGGCTTCGAGGTAGCGAATCTCGTCATAGACCCGCTGGGACTGTACCGGGCTGCCGCCGGGGCTGTTGATGTGCAGCACCACCGCCTCGCTGTCAGGATCGCGCCAGGCGCGCCGCAGGCCCTCGATGATGCGCTCGGCACTCGCCTGCCCCTGGGCATCGATAGGCCCCGAGACATCGACCACGCCGAGATGGCGCTCGCCACTGGCGGTGCCCTGCCCCTGGGCGAGCAGCAGGCTGTAGGCACTCAACGCCAGCCCGGCAACGACCACCCCGGCAAACAGCAGACGAAAGAAGATTTTCCAGCGCCGCGAGCGGCGCTGCTCGGCCAGCACGTCGCCGATCCAGCGGTCGAGCAGCCGAATCTCCGCCAGCCTGACACTCTCGCTCCCGGCGCCGGATGCGGCCTCCGCCCCCTCACGCCGGGCCTGGGCCGCCTCCGCGGAGAGTTCGGGGCCATCGGTCCAGTCGTCGTGTCGTTGATCACTCATCTGCTCACTCCTTGCGCCAGATGCGCAGCTTTCGATACAAACGCCTGGTGCCGTCAGGCGTTACGCGCAGCCTTCTCGAGCAGGGCCGGGCAACAGCCACTCGACCAGACCGGCGAAATCATCGGCGACCCAGACCGGCTCACTGGCGAGCAGCCGCTCGCGTGCATGAACCCCATAGCTCACCGCCACGCGGTCCATCCCCAGCGCCCGCGCCATCTCCAGATCGTACTCGGTATCGCCGACCATGACCGCCGCTTCGGGCGGTAGCTCGCATGCCGCCAGCAGCTCTTCGAGCATCTGCGGATGCGGCTTGGAGCGGGTCTGGTCGGCGGTGCGGCTGGCCACGAACCACTCGCCGCAGCCATGATGGTCGAAGACACGATCAAGCCCCCGCCGACTCTTGCCGGTGGCCACCGCCAGGCGGCACTCGGACGCCTCGCGCAGCCGCGCGATACCCTCGGGCACGCCGGGAAAGAACGGCGACGGCACCTGATCGGCGACCCGAAACTGACGACCGAAGGCCGCCTGCAGGGTGTCCCGCTCCAGCGCCCCGCTACCGGGATAGAGCGCCTCCATCGCCTCGGGCAGGCCCAGACCGATGATGTCGCGGATCGCCGCCGGCGTCGGTGCCACCCAGCCGAGCTCGTCCGCGGCAGCCTCCATGCAGGCGACGATCCGCGCCGCCGAGTCCATCAGCGTGCCGTCCCAGTCGAAGATCACCAGCCGATAGCGGCAGGCCCGCGGCAGCGCCTGTGCACGCGTTTCAGGAGGCATGCCGCGCCCGCTCCAGCGCGCGCTCCAGCGATGCTTCCAAGGGCGCCCGCGCCTGTACATCGCGGCCGCTCTTGGGATCGGGGAAGGTCAGCGTCAGCGCGTGCAGGAACAGCCGGTCGAGCCCCAGCCCCCGGGCCATGCGCGCACCTTCCGGCGTCCCGTACTTGTCGTCGCCCAGCAGCGGGTGACCGGCGTGGGCCGCGTGCACGCGAATCTGGTGGGTGCGCCCGGTGACCGGCTCGGCCTCTATCAGCGTGACCCGCGGCAGCGTCTCGCGCACCGCAAATCGGGTGCGCGAGACCTTACCGGCATCATCCACACGTACCCGGCGTTCGCCGTTGCCGGCGTCGTAGCGATCCAGCCGCGCACTGACGTAATCGCGCCGCGCCGGCCAGCGCCCCTGGACCAGCGCCAGATACTTCTTCTCCATGCGCCGCTCCTTCATGGCGGCATTGAGCGACAGCAGTGCAGCCCGATTCTTGGCCAGCAGCAGGCAGCCCGAGGTGTCGCGATCGAGCCGATGCACCAGCTCGAGGAAGTCGAGATCCTCACGCACCTGGCGCAACGCCTCGATCAGCCCGATCTTGACCCCGCTGCCACCATGCACCGCCAGCCCCGAGGGCTTGTTGATCACCAGCCAGTCGGGGCTCTCGACCAGCACGCTGCCGGCAAGCAGGTTGCGCAGCCCTTCGCTGGCCTCCTTGACCGCGCTCTCAGGCGTCAGCCGCAGCGGCGGCACACGCACGAGGTCACCACTCTGCAACCGATAGTCGGCCTTGATCCGCTTCTTGTTGACCCGTACCTCGCCCTTGCGCACGATCCGATAGATCAACGACTTCGGCGCGCCCTTGAGCCGGGTGCGCAGGAAATTGTCGATGCGCTGCCCCGCCTGGGACTCGCTGACTTCGATGAACTGGACTTCCTGGCCTTCGGCCATGCTTGACTCCTCGGCAACGCGAATCGGCGGCCTCTGGTGCCGACGGCCGGCCATTCTAACGCACTCCCCGGACGGCGCGACCTCAATTGCCGCCCGCGCGCCATTACTGTTATATTGCGATGTCGCTCGGTGGATCGTCTCCACGTCGGCGCCAGCCCCTGAATATGCTGGCCGGAGCGAAAAAATGTCTCGATCCCCCAGAGGGTTAGCGAAAGTCACACGCTCTGGGTCGATCAAAACACGTTTGGAACGCCCTGCCCCTGGCGGGAGCCACGCACTGACGACAACGTCAGCGCACCTCTCCCAGGGAAACCCACAAGTATCGGTGGAAGGCGTCGCCGAACCGAACAATGCCAAGTGATATAGACGGCAGTCTGCGGGACCGGATGCGGCTGATCGATGCGCACCGTGACATGTTCCGCCACCGTTTCGTACTCAACACATGTTCGTGCAGCACCCAGACAAGCAGGTCATGACAGCAGAGATGCCAAGGTAATCAGCCAGCACGCCAAAGGGCTCGACGAGCGTCGACCCGACTGTGGCCGGGTGGACAAGACGCCACGCGGCACGCAGCGACCGGGCAGTCCTTTCGAGTCCCGACGCGGTTCCACGCGTTGGTGACACGCCAAGTTCTTTCTGGCTCACGCTAAGCTTGTTCCTCCTGCGGGGTCGCTCCACCAATGTGCGCGAGCACAGCACGACCGCTTGCGGTTCGTCGTCGCCGATTCAGGCATGCCTTCCACCGGCACGCTGAATTTGCGAGATGTCATGAAAAGAATGCTGATCAATGCGACCCAACCGGAAGAGTTGCGCGTCGCCCTCGTCGATGGCCAACGCCTCTACGACCTGGACATCGAGTCCGGCGCCCGGGAACAGAAGAAGGCCAATATCTACCGGGGCAAGATCACCCGCCTGGAACCCAGCCTCGAAGCCGCCTTCGTCGACTTCGGTGCCGATCGCCACGGTTTCCTGCCGCTCAAGGAGATCTCCCGCGAGTACTTCTCCAAGGAGCCCTCGGGGCGCCCCAATATCAAGGAGGTGCTCAAGGAGGGACAGGAAGTCATCGTCCAGGTCGACAAGGAGGAGCGCGGCAACAAGGGCGCGGCGCTGACCACCTTCATCAGCCTGGCCGGCCGCTTCCTGGTGCTGATGCCCAACAACCCGCGTGCCGGTGGCATCTCGCGGCGCATCGAGGGCGATGAGCGCAGCCAGCTCAAGGACGCCATGGGTCAGCTCACCCTGCCCGACAAGATGGGCGTGATCGTGCGTACCGCCGGGATCGGCCGCTCGTCGGAAGAGCTGCAGTGGGATCTCGACTACCTGGTACAGGTGTGGGAAGCGATCACCGACGAAGCGGTCAAGCGCTCTGCTCCCTTCCTGATCTACCGCGAATCCAACGTCATCATCCGTGCGATGCGCGACTACCTGCGCCAGGACATCGGCGAGGTGCTGATCGACAGCCCCGCGGTACACGAGGAGGCGCTCAGCTTCATCCGCCAGGTGATGCCCTCCTATCAGCAGAAGATCAAGCTCTACAGCGATGACGTGCCGCTGTTCTCGCGCTTCCAGATCGAATCCCAGATCGAGACCGCCTACCAGCGCGAGGTCAAGCTGCCCTCCGGCGGCTCGGTGGTGATCGACCATACCGAGGCTCTGGTCTCGATCGATATCAACTCGGCACGCGCCACCCGTGGCGCAGACATCGAAGAGACCGCGCTGCAGACCAACCTGGAGGCGGCCGACGAGATCGCTCGCCAACTGCGTCTGCGCGACATCGGCGGCCTGGTGGTGATCGACTTCATCGACATGTCGCCGGCGCGCAACCAGCGCGAGGTGGAGAACCGCGTGCGCGATGCGCTCAAGCTCGACCGTGCGCGGGTCCAGATCGGCCGTATCTCCCGTTTCGGCCTGATGGAGATGTCGCGTCAGCGTCTGCGCCCGTCGCTGGGCGAGACCAGCGGCGTGGTCTGCCCGCGCTGTGACGGCCAGGGCACCATCCGCGACGTGCGCTCGATGGCTCTCTCGATCCTGCGCCTGATCGAAGAGGAGGCGATGAAGGAGCGCAGCGCGCAGATTCGCGCCATCCTGCCGGTGCCCGTCGCCACCTACCTGCTCAACGAGAAGCGCAACGTGCTCTCCGACGTCGAGCGGCGCCAGAAGGTGCGCGTGCTGCTGCTGCCCAACCCGGACATGGACACGCCACACTACGACGTTCAGCGCCTGCGCGACGACCACGTCTCCGAAGAGGGCGACGAGAACAAGTCGAGCTACGAGCTATCGGTAGAGAGCGAAGCGATCAGGGAGCCGGAGACCAGCCTGGCCAAGCCGATCCAGCGCACCCAGGCGGCCGTACAGACCGTGCTCCACACCGCCCCTGCCCCGGACTCACTGCACCAGGAGCCGGAAGCGCCCGCGCCCCAGCCGGCCGCCGCACAGCCAAAGTCGCAGCCGCAGCCGGCCAAATCCGAGCCGGCCAGGTCCGAGCCCGTCACCGCGCAGTCCCAGGCAACGCCTAACGGCGGCCTGATCCAGCTGTTCCGCGGCCTGTTCGGACGCCGCCGCGCCGACGAAGAGGTTTCCCGCCCGGCCAGCGACGGCCAGGCGCGCAGCAGCGGCGGCAACGACAAGCCGGCATCGCAGAACGGTGGTGGTAACCGCAGCAACCGTAACAGCGACTCGCAGCGCAGCGGCGAGCAGCAGCGCAACGGCGGTGCCAAGCGTGACGGCGACAATGGCAAGCAGGCCGACGCCGGTAACGACAACCGTCAGAGCAATCGTGGCGACAACCGCCAGGGCAACGGCAACAATCGCCGGCGCCGGCAGTCGGACGATCGTCAGAGCGGTAACGACAATCGCAACGAGGGTGGTCGTAACGGCAACCGCCAGAACGGCAACGACAGCCGTCAAGGCGGCAACGACAACCGTCAGAACGGCGGCGACAACCGCCAAAAGGATGACGGCCGCCAGGGTGGTGGTAACGATAACCGCCAGAGCGGTGACGACGCGCGCCAGCAGGGCAATCGCCAGCCCCGCCAGGAGAGCCGCGGCAAGAGCGAACGCAACAGCGAGAATCGCGCCGAGACGGCCAAGCCCGACAACGCCGGCAAGCCCAAGGCGTCGCGTCAGGCCGACACCACGGATAGCACTGCCGCCCCGCAGGAGAGCGTCGACAGCAAGCCGAAGCGCATGCGTAACAACCCGCGCAACCGCAGTCGCCAGCACGCGCTGAACCCGGCCGCTGCCGAAGAGCAGCAGCGTCTACAGGCTGCGGCCACCACGGCGGAGAGCGAAGCGCCCGAGGTCGACGCAGCCAAGGCTGACGCCAAGCCGGAAGCAGAAACCAAGGCACAGCCGAAGGCTGCCAAGTCTGACGCAGCCAAGGCCGACGCCAAGCCGGAAGCAGAAACCAAGGCACAACCGAAGGCTGCCAAGCCTGACGCAGCCAAGGCCGACACCAAGCCGGAAGCAGAAACCAAGGCGCAGCCGCAGGCCGCCCCGTCTGACGCAGCCAAGGTCGAGGCCAAGCCGGAAGTCGACGCCAAGGCACAGCCGCAGGCCTCCAAGCCTGACGCAGCCAAGGCCGACGCCAAGCCGGAAGCAGACGCCAAGGCGCAGCCGCAGGCCGCCCCGTCTGACGCAGCCAAGGCCGAGGCCAAGCCGGAAGTCGACGCCAAGGCGCAGCCGCAGGCCTCAAAGCCTGACGCAGCCAAGGCCGAGGCCAAGCCGGAAGTCGACGCCAAGGCGCAGCCGCAGGCCTCCAAGCCTGACGCAGCCAAGGCCGACGCCAAGCCGGAAGCAGACGCCAAGGCGCAGCCGCAGGCTGCCCAGGCTGACGTAGCCAAGGCCGAGGCTAAGCCGGAAGCAGAAACCAAGGCGCAGCCGCAGGCCGCCCCGTCTGACGCAGCCAAGGCCGACGCCAAGCCGGAAGCAGAAACCAAGGCACAGCCGCAGGCCGCCCCGTCTGACGCAGCCAAGGCCGACGCCAAGTCGGAAGCAGAAACCAAGGCACAGCCGCAGGCCGCCCCGTCTGACGCAGCCAAGGCCGACGCCAAGCCGGAAGTCGACGCCAAGGCACAGCCGCAGGCTGCCCAGGCTGACGTAGCCAAGGCCGAGGCCAAGCCGGAAGTCGACGCCAAGGCTGATACCGTAGCGCCACAGGCAGCGACGGCAGAGAGCGCCCAGGCCGAAGAGGCTCAGCCGCAAGCCAAGGCAGACGAAGCCAATACTTCACGTCCGCCCCGCCGCCGCCGCGCGCACAACGATCCGCGCGAGAAGCGGCGTCGTGAACAGGGCAACAGCGACAGCTGATTGCGCCCACCACGCAAAAAGCCCAGACCTCGGTCTGGGCTTTTTATTGTTCGGGCCAGCGCTATCACTGGCACGCTCATTCGCGGGTGAAGCGGTGCCGGCCCTAGCTGTCGGCCTCATGCACCTGGCGCGGCTCCCGCACCAGGGTAACGCCGAAGGTGGCGTGAACGCGCTCGGCTATCGCCGCGGAGAACGCCAGCAGCTCGGCGAGATCGCCGCCGCCGAAATGCACCAGCACCAGCGCCTGGCGGGCATGAATGCCGAAGGCGCCCTGTCGCCACCCCTTGAGACCACAGCGCTCGATCAGCCAACCTGCGGCCAGCTTGACCCGGCCATCGGGCTGGGGGTAGCACGGCAGCTCGGGATAGCGCTGCGTCAACTGCGCCGCGCTCGACGCCGAGACCACGGGATTCTTGAAGAAACTGCCAGCGTTGGGCAACTCTCGCGGATCGGGCAGCTTCTCGCGACGAATGGCGCAGATGGCAGAGAAGATCTCCTCCAGCCCAGGGCTCTTCGACACACGCTCGGCGAGTACGCCATAACCCAGCTGCGGATGCGCACGACGTGACAGCCGCAGCGCCAGCCGCGTGATCACGACCTGATTGGCCAGTTCGCGCTTGAATATGCTGTCACGGTAACCGAGCCCGCAGGCCGTGGATGCCAAGCGGTGACACTGGCCGTCACGACGATCGACGAACTCCACCCAGAGCAGTACATCGCTGAGCTCCACCCCGTAGGCACCGATATTCTGGATCGGCGCGGCCCCGGCAAGACCGGGGATCAGGGCCAGGTTTTCGATTCCCCACAGCCCGCGCTCGACACACGCCGTCACCAGCGCATGCCAACTGACGCCAGCCCCCACCTCCACCACCACGGACTCACCCTCGCCCGGGGCGAAGGTGATATCGGGCAGCTCGGGCACCAGCGTCAGGCCAGCCAGGCGTGCCGGCAGCAGCAGATTGCTACCACCGCCGAGCACCGTCAGCGGCCAGTCGTTGGCATTGGCCAGACGCAGCGCCGCAGCGACCGAGGCGCTGTCCTGCGCGCACCAGAAGCGCTCGGCGATGCAGGGTAGCGCCATGGTGTTGGCGTGACTGAGATCGCGCGCATGTTCGAGCGCATCGGGCTCACGCATCTGGCGCCGCCGGGAAGCGCTGGGAGAGGCTCTCGGCCAGCCCGGCCACCGCCGCTTCGATCCGCTCGATGGCGAAGGTGAATCCTGCCTCGCCCCCGTAATAGGGGTCGGGCACGTCGGCCTCGGGCTCGCCGGCATAGTGCAGAAGCCGGGCCAACCACGCCCGACTCGATTCCGGCGCCAGCGCCAGCGCCTGGGCGAGATTGTCGCCATCCATGACCAGTATCTCGTCGTAGCGGTCGAAATCCTCGCGCACCAGCTGGCGGGCACGCAGTTCGCTCAGGTCGATCCCCCGCTCCCGCGCCGCCCGCTGGGCACGTAGATCCGGTGGCTGACCGACATGCCAGGCGCCGGTGCCGCAGGAGTCGACCGCGACCCGCTCGGTCAGGCCCAGCTGCGCCAGGCGCTGACGCAGCATGCCCTCGGCGGTCGGCGAGCGACAGATATTGCCCATACAGACGAACAGCACCCGGTAACTCGGCTCACGTTCAGCCATGCGCACCCCGTGCCGCGAAGTGCTCGCGCACCCGCTCCAGGTCTTCCTGAGTATCCACGCCTCCGGGATAGGGCGAGGTGACGTCAGCGACCTGGATCAGATGCCCCTGCTGCAGCGCGCGCAGCTGCTCCAGCTGCTCCAACTGCTCCAGCGGCGCCGGCGGCCAGGTCACGTAATCGGCCAGAAAGCCGGCACGATAGGCGTAGAGACCGATATGCCGACGCCAGGCATCGGTCTCCAGCAGCGTCGGCGGCTGGGTCTTCCAGGCGTTGCGATCCCACGGGATCGGTGCCCGCGAGAAGTAGAGGGCGCGTCCGCTGAGATCGGTGACCACCTTGACCACATTGGGATTGAATAGCGTCTCCACATCGAGGATCGGCTCGGCCAGTGTGGCTATCGAGGCGCGCGGATCGCCTGCCAGGCGCTGCGCCACCAGATCGATGGCCGCGGCCGGCAGCAGCGGCTCATCGCCCTGCACGTTGACCACCAAAGTGTCGGCGGCCAGCGCTAGCGCCTCGGCGACCTCGGCCAGGCGATCGGTCCCGGAGGGATGATCGCCGCGGGTCATCACGACCTCGGCGCCGAACGCCCGCGCCGCGGCCTCGATCCGCGCATCATCGGTGGCGATCACGATCCGCGCAGCACGACTCTCGCCGGCGCGCTGCCATACGTGCTGTACCATCGGCAGGCCAGCGATCTCCATCAGCGGCTTGCCGGGCAGGCGGCTCGAACCGTAGCGGGCCGGAATGACGACGACGAATTCACTCATGGTGCCGGCGCCGCCTTACCGAGCTTCTCCTCGGTGGTCATCACCCGGGCCTCGCTCTCGAGCATCACCGGGATGCCGTCACGGATCGGATAGGCCAGCCCACTGACCGAGCTCTTGAGCTCGTTGCGCTCGCGGTCGAAGGTCAGCTCGCTGTGGCTGACGGGACAGATCAGCATCGCTATCAGTTCCTTGTCCATGGTCTCTCCTCGTGGCGATTCGGAGCGGACGGGTGTCCGCAGAATGTCTCATGCGACTGGCGTCTTTCATTCGGGCGCTGCGCCGGCGTGGCAGGGTAACTAGGATGGCCGTTGCCACTGATCGACGCACGCTGCCCACCACCGCTCGAAGCCGGCATCCGGCGCGGCGATCACGTCCAGCACCCAGCAGCGCTCGTCGGCGAAGCCGCGGCACTTGACCCCATCCTTGGCCGTCATCACGATCGGCCGGTCGCCCTCGGGGAGGTCGGCGGCGCTGAAGTCGTGGTGATCGGCGAAGCGATGAGCACGGTGCGTAACGCCCAGCGCCGCCAGCGTGGCGAAGAAGCGCTGCGGATGACCGATCCCCGCCAGCGCCTCCACCGGCGTATCGGTGGCGAACGGCGGCTGTTCGATCGGCCGGGTCTCGCCGCTGAGCAGATGGCGCCAGGCGCGGGGCCGCACCTGCATGGCGAAGCGCGGCACACCGGGCGCGTCACGCTTGGACAGCGGACCGAGCCCGCCGTTACCGATCAGGGCATCGACCGCTGCCAGGCGTTCGAGGGGCTCACGCAGAGGGCCCCGTGGCAGGCAGTGGCGATTGCCGAAGCCGCGCTCACCGTCGACCACCGCGATCTCGAGTGTCCGCCCCAGGGCATAATGCTGCAAGCCGTCGTCCGCCAGCAGCACGTCGCAGCCGCGCGACTCGATCAACGCCTGGGCGGCCCGCGGCCGACGCGGGTCGACCGCCACCGAGACGCCACTCTGCTGCGCCAGCATCAGCGGCTCGTCGCCGCTGTGTGCCACCGGCGTCGTGGGCTCGACCAGCAGCGGATAGGCGGGCGCCTTGCCGCCGTAGCCCCGCGACACGATGCCAGGACGCCAGCCCTGCGCCACCAGCCACGCGGCCAGCCAGGCGACCAGCGGCGACTTGCCGGTACCGCCCACGCTCAGATTGCCCACCACCACCAGCGGCACCGGCGGCTGCCACACCTCACGTCGACCCTGCCGATAGGCCGCACGGCGGCGGCGGACGACGCCGCGGTAGAGCACCTCGAGGGGTTGGAGCAGCGCCAACCAGGGGGCGCCCTGATACCAGGCGCGCTCGAGTGGCGTCACGTCTGCTCCTGAAACTGAAGCTTATAGAGCGAGGCATAAGCGCCCTCCTGGGCCAGCAGCTCGGCGTGGGTGCCGTTCTCGATCAGCTCACCCTGCTCCATCACAACGATGCGATCAGCGCGCTCGATGGTCGACAGACGGTGGGCGATGACGAAGGTGGTACGCCCCTGGCAGACCGTCTCCAGGGCCTGCTGGATATAGCGCTCGGACTCGGTATCCAACGCCGAGGTCGCCTCGTCGAGGATCAGTATCGGCGCATCCTTGAAGATCGCGCGGGCGATCGCCAGGCGCTGACGCTGGCCACCGGAGAGCATCACGCCGTTGTCGCCGACCAGGGTGTCGTAACCCTGCGGCAGGCGCTCGATGAACTCGTGCGCATAGGCAGCCTTGGCGCTGGCGATCACCGACTCTCTCGATGCGTCAGGAGCGCCGTAGGCGATATTGCCAGCGATCGTGGTATTGAACAGCGTCACCTGCTGCGAGACCAGCGCGATCTGCTGGCGCAGCGGGGACAACTGGTACTCCTGGATATCGATGTCGTCGATCAAAATGCGCCCGGCGGTGGGCCGGTAGAAGCGCGGCAGCAGGCTCATCAGGGTCGACTTGCCACTGCCCGAGCGCCCGACGATGGCTACCATCTGCCCTGTCGGCACCTCCAGATCGATGCCCTTGAGCACCTCGGGCTGATCCTCGTCATAGGCGAAGCGCACCCCCTCGACACGTACCCGGCCAGCCAGGCGGTGCGGCACGCGCTCGCCCTCGTCGACTTCGGTCGGTCTGCCGAGCAGCCCGAACAGCTCCTGGGAGGCGGAGAGCCCCTTCTGGATGATGCTGTTGACGTCGGTCAGCGAGCGGATCGGCTTGGCCATCAGCGACGCGGCAGTGATGAAGGCGACGAACTCACCGGGAGTCATGGCGTTCATCAGCTCGGGCGCCATCGCCAGCCACACCAGACCAGCGAGGGCCAGCGCCACCAGTAGCTGGATCACCGGTGTGCTGGTGGCCTTGGTCATCGCTTCCTTGATGCTCTGCTCGCGGTTGTAGTTGCTCGCCGCCTCGAAGCGGCGCTTCTCGTATGCTTCGGCCCCATGGGTGCGCACCACGCGATAGCCGGTCAGCGCCTCGGAGGCGACATGCGTGACCTCCCCCATCGAGTTCTGGATGCGCCGGGAGATACGCCGGAAACGCTTGCTGGTGTAACGCACCACCAGTCCGATCAGCGGCGTCACCGCCAGGAAGATCAGCGTCAGCAGCCAGTTGGTCCACAGCAGATAGCCGATCAGCCCGATGACGAAGAGTCCCTCGCGCAGGATGACGGTGATCGCGTTGGTGGCCGCGCCGGTGACCTGGTCGACGTGATAGGTCACGCGCGAGATCAGGTGACCGCTGGAGTGCATGTCGAAGAAGCGCCCCGGCAGATGCAACATATGGTTGAAGACGTTGCAGCGCAGCTTGTGCACCACGTTACGCGCCACGTTGCTCATGTAGAAGGTGCCGAGGAAGGTACCCACGCCCCGTGCGGCGAACATCATGATCACGAACAGCGGCAGAAAATAGCGGAAGTCGGCATCGGGATGCTGAATACCGTCGATCAACCGCTTCATCATCTCTGCCAGCGCCGTACTGGAAGCGGCATAGATCGCGTAGCCCAGCACCGCCAGCGCGAATGAGCGCCACTCCGAGTGCACGTAGGTGAGAAGGCGTCGATAGAGTGCCCAACTGGAAGCTTGTGACACGGTAACTCCGTTCGACTGGATAGAGAGAGCGTCGCCCGCGACCGTACGGGCCCAGCAGACGGCCGGGCCAATGCCGGCGCGGGGCGATAACCACCAGGCCAGCGACACGCGCCGCGGGCGCATTCAGGGGCTGGATTCTACCCCAACATCCCCGGCGTCGACAGTCGCCCGGCTTGACCACCCCGGATGACGCTGGGTCTCGACCTCGATCCCGCTCGCGCTCAGCACGAACCGCACGGCACCGTCGTAGGCGGTGTTCCAGATGCGGCTGCCCACCGCCTGGAAACGCGCCACCACCGCCGGCCTGGGGTGACCGAAGGGGTTGCCGCGACCACTGCTGAAGACCACCTCACGCGGGCGCGTCGCCGCCACGAAGCTCGGCGCCGAACTGGTGGCACTACCGTGGTGACCGGCCACCAGCAGATCGATACGCCCTGCACCCAGACGTGGCAACAGCTGGTGGCGTTCGATGGCGACCCCAGCGTCACCCGTGATCAGCACCCGTCGCGAGCCGAGCGTAACCAGCAACACGCAGGAGCGATCATTGCGCGACAGCGCCTCGGCGTCCGCCGGTGGCGACAAAAACCGCCAGCTGGCGCCATCCGCGCGCCAAGCCTCACCGGCAACACACGGACGCGATGGCAGGCCAAGGGTATTGCCACGCGGCGCCCACCAGCGGTCCACGCGGTGCTGCGCCCGCAGTGCCGGCACCCCGCCGGCATGGTCGCGGTCGCTGTGGGTCACCACGACCGCATCGAAGTGCTGATCCGGCGGCCACAACAGCGTCAGCGGCATGAAGCCGGAGCCGAAACGCGGCCCGGCGTCCACCAGCACGCGCTGATGGCGACTGCGCAGCTCGACCAGTTGACCCTGGCCAACGTCGTAGACCGTCACCACCAGCGTGCCTGGGGGCAATAGCGGCGCGCGCAGCAGGGCCACGCTCACCAGCAGCAGCACGCCGCCCCAGAGGCGTAGCGTAGTGGCAAGGCCAGGCAGCAGCCAGAGCAGCGCCCACAGCAGCAGCGCCAGGGCCAGCGGCCAGTGCCACCACGCTGCAGGCTGCCACAGCGGCACGACCTGGGCGCTCCAGGCGAGCGCCGTGGCCACGCTCCGGGCCAGCAGATCGAACGGTGCCCACACCCAGCCAGCCAGCGTGGGCCAGGCCACTAAGGGCCAGCCGCAGAATCCCAGCGGCACCATCAGACTCCCCACCACGGGTACCGCCAGCAGATTGATCAGCGGCGCCGCCGGCGCCAGCCGGCCGAAGGCGAGCAGTACCGCCGCCGCCATCACCGGTGCCAGCAACCACTGGGTGCGCAGCAGTGCCAGGCACCAGCCGCGCACCCCGCGCGGGCGCGGCCTCCCCGACCAGGCCAGGATCAGCACCGCTACCGCAGTGAACGAGAGCCATACGCCTGGCCGCCACGCCGCCATGGGATCGGCGATCACCACCAGGGCCAGGGCCAGCCACCACGCCTGCCACCAGCCCGGGGCATGACGCCCGCTGGCCACCCACAGGCCGATCGCGGTCATTAGTGCGGCTCGCAGCGTCGGTGGCGCGAAGCCGGCAAGACCGGCGTAGGCGAACGCCGCCAGCGCCGCCCCCGCCCAGGGCCAACCGGTCAGCCGCCAGGCATCGGGCACCAGCCAGCGTGCCAGGCGCCGCAGCAGCCACAGCACCAGCGCCGCCACCATCCCCACATGGAGTCCCGAGATCACCATCAGGTGAGTCGTGCCGGTAGCGTTGAGCAACGCCCAGTCATCCGAGGTCAGACCAGCGCCGGCGCCCAGCGTCAGCGCCGCCAACCAGCGCTTGCCGAGGGCGCTCATCGGCACCTCCGCCAGACTATCGAGCGCCGCCTGGCGCAACGAGAACGCTGCCGGCGCCAGACGCTGAGCCGTCTCCGTCGCGCGCACGTAGCCCAGGGCATGGATACGCTCCCGGCGCAGCCAGGCGGCGTAGTCGAAGGTGTCCGGATTGATGAAGCCCAGCGGCGGGCGCAGGCGCGCTATCAGTACCCAGCGCTCCCCCGCGACCAGAATGTTGTCGGCGTACCAGGAGAGGCGCACCCGCCCCAGCGGCGGGCAGGCGATATCCTGCGCCAGCGCCTCGCACCGGGTGACACCCAGTTCGAAGCGGGTACGCCGGCCGTCGCGCGCGAGGTTCTCGACCACGCCCCGAAGGCGGAACTCCTGCCCCGCCAGGGCCTCGCCTAGCCGCCCTGCCCGGTCATGGGCCAGCACGAGCGCGCACCAGGCAGCCACCAGCAGACATAGCCCGCCGCCAACCAGCCCCCTGCGACCAGCCCACCCCGTCGCCCGCGCCAGCATCGCACCCAGCAGCAGCAACACCCCCAGCAGCGCCAGCCCCATCCCGGTGGCCGCGGGTAGCGCCTCGCCAGCCAGGGCGCCGCCGATCGCCGCCAGGGCCAGCGGCATCGCCAGGCCCGGACGCCACGCCCTACAGAGCGCTGTCATCATCTCCGAATGCCGGCGTTGGCCGGGGGTAAAGGCCGCTGCAAGACATGGCGAGCCCTCGGCGTTGTATGGATAATGGTCACTCTTCGTCCAGCGAGCGGTCTCATGCCTCGTCGATGGTTACAACGCTACATCCCCAGTCAGGAGAGACTGCAGCGCACACGCTCACTGCGCTTCATGCACCACATGCTGGGCGACCCCGCACTGTGGATCCTGTCGCGGCGCAGTGTCGGCAACGCCTGCATGGTCGGGTTTTTCTCGGCGATGCTGCCGATTCCGTTCCAGATGGTGCTGGCAGCCTTCGGTGCCTACTGTTTCCGTGGCAACCTGCCGCTCTCGGTGAGCCTGGTCTGGATGACCAACCCGCTGACCATGCCAGTGGTGTTCTACTTCAACTACCGGGTCGGGGCCTGGGTCATGGACTACCCTGCGCGCCACGTGCCCGACCACATCACCACCGCCTGGATCGCCGGGCAGATGGCGCATATCGTGGTCCCGCTGTTCGTCGGCTCGATCCTGGTCGGGCTGGTACTGGCGCTGTCGAGCAACCTACTGGTGCGCCTGATCTGGCGCTGGCAGATCGCCCGCAGCTGGCGCCGCCGGGCACGCCATCGCGCCCGGCGCCAGCGCCACTGATCGCGCCCCGGCGAGAACGCGACACCCGCCTCACGCCTCCCGGTGAGAGCTCACACGGCACGCCCCAAAACGACGCCGCCCTGAACGATTGATCGTCCAGGGCGGCGCGGGCTTTAGTCAGTCGTGCGCGGTGTCAGGCGGGCGTCAGTCGCCCCTTGTCGAGGCGCAGCTTGCGATGCTGATGATCGGCAACCGCTGGATCATGGGTGACCACCACGAAGGCGCACTCGGTACTCGAGGCGAGCTCATCCATCAGTGCGAGTATGTTCGACGCGGTGGTCTGGTCCAGATTGCCGGTGGGCTCGTCCATCAGCACCAGGCTGGGATCGGTGACCAGCGCCCGCGCGATCGCCACGCGCTGACGCTCACCGCCGGAGAGCTCACCCGGCTTGTGGTCGCCGCGCGGCGCCATGCCCACCCGGGTCAGCAGCTCCAGCGAGCGCGCTATCGCCGCCTTGCGCGACTGCCCGCGGATGATCAGCGGCAGCGCCACGTTCTCGGCGGCGGTGAACTCCGCCAATAGATGGTGGAACTGGTAGACGAAGCCGACGTAGCGATTGCGGAAGCGCCCCAGCGCCGCTTCGCCGAACCCCGCCAGAGAACGCCCGCCGATCACCACCTCGCCGCCGCTGGGACGGTCGAGCCCCCCCAGCAGATTGAGCAGCGTGGTCTTGCCCGACCCCGAGCTGCCCACCACCGCCACTCGCTCGCCCGCCGCGACCTGCAGATCGAGATGGTCGAGCACGGTGATGTCCTGCGGCCCTTCGCTGTAGACCCGGGTCAACTGCCGGCAGTCCAGCATCGGCTCGCCATGTGCCGCCCCAGACCTGCGATCGATGGATACATCACTCATAGCGCAGCACCTCCGCGGGCTGGATTCGAGCCGCCCGCCAGGCGGGATAGAGCGTCGAGATGAAGGTCAGCACAAAGGCGCTGGAGACGATCACCCAGACATCGTCCCACTCCAGTCGCGACGGCAGATAGCTGATGAAATAGACGTTGGGGTCGAGGAACTGGATGCCGGTCACCGACTGGAACCAGGCAATGATGTCCGACACACTCAGCGCCAGCGCGATACCCGCGACCACGCCAAGCACGATGCCGATGATGCCGATCGCCAACCCCTGGACAACGAAGATGCCCATGATCGAGCGCGGCGTCGCACCGATGGTGCGCAGAATGGCGATATCGGCGTGCTTGTCAGTGACCACCATCACCAGGGTGGAGACGATATTGAACGCCGCCACGGCCACGATCACCATCAGCAGCAGGCCGATCATGTGCTTCTCCATCTGAATCGCCTGGAACAGATTGCCGTGGGTGTAGGTCCAGTCCAGTCCGCGATAGCCGGCCCCCAGCGAGCTGACGATATCGCGGGTCACGGGGCCGGCCTTGAACAGGTCATCGAGCTCCAGACGCAGGCCATCGACCTTGTCGCCGAGACGCGCCAGCGCCTGCATGTCTTCGATGTTGGCATAGGCCAGGTTGGCGTCGAGATCGGCGCCCACCTTGAAGATGCCGCTGACGGTGAAACGCTTGAGCCGCGGGAAGACGCCGCCCGGCGTGATCGAGGCTTCCGGCACCAACAGCGTCACACGGTCGCCGACCCCGACGCCCAGATTGCGTGCCAGCAGGTCGCCCAGAATCACGTTCCAGCTTCCCGGCGTCAGGTCATCGAGGGAACCGGCCTGCATGTGCTTGCCGATGATCGACACCTTGCGCTCGTACTCGGGCTGGATACCGGTCACCAGCGCCCCCTGGGTGCGCCCGCCCGCGGAGAACATGCCCTGTTGCCGCACGTAAGGCGCGACTGCGACGACGTCACGATGGTGGCTCACCCGCTCGGCCAAGGCCTTCCAGTCGCGCATGCCACCCATCTGCTCGATGCGTGAATGCGGCACCATGCCCAGCACACGCGTGCGCAGCTCGTGATCGAAACCGTTCATCACCGAGAGCACCAGGATGAGCACCGCCACACCCAGGGCCAGGCCCAGCATGGAGGTCAACGAAATGAAGGAGATGAAGTGGTTACGGCGTTTGGCCCGGACGTATCTCAGGCCCACCAGAAAGGGTAAACGGTCGAGCATCAGGTTGGGTTCCTTGTCAGCAGCGGCTCATGTTACGGGTTTTGATGCGCCCCGCAAACGCTTGATCCAGGCCGCTGTTCCGCGCGACATCCGGCAAGCGTCATCGCATTGTCAACCATCGAGAACAGACTCGTAGCCTCAGGCGCCTCCGCCCGTCGCGACAGCCAGTGAAAGGTGGGCCAGGCCTGCCACGCGGAGCGCGCTATCGCCCGATCAGAACAGTCTTGGGTAACCGTCGAATAGGCCGCCATGCGACACCGCCGCGCAGCTGAGGCGAGCCAATCGGCCAGGAGACAGACACCGCTCGGCGTGAAATTCCACAGCTTGCTAGACTGGCGATCAGAGCTGAGACGCTGCCAGGCCGTCAGAGGTTCCCTGCCGACGCTGACATCGCGCTTGCATCGCCCCGGCCAGGCTCTAAAATGCCGCGTCCTCCGGCATCCGTGCCACCCTTCGCCGCCACCATCCGCCATGGAGACCGCCTTGACCCCGCGCCTGCTTCCGGAGTGGCATCCCCAGGATGCCGTGCAACTCACCTGGCCCACGCCCACCAGCGACTGGGCGCCGCTGCTCGACACCATCGAAGCGACGCTCGAGGCGATGGTGGTGGCGATCGCCCGCTATCAGCCGGTGCTGGTGTGCGTCCACGACGCCATCCAACGCGAGCGACTGACGCAGCGTTTCGACGCCCTCGGCGTCGACCCGCAGCGACGTGCCCTGGTCATCGCCGACAGCGACGATACCTGGGCCCGCGACCATGGGCCGATTGCCGTCTCCCGCGACGGCGCGATCAGCCTGCTCGACTACGTCTTCACCGGCTGGGGCGGCAAGTTCCCGGCCACACGCGATGATCGACTCAGCCGCGCGCTGGCCGCCCAGGGCGTGTTCCAGGCGCCGTTGACGAGCCAGGACCTGGTCCTCGAGGGCGGCGCCATCGAGAGCGATGGCGAAGGCACGCTACTGACCACCAGTGCCTGTCTGCTCAACCCAAACCGCAACCCGGCGCTCGACCGTGCCGCGGTCGAAGCGCGCCTGTGCCGGGATCTCGGCGCCTCACGGGTGCTGTGGCTCGAGCACGGCCATCTCGAGGGCGACGACACCGATAGCCACATCGATACCCTGGCGCGCTTCTGCGATGCCGCCAGCATCGCCTACGTGCGCTGCGACGACCCCGAGGATACGCACTACGCCGAGCTCGCCGCCATGGAGCGCGAGATTCAAGATCTGCGTCGCGAAGATGGCTCGCCCTATCGACTCTTCGCGCTGCCCTGGCCAAAGGCCTGCCACGATCCCGACGACGGTCACCGCCTGCCGGCCACCTACGCCAACTTCCTGATCATCAACGGCGCGGTGCTGGTACCGACCTATGGCGACGCCGCCGACTTCCGCGCCCTCGAGGTACTGAAGGCGGCGTTCCCCGACCGTGATCTGATTCCGATCGACTGTCGTGCCGTGATCCGCCAGCATGGCAGTCTGCACTGCCTGACCATGCAGTTGCCCCGCGGATCGCTGGCGCCCACGCTGTTCTCGGCGGACGCCGACTGAGTGAGCACCGCCCAGCAGCGTGTCGCCGCTGTCGTCAGTGCACGACGATCACCGCATCATGGTCATCGCATCGCCACCGCATGACTGCTACCGCACTATTGCCACCACAAGGAGGAGGCATGTCCCAGACACTCAAGGTCGGCCTGGTTCAACAACAGGCGTGGCCCGACAAGCAGCAGAGCCTTGCCGTCAGTGCCGAGGGTATCCGCGACCTCGCTGCCCAGGGCGCTCAGCTGGTGCTGCTGCAGGAGCTGCACGCCACGCACTACTTCTGCCAGTGCGAAGATGCGGACCTGTTCGATCTCGCCGAGCCACTGGACGGCCCGACTGCGCAGACCCTGGCCGAGCTGGCACGCGAGCTCGACATCGTCATCGTCGGCTCGATCTTCGAGCGCCGCGCCGCCGGGGTCTACCACAACACCGCAGTGGTCATGGATCGCGCCAAGGGGCGCGTGGGCCACTACCGCAAGATGCACATCCCTGATGATCCGGGCTTCTACGAGAAGTTCTACTTCACCCCCGGTGACGGCGACGAGCGCCAGGGCTTCGAGCCGATCGACACCTCGGTGGGTCGCCTCGGCGTGCTGGTGTGCTGGGACCAGTGGTACCCGGAAGCCGCACGCCTGATGGCACTGGCGGGTGCCGATCTGCTGCTCTATCCCACCGCGATCGGCTGGCATCCGCCGGACGATCAGCCCGAGAAGCAGCGCCAGAAGGATGCCTGGACCCTGATCCAGCGCTCCCACGGCGTGGCCAATGGCCTGCCGGTGGTGGTCGCCAATCGGGTCGGCCATGAGCCGGATCTGACCAAGGTGAGCGACGGCATCGACTTCTGGGGCGGCAGCTTCATCTGCGGCCCGCAGGGTGAGCTGCTCGCTCACGCCGGCGAAGAGAGCGAAAACCTCCTGGTCGAACTGGACATGCGCCGCAGTGAGCAGGTGCGCCGCATGTGGCCCTACCTGCGCGATCGCCGCGTCGACGCCTATGGCGACCTGACCAGACGCTACCGCGACCGCTGAACGACCGCGTGCACCGGACGGCCGGCCGTGCTCACGTCACGGCCGGCCAATGTCCTCATGGCCGAGGGCATCACCCGTTCACCGCACCCCACGGATCTCTCCCTGTCAGTTCGTGATGTCGCCGCCGGAGCTCTCCCTCAGGGCGAGTCGTCATCGGCGCCCAGACACACACCACCACACCTGCCGAACCCTCATGCCCGGCAATCCGCTATCCCGACGTTGAACTGGCTATAAGATAACGGTATAAACTGATCAAAAACGTCGCGGAGTGGCTTATGGAACTGCAATACCGGCTGCTGGCCGAGCTGGAGTCGGATTTCGACGAATTGATCGCCGCCGCCGATCAGCTTGCCAGCACCTACGCCGAGGCGCCGACGCCGGCCTGGGCACTGGGCGACGTCGCCATCGATGCCGCCTGGCTCCGCCGAGCCCTGACCGACTTCTGGTACCAGGATGGGCAGGATGGGCGCGAGACGCGCAGCTATATCGGGCTGATCGTCGCCAGCCCCGAGCTGATGACGGCGGTCGAGACGGTCAACGCCGCCAAGGCGCGCTTCGCTGCCACCCTCAAGCACATTCGCGAAGCCGCGCCGCGACTGGTGCCCGAGATCAAGGCGGTGCTGCCCTTTCGCCATCCGGCGCTGCACGATCATCTGCGCGGCCAGGGCTTGGCGCGGCTGCATCTCAAGCAGTGCTGGCGCCAGCTGCCGATCGCCGATGCCCCGGTCTCGCGGGTACGCCTGGCGTGGTATACCAGCGGCCGCTCGATCAAGCGTCTGAGTGTGGCCGACGCCGAGGCGCGGCTGGCACGCATGGACACCGCCGGCGCCCATATCCGCATCCAGCTGCGCAAGTTGGGCGACATTCCCAGCGACGAGCCGCTGGCGCAGATCCAGAACCAGGCTCCGGTGATGCGCGCCAACCTGTTCTTCCGCGAAGCGCTGGCGGATGGCCGTCAGCGGCGCGCCATGAACCTGCCGCTGCCGCTGTTCATCCCCGACCCGACCCTCAGGCTGCCCGACCACAACGCCCCGCCGCTACAGCCACCGGCGAGTCGCACCCGGGCCAAGCGATCGGACCAGCGCCTGGAAGACGAACCCTTCCTGCCCAGCCTGCGGGTCTACCGCTACCGCAACCCGGCGCTGCAACTGGCCGAAGCGCGCGAGCGTCAGGCGCGCGAGCAGGCCTCAAGAGGGCCAGAAACATCAACGCCCGGCGAGGAGGCCGGGCGCTGAGGGCGAGCCGTTAGCCGCGCACGTCAGAACAGCCGATTGAGTCCGTTCTGCGCGGCGATACGATAGGCCTCGGCCATGGTGGGATAGTTGAAGGTGGTATTGATGAAGTAGCGCAAGGTGTTGGCTTCGCCCTGCTGCTGCATGATCGCCTGACCGATGTGCACGATCTCGGAGGCCTGGTCACCGAAGCAGTGAATCCCCAGGATCGCGAGGGTTTCGCGATGGAACAGGATCTTGAGCATACCGGCGGTGTCACCGGTGATCTGCGCCCGCGCGGTATCCTTGAAGAACGCCTGGGCCACTTCGTAGGGCACCTTGGCCTCGGTCAGCTCGCGCTCGGTCTTGCCCACCGAGCTGATCTCCGGAATGGTGTAGATCCCGGTGGGAATATCGTCGACGAAGCGGAAGTCGCCGCCCAGAAACTCGTCACTGGCGTTGCGCCCCTGATCGTAGGCGGCGCTGGCCAGGCTGGGCCAGCCGATCACATCGCCCACCGCATAGATGTGCGGGATCGCAGTGCGGTAGTGATCATCGACCTGCAGCTGGCCGCGGCCGTTGGGCTCGAGGCCGATCGTCTCCAGGCCCAGCTCGTCGGTGTTGCCGGTACGCCCGTTGGCCCACAGGAAGGCATCGGCGCGCAGCCGCTTGCCCGACTCGAGATTGACCACCACCCCCGACTCGTCACCCTCGACGCTGCGATACTCCTCGTTGTGCCGGATCAACACACCGTTGTTGCGCAGCTCGTAGGAGAGCGCGTCGCTGATCTCGTCATCCAGGAACGACAGCAGCCGCTCACGGGTGTCGATCAGATCGACCTTGACCCCGAGCCCCGAGAAGATCGAGGCGTACTCGGAGCCGATCACCCCGGCCCCGTAGATGATCAGCGTGCGCGGCGTGTGCGACAGCCCGAGGACGGTATCCGAGCAGTAGATACGCGGATGGCGGAAATTGACGTCCGCCGGCCGATACGGGCGCGAACCGGTGGCGATCACGAACTGCCGCGCGCTCAGCTCCTCGACACCCTCGTGGTTGTCACGCACCACCACGGTGTTCTCATCGCGGAAGCGTGCGGTGCCGAAGAACAGGTCGATCCGGTTGCGCGAATAGAACTTGGTGCGCAGCTCGACCTGCTGGTCGATGGTGACCCGCGAGCGCTCGAGCACCTTGGGGAACGAAAACCAGCGCGGCTCGCCGATATCGCGGAACATGCGGTTGGTGTTGAACTGCATGATCTGCTTGACCTGATGCCGCAGCGCCTTGGAGGGTATCGTGCCCCAGTGGGTGCAGTTCCCGCCTACCGACGACTGTCGCTCGACCACCGCGACCCGCTGGCCGTGCTTGGCCGCATTGATGGCGGCACTCTCCCCGGCGGGGCCCGAACCGATCACGACGACATCGTAGTTGTAGACTGCCATGGATTTCGCCTGCTCCTTGACTTGGCTAATTCTGAAGATGGTGGGCAAAAACGCCGGTGCGGTCGTCATCGCGACCGCACCGGACCGCCAGTCGGCGGGTATCGACTCTCGAGACGGCAACCGGGGCCACCATACGGCGGCCCGGCTCAGCGCTTGATGGCGTCGTAACCGAGATCGGCGCCACGATTCTCGTCGCTGCGCCGACGTGCGCCCACCGCATTCTTGCGGCTCTCCTCCTCGCACACCTGGTCGTTGCCACCGCAGATGTCACAGCCGTCCTTCAATCCCAGGGTGTTGAGTCCCCCACAGGAGCCACTGATCGGCTTGCGCCCCACAATGACCCCGATCGCCATGCCGGCAACCAGCAGCAGCATGAGAGCGAAGGCCAGAATCCAGATCATCATGATTGCGTCTCCTCATCGGCGTCCGCGAGATAGGCCTGAAAGGCGTCGGATGCCCGCGTCTCGAACCCATCGGCCGTCTTGACCACCAGATAGACCGCGAGCTTTTCCCGCTGGGCCATCTGCATGCCCGCCTCGGGACCGAGCACGTCGATCGCCGTGGCCAGGGCGTCCGCGGTCATGCAGTCAGGGGCGATGACCGTCACCGACACTAGATGGTGCTTGATCGGCCGCCCGGTGCGCGGATCGATGGTATGTGAATAGCGCTCGCCGTCATCCTCGAAGTAGTTGCGGTAGTCCCCCGAGGTGGCGACGGCGGCAGCGTCGAGTTCAATGATACGCTGCACGCTGCGCTCGTACGAGATCGGTTTTTCCACCGCGATCCGCCACGGCTCACCGCCGGGCTTGTCACCATGGGTGCGGATCTCGCCGCCGACCTCGACCAGATAGCGCTCGACCCCGGCGGCCTCGAGCGCCCGGGCTGCCTGATCGACACCATAGCCCTTGGCGATCCCCGAGAGATCGACATAGACCGGTTTGGTCTTGGTCAGGGTATTGCCGTCGAGCTCGAGCGCGCGGTAATCCACCGACTTCAGGGCCTGGGCGATCTGGGCGTCATCCGGCACCCGATCGGGATGCTTGTCGGGGCCGAATCCCCACAGATTGACCGCATTGCCCACGGTGACATCGAAGGCGCCATGGGAGAGTTTGCCGATACGGATCGCCTCGCGAATCACCGCTGCGGTCTCCGGCGACAGCGTGAAGGGCTCACCCACCGGCGTGCGATTGAAGCGCGACAGCTCCGAGTCCGGCTTGTAGGTCGACATCAGCTGGTCGACCTGCTGCAGCGCCGCCTTGACCGAGTCCTCGATCTGCGCAAGCTGGGCGTCGTCGTAGTCACCGTAGAAGGTGATGTGGAAGCCGGTGCCGTAGATCGGCCCCTCGAGCCGATAGGACTGCGGTTCACGCTGGCAGCCGGCCAGCACCACGGCCATCGCCATGACCAACGACAGCAGGGCCAACCCCCGAAGGATTGGCCCTGCCATCTTGCGCGTGGGTCGCGGCGTCATCCGCCGAAGTCATCCAGCATGATGTTCTCCGGCTCGACCCCGAGATCGGTGAGCATCTTGATCACCGAGGCGTTCATCATCGGCGGCCCGCACATGTAGTACTCGCAATCCTCCGGCGCCGGATGGTCCTTGAGATAGTTCTCGTAGAGGACGTTGTGGATGAACCCGGTCGGGCCCTCCCAGTTGTCCTCCGGCTGCGGATCGGAGAGCGCCAGGTGCCAGTCGAAGTTGTCGAACTCCTCGGCCAGCTGGTCGTACTCTTCGTTGTAGAAGGTCTCGCGCCAGGAGCGTGCACCGTACCAGAACGACATCTTGCGCTTGGACTTGAGACGCTTGAGCTGGTCGAAGATATGGCTACGCATCGGTGCCATGCCGGCGCCACCACCGATGAATACCATTTCGGCGTCGGTATCCTTGGCGAAGAACTCGCCGAACGGCCCCATGACCGTGACCTTGTCACCCGCCTTGAGACTGAACACGTAGGTCGACATCAGCCCCGGCGGATGGCTCGACTTGGGCGGCGGTGTGGCGATACGGATGTTGAACTTGAGGATACCCTTCTCTTCCGGGTAGTTCGCCATCGAGTAGGCACGAATGATCTCCTCGTCATTCTTGTGCGAGATGTTGAACAGCCCGAACTTCTCCCAATCGCCGCGGTACTCCTGCTCGATATCGAAGTCGGAGAACTTGACGTCGTAGGGCGGTGCCACCAGCTGCACGTAGCCGCCGGCACGGAAAGCCACTTCCTCCCCCTCCGGCAGCTTCAGGTTGAGCTCCTTGATGAAGGTGGCGACGTTGGGGTTCTCGATGACCTCACACTCCCACTTCTTCACCCCGAAGACCTCGTCGGGCACGCGGATCTTCATGTCCTGCTTCACCGGCACCTGGCACGAGAGACGCCAACCCTCGTTCTTCTCGCGCATGGTGAAGTGCGACTCCTCGGTGGGCAGGATCGAACCGCCGCCCTCCTGGACCCGGCACTTGCACTGCGCGCAGGTGCCACCGCCGCCGCACGCCGACGACAGGAAGATGCCATTGGCGGCCAGCGTCTGCAGCAGCTTGCCGCCGGCCTGGGTGGTCACGGTGTTGTCGGGATCGCCATTGATCTCGATCGCCACGTCGCCGCTGCTCACCAGCCGCGAGCGCGCGGCCAGGATCACCGCAACCAGACCCAGCACGATCACGGTGAACATGACGACGCCGAGCACGATGATAGATGTATCGACCATGTCGGTTTCCTATTTGCCTAGATTGCGTTGGGCGTCAGAGCTGAATGCCGGAGAAGGACATGAAGCCCAGCGACATCAGACCGGCCGTGATGAAGGTGATGCCGAGACCCTGCAGGCTCGCCGGCACGTCACTGTACTTGAGCTTCTCACGGATACCCGCCAGGGCCATGATCGCCAGCGCCCAGCCAGCGCCGGCACCGGCACCGTAGATCACCGACTCGCCGAAGGTATAGTCGCGCTGCACCATGAACAGCGACGCACCCATGATGGCGCAGTTGACCGTGATCAGCGGCAGGAAGACACCCAGCGCGTTGTAGAGCGCCGGCACGAACTTGTCGAGGAACATCTCCAGGATCTGCACGATCGCCGCGATCACGCCGATGTAGCTCAGAAGCCCCAGGAAGCTGAGGTCGATCTTGTCGGCCCCGGGGATGCCGGTCCAGCTCAGCGCGCCCGCCTTGAGCAGATAGTTGAGGATCAGGTTGTTCATCGGCACCGTGATGGTGAGCACCACCACGACCGCGATGCCCAGACCGATGGCCGAGGAGATCTTCTTCGACACGGCGAGGAAGGTACACATGCCGAGGAAGAAGGCCAGCGCCATGTTCTCGACGAAGACCGCCTTCACGAACAGGCTAACGTAGTGCTCAAACATTGGCGGTCTCCTTGATCTTGGCCTTGCTGTTGGCAACGATGCGGTATTCGGTCTTCTCGACCTGCTCCGGGTTGAACCAGCGCAGCACCCAGATGAACAGGCCGATGACGAAGAACGCCGACGGCGGCAGCAACATCAGGCCGTTGGGAACGTACCAGCCGCCGTTCTGCACCGTCGGCAGCACGGTCATGCCGAACACGCTGCCCGAGCCCAGCAGTTCACGCACGAAACCCACGATCAGCAGGATCACGGCATAGCCGAGACCATTGCCGACCCCGTCCAGGAAGCTCATCACCGGGCCGTTCTGCATGGCGTAGGCCTCGGCACGCCCCATGACGATACAGTTGGTGATGATCAGACCGACGAACACCGACAGCTGCTTGGACATGTCGTAGGCGTAGGCACGCAGCACCTGGTCGACCACGATCACCAGCGAGGCGATGATCGTCATCTGCACGATGATGCGGATCGACGACGGGATATGGTTGCGGATCAGCGAGACGAACAGGTTCGAGAACGCGGTCACCGCGATCACCGCCAGCCCCATGACCAGCGACACGCTCATCGAGTTGGTCACCGCCAGCGCCGAACAGATCCCCAGCACCTGCAGCGCGATGGGGTTGTTCTTGAACACCGGCGAGAGGACGACGTCTCTTACGGAGTCTTTGGCCATGGTCACGCTCCTCCTTGGGAATCGTCATGGAACCGGGCGAGATAGGGCGCGAAGCCCTCGTCACTCAGCCAGAACCGCAACATGTTGGTGACGCCTCGACTGGTCAGCGAGGCACCCGACAGCGCATCGACCTGATACTCGCCGCTGGCGCCGCCTTTCACGAGATGAATCTTCGGATCCTGATAGTCGCCGTCGGCGTAGATCTTCTTGCCATCCCACTTGGCCTTCCAGCGCGGGTTGTCCACCTCGCCGCCGAGTCCGGGGGTCTCGGACTGATCATAGTAGGACAGCCCGACGATGGTATTGCCATCGCCGCGCACCGACAAGAAGCCCTCCATCAGGCCCCACAGCCCCTGGCCGCGGATCGGCAGCACGATCTGCTCGGGGTCGTCGGGATCGCCGACCAGATAGACCGTGGCGTAGTTCTCCTGACGCCCGATACCGGCCAGATCCTCCTGCCCCGACAGGGTGCGAGAGGTCGCCGGGTCCTTGGCCGCTTCGAACTGGTCATAGGTCTCGGGATCGAGATTGTCGGCGTACTTGCCGGTCTTCAGATCGACGACACGCGGGGTGATCAGCTCGGCGTACTTCTTGTCGACGTTGTCACCCGGCTTGTAGAGCTCGGTCACCTGCAGGATGTTGGACTTGCGGTCCAGCTCCTGATTCTGCACCTGCTTGGGCTTGAGCACCACCGCAGCGGACGAGACCACCACGGAGCACACCACGCAGAGCGAAAATGCCACGATGAGCGTCTTCTTGATCGAGTTGTTGCTCGCCATCAGACAGCCTCCTTCTCGGCGGGCAGCACGGCAGCCAGGCGCTTGTGACGCCGCTTGACGTTGGCCTGCACGAAGATGTGATCAATGAGCGGCGCAAACAGGTTGGCGAACAGGATCGCCAGCATGATGCCCTCGGGGAACGCCGGGTTGACGACGCGGATGAGTACCGTCATCACGCCGATCAGGACACCGAAGATCAGCTTGCCAGGGTTGGTCATGGAGGCCGACACCGGGTCGGTGGCCATGAACACCATGCCGAAGGCGAAGCCCCCCAGCACCAAGTGCCAGTACCACGGCATCGCGAACATCGGATTGCTGTCGGAGCCGACGACGTTGAACAGCGCCGAGGTCAGGATCATGCCGAGCATGACACCGCCCATGATGCGCCAGGAAGCGATACGCGTCAGCAGCAGCACCGCCGCGCCGAGCAGGATCGCCAGGGTCGAGGTCTCGCCCATGGACCCCATGATGAAACCGAAGAAAGCGTCCAGCCAGCTGTACTGCTGGTGCAGGCCATCCATGCCGTTGAGCGCGGCGTTGGAGAGCGCGGTCGCGCCGGTGTAGCCATCGGCCGGCACCCACACGCTGTCGCCCGAGATCTGCGCCGGGTAGGCAAAATAGAGGAAGGCACGCCCGGTCAGCGCCGGGTTGAGGAAGTTCTTGCCGGTGCCGCCGAAGATCTCCTTGCCGATCACCACGCCGAAGCTGATGCCCAGCGCCACCTGCCACAGCGGAATGGTCGCCGGCAGGGTCAGCGCAAACAGCACGGAGGTGACGAAGAAGCCTTCGTTGACCTCATGGCCGCGCTTGATCGCGAACAGCACTTCCCAGAAGCCGCCGACCACGAAAGTGACGAAGTAGATCGGCAGGAAAAAAGTCGCCCCGAGCACGAAATTGGCCCAGATGCTGCCCGGATCGTGGCTACCGGCCAGTGCCAGGGTGATCGCCTCGCGCCAGCCGCCCATGGCCTGGAAGCCGCTGGCGATGGCGGTGTTGGCCTGATAGCCGGCGTTGTACATGCCGAAGAACATCGCCGGGAAGGTGCACAGCCACACCGTGATCATGATGCGCTTGAGGTCGATGCCGTCGCGCACGTGCGTCATGCTCTTGGTGACGCTGGGCGGCGAGTAGAAGATCGTGTCCACCGCCTCATACAGGGCGTAGAACTTCTCGTACTTCCCGCCCTTCTCGAAATGAGGCTCCAGCTTGTCGAGCGTGTTGCGAATACCCATCGTCAGGCCTCTTTCTCGATCATGGTCAGGTTGTCACGTGGACCCGGAACGAGACCGTACTCGTACGAGGTCGGGACATCAGGCAAGTTGCGAATCCTCATCTCCGTCAGGCCTCTTTCTCGATCATGGTCAGGTTGTCACGCAGGATCGGACCGTACTCGTACTTGCCCGGGCACACATAGGTGCACAGCGAGAGATCCTCCTCATCCAGCTCGAGACAGCCGAGCTGCATGGCCGTCTCGATGTCGCCGACGATCAGCGAGCGCAGCAACTGCGTGGGCAGGATGTCCAGCGGCATGACTTTCTCATAGGCGCCAATCGGCACCATGGCGCGCTCGGAGCCATTGGTCGAGGTGTTCGGCGCATAGTTGGGCAGCCCCAGGAACTGGGAGACATAGATGCCCATCACCGAATGGCGATTGCGCCCCGGCGAGAGCCAGCCCATGAAGGCACGCTTGTTGCCCTCCTCGAGCAGCGAGAACTGGTTGTGGAAGCGCCCCAGGAACTCGCGACTGCCCTCGCACTGACTGCCACCGAAGACCGACCCCGAGATCACGCGGGTATCTTCTGGCTTGACGATCTCGCCGTCGAGCAGCTCGCTGCTGCTGGCGCCGAGACGCGTACGCACCAGACGCGGATTGTTGGCCCGCGGGCCGCCGATCGCCACCACACGGCTGGTATCGAGCACGCCGTCGACGAACAGCTTGCCCACCGCGATCACGTCTTGGTAGCCGAGATGCCAGACCTGACGCTGCAGGCCGACCGGCGACAGATGATGAATGTGCGTCCCCACCAGACCGGCGGGATGCAGACCGTCGAAGCCCTCGGCCTGGATACCCTCGAGCTCGTCGCCCGGGAGCTGCGCCGAACCTCGGCGGCACACGAACACCTTGCCCGGCGTCAGGTGGCGTAGCGCCTGCAGACCGTGGCGGAACGCCTCGGCATCGGCATCGATCACCACCTTGGGGTCCGCCGCCAGCGGATGGGTATCGATCGCGGTGACGAAGAGATCCGCAGGCACCGCATCGAGCTCCGGGGTGCGCGAGAACGGACGCGTACGCAGTGCCGTCCACAGCCCCGATTCGACCAGTTGCTCGACCACCTGCTCACGCGACAGGCTCGCCAGCGCGTCGGCGCCGTGGGCGGTGAAGCTCACGCTCTGCTCGTCTTCGTCGAGCTTGATCACCACCGACAGCAGACGCCGCTTCTCGCCGCGATGGATGGCCACCACCTCACCCGCGCCCGGGGCGGTAAAACGCACACCCGCCACCTTCTTGTCGGTGAACAGCAGCTGGCCCCGCTTGACGCGGTCGCCCTCGCGGACCTCCATGGTCGGCTTCATGCCGACGTAGTCGGTCCCGAGCAGCGCCACGTGACGCACGGCTCGTCCGGCGTCGATACGCTGCTCCGGCGCCCCCGCGATGGGGAGATCCAGGCCTCGTTTGACTTCGATCATAGTCTCGCCCAGTTATCGAATCTGATTGACGTAAGGAAAGAGTTTCGACGGACGCCGAGGCACCCCCGCTCGACCGCGGTAGCGCCGTGGAGTCAGGAGACAGCGTCACGGACTTCGAATGCTTTTCTTATCAGAAAGGGTGACTTCCATGACCCGTGCGCGGCACGGACCACGCCAAAAAACGCGCACCAGTATAATGAGAGAGGCCCCGAAAGACCACTCATCCAGCCCCTTCACTCCCCCCACAATAACGAAAAAGTCCCGACGGCGCCGGGACTTGTCTACGACCAAAGTCTAACTCATGCCGCGCTGGCGGCGGCCACCTCAGGGGGTGGCCGGCAGGTAGCGATGGCGCACGTTGGACATGTGCTGGAGGATGCGCACCACCTGACAGCTATAGCCGAACTCATTGTCGTACCAGACGTAGAGTACCGCATGCTTGTCGTTGGCGATGGTCGCCTTGGCATCGATCACCCCGGCATGGCGGTTGCCGACGAAGTCCGACGATACCACCTCGGGGGAGTCGACGTAGTCGATCTGCTTGTGCATCGGCGAGTGCAGCGCAGTCTGGCGCAGGTACTCGTTGAGCGCCTCGCGCTCGGTGCCCCGCTCCAGCGTCAGATTGAGAATCGCCATCGAGACGTTGGGGGTGGGCACGCGAATGGCGTTGCCGGTGAGCTTGCCGGAAAGCTCGGGCAGCGCCTTGGCCACCGCCTTGGCCGCGCCAGTCTCGGTCAACACCATGTTGAGCGGTGCACTGCGCCCGCGGCGATCGCCCTTGTGATAGTTGTCGATCAGGTTCTGGTCGTTGGTATAGGAGTGCACCGTCTCGACGTGGCCGTGGACGATGCCGAACTCGTCGTCCATCGCCTTGAGCACCGGCACGATGGCGTTGGTGGTACACGAGGCGGCCGAGACGATGCGGTCGTCGTCGCCGATCGTGGCGTGGTTGATACCGTGCACCACGTTCTTGAGATCGCCCTTGCCCGGTGCGGTCAGCAGCACCTTGGCCACGCCCTTGGCGGCCAGATGCTGGGACAGCCCTTCACGGTCGCGCCACTTGCCGGTGTTGTCGACGACGATGGCATGGTCGATGCCGTAGGCGGTGTAGTCGACCTCGGCCGGCGCGTCGGCATAGATGACCTGGATCACGTGACCGTTGGCGATCAGCGCCTGGCGCTCGCGGTCGACGTCGATCGAGCCCGAGAAAGGTCCGTGGACCGAGTCGCGGCGCAGCAGGCTGGCACGCTTCTCGAGATCGTCGCCGCTGCCGCGCACCACGATCGCCCGCAGTCGCAGCAGGTTGCCGCCGCCGGCCTTCTCGATCATGATCCGCGCCAGAATACGGCCGATACGGCCGAAGCCGTAGAGCACCACGTCCTGGGGTTCCCCACCCATGCCGCTGGCGTCGTGGCCACCGATGATGTCGGCCAGCTCACGCTCGAGGAAAGCGCGCACGTCGGACTCGCCGGCATGCTTGAACGCCACCGCCAGACGCCCGATGTCGATGTGCGCCGGCCCCAGGTCGAGCTCGGTCATCGCGCGCACCATGGGCAGCGTATCCGCCACCGTGAGCTCGGTACCCTCGACCTTGCGCACATAGCGATGGTTCTTGAGGATGCGCGTCACCGAGCGGTTGATCAGCGAGCGTCCGAACAGCGACGGGATCACGTTGTACTGGCGGTAGAGCTTGCCCAGCAGCGGAATCATCTCTTCCGCCTGCGCTTCGTTGTCCTGCCACTGTTGAAAAACGTGCTCGAGCTGTTGCTGACTCACGGCCGGGTCTCTCTTCTGTGTCATCGTCGTCGATCGCCGGGAAGGCGCTGACAGCGCCCCGGCTCGTCCAAAAACCCGAGCATTATCGGTAACCTACGAGACAAGCCGCAATCACTGCGTAGTCGCAAGCGTTGTAGTTTGACTACAGGCGACCGTGTCAGCGGCGGCCGCGTCCCGCTCACGCCCGCCCCCTGCTATCATGAAGGGCCATCGCGCGGCGGCCGTCGCCTAGCCCGGCCGTGCCACTGTCTTGTTCAATTCCGCTAGCGAAAGGTCCATGTCGCAATTCAGCCCTCTCTCGCCGCCACAACCCCAGGGCGTGCGTGAAACGATCTACTGCCAGCGCCCCCACGGCAGCGCGCTGGCGCTGACCCTGGCGCGCCTGGCCGACGACGCGCCGCTGCTGGTCATCACCCCCGACACGGCGGCGGCGCAGCGCCTGGAGAGCGCGCTGCGCTTCTACGCCCGGGTGCCGGTGATGCCCTTCCCGGACTGGGAGACCCTGCCCTACGACAGTTTCTCGCCACACCAGGACATCGTCTCGGCCCGCCTGCGCACCCTGCGCGAGCTGCAGGAGGGTACCCGTGGCATCGTGCTGGTGCCGATCAATACCCTGATGCAGCGCCTGCCGCCGCGCGACTACGTGGCCGGCCGCGTACTGACGCTGACCACTGGCGAACGGCTCGACCGCGAAGGCTTTCGCGAACGCCTGTCTCGCGCCGGCTACCGCGCAGTGGAGACGGTCTACGAGCCCGGCGAGTACGCCATGCGCGGCGCGCTGATCGATCTCTTCCCGATGGGGACCGATGCGCCGCTGCGCATCGACCTGTTCGACGACGAGATCGACACCCTGCGCCGTTTCGACCCCGACACCCAGCGCTCCCAGGAGAAGATCGAGCGGATCGAACTGCTGCCGGCCCACGAGTACTCGCTGTCGCGCGCCGCGATCGCCTGCTTCCGCGAGGGCTTCGAGACGCTGTTCGACGTCGATCCGCGCCAGTGCCCGCTCTATGTCGACGCGCTCAAGGGCATCCCCTCGCCCGGCCTCGAGCAGTACCTGCCGCTGTTCTTCGAGGAGACCGCCACCCTGTTCGAGCATCTCGATGCCGGCACCCGGGTCGCGCTGCTGCCCGAGGCGTACGCCGCCGCCGAGAGCCACTGGCGCGCGATCGAGAGCCGCTATGAGAATCTCGGCGTCGACCCCACCCGACCGCTGCTGCCGCCGGCACGGGCCTTCGTCCCGGTGGCCGAGGTGTTCGCCGCGATCAAGCGCCACCCGCGGCTCGAGTTCATCGCCGAGACGGATAGCCGCCATGCCACTGACAGCGCCACCCAGACCCCGCCGGCGGTGGCGATCAATGCCCGCGCCCAGCAGCCGCTGGCCACCCTCGAACAGTTCCTGGCCAGCCACCAGGGCCTGCGCATACTGTTCGTGGCCGAATCCCGCGGGCGGCGCGAGGCGCTGGAAGAGGCGCTCGCACCGCTCCACCTGAGCCTGCCCCACGTCGATGACTGGCACGCTTTCCTCGATGGCAGCATGCCCTATGCCATCGGCGAAGGCGGGCTCGACGAGGGCCTGTGGCTGGGCGACCCCGAGCTCGCGGTGATCACCGAGACCGAGCTCTACGGCGAGGTGGTGCGTCAGTCGCGGCGGCGCGCCAAGACCACCGACGACAACGAGCTGGCGGTGCGCCACCTGTCTGAGCTGCGCCCCGGCTCGCCGGTGGTTCACCAGCACCACGGCGTGGGCCGCTACCTGGGACTGGAGACACTCACCGCCGGCGGCCAGGCAGCCGAATTCCTGGCCCTGGAGTACGCCGGCGGGGCCAAGCTCTATGTGCCGGTGGACAACCTGCAACTGATCTCGCGCTACGCCGGTGCCAGCGACGAGCTGGCGCCGCTGCACAAGCTCGGTTCCGACAGCTGGGACAAGGCCAAGCGCAAGGCCGCCGAGAAGGTGCGCGACACCGCCGCCGAGCTGCTCGACATCTACGCCCGACGCGAGGCCCGCGAGGGCTTCGCCAGCGATATGCCGGGGGATGAGTACGCACGCTTCGCCGCCAGCTTCCCGTTCGAGGAGACCCCGGATCAGCAGGCCGCGATCGAGGCGGTGATCCACGACATGACCGCCCCCAGGCCGATGGATCGCGTGGTATGCGGCGATGTCGGCTTCGGCAAGACCGAGGTCGCCATGCGCGCGGCCTTCCTGGCGGTCAGCTCCGGGCGTCAGGTGGTGGTCCTGGTGCCCACCACCCTGCTTGCCCAGCAGCACTACGACAATTTCCGCGACCGCTTCGCCGACACCGCGGTACAGATCGAGATGCTCTCGCGCTTCACCGGCGGCAAGGGCGAGAGTGACGCCCTGACCCGCATCGCCGAGGGGCGTGCCGATATCGTCATCGGCACCCACAAGCTGCTGTCGAAATCGATCAAGCTGCCCAACCTGGGGCTGATGATCATCGACGAGGAGCACCGCTTCGGCGTGGCGCAGAAGGAGCGCTTGAAGCAGCTGCGGGCCGAGGTCGATATTCTCACCCTCACCGCCACACCTATCCCGCGGACCCTCAACATGGCGATGAACGGCATCCGCGATCTGTCGATCATCGCCACGCCGCCGGCGCGCCGACTCTCGGTCAAGACCTTCGTCCAGAACCGCAACGAAGCGGTGATCAAGGAGGCACTGCTGCGCGAGATCCTGCGCGGCGGTCAGGTCTACCTGCTGCACAACGAGGTGCGCACCATCGAGGCCAGCGCCGACAAGATCCGCGAACTGGTACCCGAAGCGCGGGTCGGCGTGGCCCACGGCCAGCTGCCCGAGCGTGCGCTGGAGCGGGTCATGTCGGATTTCTACCACAAGCGCTTCAATGTGCTGGTCTGCTCGACCATCATCGAGACCGGTATCGACGTCCCCAGCGCCAATACCATCATCATCGAGCGCGCCGACAAGTTCGGCCTGGCCCAGTTGCATCAGCTGCGCGGCCGGGTCGGGCGCAGCCACCACCAGGCCTACGCCTATCTGTTGACCCCCTCGCCCAAGGTGATGACCAAGGACGCGATCAAGCGTCTGGAAGCGATCGCCCAGAGCGACGATCTGGGGGCCGGCTTCACCCTGGCCAGCCACGACATGGAGATCCGCGGTGCCGGCGAGCTGCTCGGCGACGAGCAGAGCGGTCAGATGGAGACGGTCGGCTACAGCCTCTATATGCAGATGCTCGATCGCGCAGTGAAGGCGATCCGCGCCGGCAAGACGCCCAACATCGAGGCACCGCTGGACGATGGCACCGAGATCAGCCTCAATCTGCCGGCGCTGATCCCCGATGACTACCTGCCCGATATCCAGCAGCGCCTGATCATGTACAAGCGTATCTCCAGCGCCGCCGACGAAGGCGAACTCAAGGAGCTGCAGGTGGAGATGATCGACCGCTTCGGCCTGCTGCCGGCACCGCTGAAGACGCTGTTCCGCCAGACCCGACTGCGCCAGCGCGCCGAACGCCTGGGTATCGCGCGGCTCGAGGCCGGACCAGAGCGTGGCCGGGTGATCTTCGGAGCCGACCCGCAGGTCGACCCGATGACGCTGGTCGAGCTGATCCAGCGCCACCCGGATCAGTACCGGCTGGATGGCGCCGACACCCTGCGCTTCAACGCCGAGATGGAGCAGGAGGAGGCGCGTCTGGCCCGGGTCGATGCCCTGCTCGATATCCTGAATCGCAAGGCCAAGGCGGCCTGAGATCGCTGAGATCGGATTGACGCCCGAGCGCCCCGCCGACGACGGAGAGCTCGGGCGGTCTCAGCCTCAGTCGGCGCGCTGCAACCGAATCAGGGTAATCTCGGCGGGCGCACCGAAACGCATCGGTGGGCCCCAGTAGCCGGTGCCGCGGCTGGTGTAGACCCACATCCGCCCTTCACGACCGAGCCCGGCCAGGAAGCGGTTGGCGCGCCGCGCCGCCAGGCTCCAGGGCCACAGCTGGCCACCATGGGTGTGGCCCGAGAGCTGCAGGTCGAAGCCGGCGCGGGCTGCCGCCGGCGCCGAATTGGGCTGGTGCGCCAGCAGCACCCGCGGTACCGCCTCGGGCAGGCCGGCGGCGGCGCGCTGCGGGTCGCTGCGGTGCGCCTCAAGGTAGTGACCGGCGGTGAGATCGGTGATCCCGGCGACCGCCAGCTGCGCGCCCTCGTGGGTGATCAGGGTGGCAGCATTGACCAGCACCTTCAGCCCCAACTGCTCGAAGGCCCGGGTCCAGGCCGCCGCCTCGCTGTAGTACTCGTGATTGCCAGTGACACAGAAGACCCCATGCCGCGCCGCGAGTCCGCGCAGCGGCTCCAGCTCCGGGGCCAGCTCGTCGACCCGTCCATCGGTCAGGTCGCCGGTGATCGCCACCAGATCCGGCCCCAGGGCATTGGCTCGGGCCACATAGCGAGCCAGCTGGCGACGCTTGATGGTCGGGCCGACGTGGAGATCGCTCAACTGGACGATACGGAAATCGACCAGCGCCGACGGCAACCCCGCCAGGGGCACCCTCACCTCGACCACCCGCGGCACCCGGAGCGCCTGCCACAGCGCGTACAGGCTCAGCCCCAGGGTCGCCACCACCACGCCCCACGCGCTCGCCTCGCGCCAGGCCCCGAACGCCAGCGGCGTCAGCAAGAGCACCAGCAGCAGCAGATCCCGCGCCAGGGTCAGCACCAGCAGGAACGAGAAGGCACCGGTCATCAGCGAGATCGGCCAGGCGAACCAGCGCCCGTTGAGCCAGCTCACCCGCAGCACCCAAGGCAGTGTCAGTGCACTCAATGCCAGATAGCCCCATGCCAGGGCCGCGCCCGGCAGCGCAAGATCGAGGTCCGGCAGCAGCCGCCAGCCGATGTAGACGTGCAGCAGCAAGAGCCAGAAGCGCAGACGCATGACGAAGCGAGAGTGGCGCAAGAGCGAAAATTCCTTCTACTTCAGTGGTGGTGTGGTTAGCAGCAGGGGCGCGCTTTCGCTATCCTTGCCCCCTTGCGCGGACGCCGTCGCGACCGCCATGAGCCAGGAGCCGATGTTCGCATGATCTACGCCAAGGGTCTCTCCCGCGTCCCCCTACGCAACGCCGCCTTCATCGCCACGCTCGCGCTGTTCGGCGTATCACTGATCGGCCTGGCATTGTCGCCGCAGTGGCTGTGGGGCGTGGTGATCTTCGGCGCCCTGGCGCTGCTGGGAGTGTATGACGTGCGTCAGCGGCGGCGTACGATCAGCCGCAACTATCCCATCCTGGCCCACTTCCGCTACATGCTGGAGTCGATCGGCCCGGAGATCCGCCAGTACTTCATCCAGTCCGATCTCGACGAGCGCCCCTTCTCGCGCGAGCAGCGTGCGGTGATCTACCAGCGTGCCAAGAACGCAAGCGACAAGAAGCCCTTCGGCTCGCTGCTCGACATGTATAGCCCGGGACACGAGTGGGTCAACCACTCGCTGCGCCCCACCCACATCACGGACCACGACTTTCGCGTCAGCGTCGGCGGCAGCCTGTGCCGTCAGCCCTACGCCGCCAGCGTATTCAACATCTCGGCAATGAGCTTCGGCTCGCTCTCGGCCAACGCCATCGAGGCGCTCAACGCCGGCGCGCGCAAGGGCGGCTTCTACCACGACACCGGCGAGGGTTCGATCTCGCGCTATCACCGTATCCACGGCGGTGACCTGGTGTGGGAAGTCGCCTCGGGCTACTTCGGCTGCCGCCGGGAAGATGGCAGCTTCAATCCCGAGCGCTTCGCCGCCAACGCCCGTGAGCCGCAGGTCAAGATGATCGAGATCAAGCTCTCCCAGGGGGCCAAGCCCGGCCACGGCGGCATCCTGCCGGCGGCCAAGGTGACCGCGGAGATCGCCGAGGCGCGCGAAGTGCCCATGGGCCAGGACGTGGTCTCGCCGGCCGCCCACAGCGCCTTCTCGACCCCGCTGGAGCTGATGGCGTTCATCGGTCAGCTGCGCGAGCTCAGCGGTGGCAAGCCGGTGGGCTTCAAGCTCGCCATCGGCCACCCCTGGGAGTGGTTCGCGATCGTCAAGGCGATGCTGGAGACCGGCCAGCGCCCCGACTTCATCGTCATCGACGGTGGCGAGGGCGGCACCGGTGCGGCGCCGCTGGAGTTCATCAACCGTCTCGGCGTACCCATGAGCGAAGCGCTGATGCTGGTCCACAACACCCTGGTCGGTGTCGGTCTGCGCGACGAAATCCGCATCGGCGCCGCCGGCAAGATCACCTCGGCCTTCGATATCGCGCGCACCCTGGCGCTGGGCGCGGACTGGTGCAATTCAGCCCGCGGCTTCATGTTCTCGCTGGGCTGCATCCAGGCACTCAACTGCCACTCGGACAAGTGCCCCAGCGGCGTGGCGACCCAGGACCCACGCCGCGGTGGCCATCTGGATGTGGCCGACAAGCAGGAGCGGGTCTACCACTTCCATCGCAACACCCTCGCCGCCCTGGCCGAAATGCTCGGCGCCGCGGGCCTGCAACACCCCAGCGAACTGGGGCCGGAACACATCATTCGCCGGGTCTCCAGCGATGAGATCCAGTCCTACGACCGCCTGTTCAGCTTCCTCGCACCGGGCGAACTGATCAGCGGCGAGAGCGAGCACACGGTATTCAAGCAGTACTGGCATCTGGCCCGGGCCGACTCCTTCGCGCCGCCGCCGGCGGTGGCCGAACTACGCGCCACCAAACTGCGCTAGGAAACTGTACCGACCGCTGGCCCGCGACGACCGGTCGCGGCAGATCCGCGACACGGCGACGCCTCATCGAGGCGCGCCACGCGCTATACTGCGCGCCCACGCCTGTCACCACCCACGTTAGGAGTCTTCATGTCGACGGCCAATATCGCCTGGATCATCTCGACGCTGGCGATGACCATCGCTTTCGCCACCTTCTTCGTCTTCAGCGCCACGCGCAAACGCGGCCTGCTGGCCGTGGCGCTGGTCTCGGCAGCGGTCGCGTTCTTTGCCGGCCTGACCGCCGGACTGCTGCAGTAGGCGGAAACGGCGGCCCCCTGACAGGGCCGCGCCGACGCGGCGGAAGGGTTCAGCGTCCCGCGGGGACGCCTCATGCAGACAGGATCAGGCAGGGATGGCCGGTGGAGTAGCGCGACCGGCACTCAGTGGAACGTCGCCGGCGCCTGCGGCGCCTCCTCCTCTTCGCCATCCCACAGATGGGTCCGGGTGATGGCATGGTCGAGCATCTCCCGCGCCACGTCGAAACGGCTGCGGCGCAGCAGCTCCAGCGCCTCGTCGGAGAAACGAATGCTCACCAGCGGTTCGCCGCTCGCCTCCGCCGGTCGCAGCACCACCTCGCCGTCGGCGAGTTCGACGATTTCCAGAATGGCGGTATCAGACACGGTCTCTCTCCTGTCACGGCGATAACGACTGCTCTTATGAAGCATGCGGAAACGGCGCCGTCCCCGGATCCGCGTCCGGAGACGGCGCTCAATAAAAAACGACCAGGGTATGAGCCCCGGTCGTCAGTCAGTGAATAAGGCTATCATGTCGGCCCAGGGCCGTCACCACTCCTGGCTGCCCTGGCGCAGACTCGGCAACAGCGCCTTGAACTCCTCGAGGCACCAGCGCAGCTCGTCGCCCAGCGGCGTCGCTCCGGCACGGGTGATCAGCCCCGGCGACCCACCCCGTCGCGCCGCGCCCTCGTCACTCTGCAACGCGACGAGACGCGCCAGCAACAGTGCCAACCAGCTCTCCGGCCGCGCCGCCAGGGTCTCGAGCCAGACCAGCTCGGCGATCTCGCCACGCGCCGCCGCGGCGCCGCCGGCCTGAGGCTGGCCCGCGGCGTCAAGCCACGTGCGCCAGTCCGGTGCTCCGCCCGGGGCATGGGTGGTCACCTCGCGCAGCAGTGCCTCGAAGGCCAGCCCGAGCTGGCCCAGCGCGCCCTCCTCCAGCGCCATGCGCCGCGCCGGCGCGTGCTCGTCGTCACCCGCCGGCAGGGCCAGCAGCAGCTCGGCCTGATAGAGCAGCTGATTGGTGCGGGCGACGGCACTCACTTGCGCTTGTCCTCAACCTGCCAGCGCCCGTCTTCGAAGATCGCGCGCCAACCGGTCGCCTTGCCCTCCTCGTCGGTCATCACGTACTGGCTCTTGGTCTTGCGCGAGAAGCGGATCTGCGCCGGACGCCCCTCCGGGTCCTCGCTCGGTGCCTCGAGCAGGAAGTGATACTTGTCAGGCAGCGCTTCGGCGTGCGCCTTGAGCTCCTTGACCAGCGGCGCGCGAGTCTCGCGATTCTTGGGGAACTGACTCGCGGCCAGGAACAACCCACTGGCTCCGTCGCGCAGCACGTAGTGGTCGTCGACCTTCTGGCAGGCGAGCTCGGGCATCGGGATCGGGTCCATCTTGGGCGGCGCCACCTCGCCACTCTTGAGCAGCTTGCGGGTGTTGCCGCAGGCCTCATTGGTGCAGGCGAAGTACTTGCCGAAGCGGCCGCTCTTGAGCTGCATCTCCGAGCCGCACTTGTCGCACTCGATCACCGGACCGTCGTAGCCCTTGATGCGGAAGCGGCCCTGTTCGATCTCGTAGTAGCCGTCGTCGTCGTTGCTGATGTAGAGCTTGCGCCCCTCGTCGATGAGGTAGCTGTCCATCGCCGTGCCGGTGTTGGGGTTGCGGCGCTTGGCACGCAGCGCATCGGTTTCCGCCGACTCGTCGGCATCTTCCGGCACCGCCTCTTCGCCGGGGATCAGATCGATGGTGGTCTTGCAGCGCTCCTTGGGCGGCAGATTGTAGCCGGAACAGCCGAGGAAGACCCCGGTGGAGGCGATACGAATCTGCATTTTACGGCCGCAGGTGGGACAGTCGATATCGGTCCCGATCGGCTCGTTGGGACGCATGCCGTCATCGCCCTCGGCGTGGTCGAGCTTGCGCTTGAAGTCGGCGTAAAAGGCATCGAGCAGCTTCTGCCAGTTCTCGTGCCCCTCGGCGACCTCGTCGAGCCGATCCTCCATGCGCGCGGTGAAGCCGTAGTCGAGCAGGTCGTTGAACGACTCGACCAGACGATCGGTGACGATCTCGCCGAGCTTCTCGGCGTAGAAGCGGCGGCTGTCGAGCTTGACGTAGCCTCGATCCTGGATGGTCGAGATGATCGCGGCGTAGGTCGAGGGGCGGCCGATCCCGCGCTTCTCCAGCTCCTTGACCAGGCTCGCCTCGGTATAGCGCGCCGGCGGCTTGGTGAAGTGCTGCTGCGGGTCGAGCTGGACCACCTCGAGGCGGTCGCCCTTGTCGACGTCGGGCAGCTGGGTGGCGTCGTCCTTCTTCGCCATCGGCTTCATTACCCGGGTGTAGCCGTCGAACTTGAGCACCCGGCCGCGCGCCTTGAGCTCGAAGCCGTCACTCTCGATGGTCAGGGTGGTGGCCAGATACTCCGCCGGCACCATCTGGCAGGCCACGAACTGGCGCCAGATCAGCTCGTAGAGACGCTGCGCATCACGCTCCACCGGCATGTCGTCGGCGCGCTGCTTGACGTTGGAGGGGCGAATCGCCTCGTGCGCTTCCTGGGCGTTCTGCTTGCTCGAATAGCGGATAGCCTCCTCGGGTAGGTAGCGCTCGCCGTACTCGTTCTGGATGTAGTCACGCGCACTCGCCACCGCATCCTGGGACAGGTTGGTGGAGTCGGTACGCATGTAGGTGATGTAGCCCGCCTCGTAGAGCCGCTGCGCCAGGGTCATGGTCTTCTTCACCGAGAAGCCCAGACGCCCGCTGGCAGCCTGCTGCAGGGTCGAGGTGATGAAGGGCGCATTGGGCTTGGAACGGGTCGGCCGGGTCTCGCGCTCGGTGACCGTGAAGGCATCGTGTCTCAGCGGCGCGATACGCTCGAGGGTCTCGCGCTCGGAGGTGGGGCGGAAGGTCTCGCCCTTCTCGCGCACCACCTCGAAGCGCACCGCCTCACCGTCAGCGGTAGCCGTGTCGAGGTGGACATCCCAGAACTCCTCCGGCACGAAAGCGCGGATCTCGCGCTCGCGGTCGACGATCAGACGCACCGCCACCGACTGCACACGACCGGCGGAGAGCCCCCGGGCGACCTTGCTCCAGAGCAGTGGCGAGACCATGAAACCGACCACGCGATCGAGGAAGCGACGCGTCTGCTGGGCTTCGACCCGGGCCACGTTGAGATTGCCGGGGTGCTTGAAAGCTTCCTGAATGGCGTTCTTGGTGATCTCGTTGAACACCACCCGCTTGTAGCGCTGGTCGTCGCCGCCGATGGTCTCCTTCAGGTGCCAGGCGATCGCCTCCCCTTCGCGGTCCAAATCGGTCGCGAGATAGATGGTGTCACTCTTGTCGGCCAGCCTCTTGAGCTCCTCGACCACCTTCTCCTTGCCCGGCAGCACTTCGTAGTTGGCGCGCCAGCCGTGCTCGGGGTCGATGCCCATGCGCCGCACCAGCTGATCCCACTGTTTCTGCTTCTTGTACTCGGCCTTCTCGTCCGGCGACATCTTGCGCGTCGCGGCAGCCTGACGCGCGCGCTCCTTGGGATCGCTGGCCTGCTTGGACGAGCCACTGGTCGGCAGATCACGAATATGCCCGACGCTCGACTTCACGACGAAGTCGTTGCCGAGATACTTGTTGATGGTCTTGGCTTTGGCCGGAGACTCGACGATAACCAGTGACTTGCCCATAGCGCTCCTGCTTCTTCTATATATAGCGGCGGCTCCGGTCGACGCGTGCTCGAGATGGCGCGGGTCGAGGGGGAGGCGGCCGGAAAATCCGCCTACCCTACCCTAGCGCTCCGCACGGCGCCAGCCGTAGCTTGACTTTCACGACGAGGCGTTGGCCGCCGCCGGGAACCGCGTTATTGGGCTGCCGATGCCGAATTCCAAGCACCAGTCCAGCGATGTGTCACCGCCGCATCCAGGCGCTTTCGAGTGCGCGGCACGCTGGCGGTATCTGTGAATACCCTAGCCGGAATCTGTCCGCACGCCAGGATTTGCCGCCGAGGCCTTGAGCCCCGAGTATCGGGTGGCACGGTTCTGCTTGCGTGTCGCTCGACGCGCTGGCGCGTTACACTCGGGTCGAGACGGCGCGCCGCCGGAGGCAGCCGGCCGCCATCGCCTCGGACAAGGCGCAGCCGATGTTGTAAAATAACCACCTGTCATCGCACCCGCCGCCGCACGTCGACGCGGGACGCACTACCCAGTCGCCAGGAGATTCTCCATGCAGCACGCCTTTCACGGCCCGATTCGCCGCACCAAGATCGTCGCTACGCTAGGTCCCGCCACGGACCGCGAAGGCGTGTTGGATGCCCTGATCGAAGCGGGCGTCGATGTGGTTCGCCTGAATTTCTCCCACGGCAATCCGGAAGATCACCGCCGGCGCCTCAAGGCGGTGCGCGAGTCCGCCGAACGCCAGGGCCGTGCGGTTGCCGCCCTCGGCGATCTGCAGGGGCCGAAGATCCGTATCGCACGCTTCCAGGCCGAGGGCGGGGTCAAGCTGGAGAAGGGCCAGTCGTTCGTGATCGACGTCTCGCTGGGACGTGACGAGGGCACCAGCGAGCGCGTGGGCTGCGACTACAAGGAGCTGGCCGATGACGTCGACGCCGGTGACGTGCTGCTGCTCGACGATGGCCGCCTGGTGCTGGAGGTGGAGCGCCTTCAGGGCAGCGAGATCATCACCAAGGTGAAGGTGGGTGGCAAGCTGACCAACAACAAGGGCATCAACAAGCAGGGTGGCGGCCTCTCCGCCGCAGCGCTGACCGAAAAGGACAAGGAAGACCTGAAGACCGCCATCGACATCGGCGTCGACTATCTGGCGGTCTCCTTCCCGCGTAGCGGGGCCGACATGCAGTACGCCCGCGAGCTGCTCGGCGAGGCGGGACAGGAGATCGGCCTGGTGGCCAAGATCGAGCGCGCCGAGGCGGTCGCCGATCCGGAAACGCTGGATGACATCATCCGCGCCTCGGAGGCAGTGATGGTGGCCCGCGGCGATCTCGGCGTCGAGATCGGCGATGCCCAGCTGATCGGCGTGCAGAAGCGCATCATCGGCCGCGCTCGCTCGCTCAATAAGGTGGTGATCACCGCCACCCAGATGATGGAGTCGATGATCGACTCGCCGCTGCCGACCCGCGCCGAAGTGTTCGACGTCGCCAACGCGGTGCTCGACGGCACCGACGCGGTGATGCTCTCCGCCGAGACCGCCGCCGGTGACTATCCGGTCGAGACCATCCGGGCCATGGATCGGCTGTGCCTGGGTGCCGAGCGCGAGCGCAGCGCCCAGGAGTCCAAGCACCGCATCCACGAGGGCTTCTCGCGCATCGACGAGACCGTGGCACTGTCGGCGATGTACGCCGCCAACCACCTCTCCGGCGTGGTCGCCATTGCCTGTCTCACCGCCACCGGCTACACCCCGCTGATCGCCTCGCGCATCCGCTCGGGACTGCCGATCGTGGCCCTGGCCGAGACCCCGGCGGTGCAGCGACGCATGGCGCTCTATCGCGGCGTGGTATCGCTGGTGTTCGACAGCTCGCGCTTCCCGCTGACCGAGATCAACGCCGGTGCCATCGACGAGCTGGTCGGGCGCGGTCTGGCGGCCAAGGGCGATCACGTGATCCTCACCCGCGGCGACCACATGAACGCCCATGGCGGCACCAACACCATGAAGATCATTCAGGTCGAGGCCTGAGCCCCACCAGTTGGGCGGCGCGCCAGGCGCCGCCTGGCGATGTGCTGCGGGCCGCTGGTGGCGACGCAGCCAGGCCGAGCGAAAGACAAGACGGCGCNNGCGCCGTCTTGTCTTGGGCTTCCCGGGTCGGCGGCGGAGACCGCCGCCACCACTCACTCGATCTCGACCAGCACCTCGCCCGGGGTGACGCGGTCTCCCTTGGCCACGTGGACCGCCTTGACCGTGCCCTGGATGCGCGACTGCACCTCGGTCTCCATCTTCATCGCCTCGGTGATCAGTACCGCCTGACCGGCCTCGACGCTATCGCCCTCGGCCACCAGCACGTCGACGATATTGCCCGGCATCGAGGTGGTGACGTGTCCCGGCGCACTGGCCTTGGCGCGTCCGGCGCTCTTGCCCTCCTGCACGAACTCGTTCTTGGCCTCGAACACCACCTCTTCGGGCATGCCGTCCAGCGTCAGGTAGACGCGCCGCTTGCTGCCGCTGCCGCTGCCCACGCCAGTGATCTGCACCTCGTAGGATTCGCCGTGGACGTCGATCACGAACTCGGTCGGCACCCCCTCGGAGACCGGGCGCTCGCCGCCGCCACTGCTGGGCGCGGGGATCGCCTCCGGCACCAGCGTGCCGTCACGCCGGCCCTTGAGGAAATCACGTCCCAGGTCCGGGAACATGGCGAAGGTGAGCACATCCTCTTCGCTCTCGGCGAGCTCGCCGATCTCCGTCTCCAGGCGCGCCATCTCCGGCTGCAGCTGGTCGGCGGGCCGCCCCTCGTCGACCGGCTCGCTGCCGATCGCCTTGCGCCGCACCTCCTCGTCGACAGCCGCCGGCGGCTGGCCGTACCCCCCCAGCAGGTAGCGCTTCACTTCGTTGGTGATCGACTTGTAGCGTTCGCCGGTGAGCACGTTCATCGCGGCCTGGGTACCGACGATCTGCGAGGTCGGGGTGACCAGCGGCGGATAGCCGAGATCGGCGCGTACCCGCGGGATCTCGTCGAACACGTCCATGATGCGGCCAAGCGCGTTCTGCTCCTTCATCTGGTTGGCCAGGTTGGACATCATCCCGCCGGGCACCTGCCAGATCTGCACGCTGACATCTTCACGGGTGTACTCGCTCTCGAAGGCCGCATACTTCTTGCGCACCTCGCGGAAGTAGTCGCCGATCTCCTTGAGCGCCACCAGATCGAGACCGGTGTCATAGGGCGTGCCCTGGAAGGCCGCGACCATCGCCTCGGTCGAGGGATGGCTGGTGCCATTGGCGAAAGCCGAGTTGCAGGTGTCGATATGCCGACAGCCCGCTTCCACCGCCTTCAGTTGGCACAGCGAGGCGAGCCCGGCGGTGGCGTGCGCGTGCAGATGCACCGGCACCTCCACTGCCTCGACCAGCCCGGCCACCAGTTCGCTGGTGGCATAGGGGGTGAGCAGCCCCGCCATGTCCTTGATCGCGATGGAGTCGGCGCCCATGTCGACCAGGCGCCGGGCCTGCTCCAGATAGGTCTCCAGGGTATGCACCGGGCTCACGGTGTAGCAGATCGTGCCCTGGGCATGCTTGCCGCTCGCCTTGACCGCCTTCATGGCGGTCTCCAGATTGCGCAGATCGTTGAGCGCATCGAACACCCGGAAGATGTCGACGCCGTTGTCGGCGGCGCGGGCCACGAAACGCTCGACCACGTCATCGGCATAGTGGCGGTAGCCGAGCAGGTTCTGGCCGCGCAGCAGCATCTGCAGCGGGGTATTGGGCAGCGCCTCGCGCAGCGAGGTCAGGCGCTCCCACGGATCCTCCTTGAGGAAGCGCACGCAGGCATCGAAGGTCGCCCCGCCCCATACCTCCAGCGCGTGGAAACCGATGGCATCGAGCTTGGCGCAGATCGGCAGCATGTCCTCGGTGCGCATGCGCGTGGCAATCAGCGACTGGTGGCCGTCGCGGAGCACGACATCACTGATCTTGACCGGCGTCGTCTTGGCGTTGTTCATCGTTTCTCTCCTCATGACTGTCGGCACGGCGCCTCAAAGGCCGGCATGCGCGGCGATCGCGGCGGCGATCGCCAGCGCCACCTCTTCCGGGTTGCGTTTGACGGAGTAGTTGAGCAGCTCCGGGTGCGCCGGCACGAAGCCGGTATCGAAGTGGCCGGCGCGGAAATCGGGATGGCGCAGGATCTCCTGATAATAGGGAGTGGTCGTCTTGACCCCCTGCAGACGCATGTCGTTGAGCGCGCGGATACCGCGATCGAGCGTCTCCTCCCAGGTCATGCCCCAGACGATCAGCTTGAGGCACATCGAGTCGAAATAGGGTGGGATGGTGTAGCCGGTATAGATCGCGGTGTCGGTGCGCACCCCCGGCCCCCCGGGGGCGTAGTAGCGGGTGATGCGGCCGAAGCTGGGCAGGAAGTCGTTCTTGGGGTCCTCGGCGTTGATCCGGAACTGGATCGCATAGCCGTGGTGGACCACATCCGCCTGGCGGAAGGCGAGACGCTCACCCGCGGCCACGCGCAGCTGCTCGCGCACGATGTCGATCCCGGTGATCGCCTCGGTGATGGTGTGCTCGACCTGGACCCGGGTATTCATCTCCATGAAGTAGACCTCGTTGTCCTTGACGAGGAACTCCACGGTGCCGGCATTTTCGTACCCCACCGCCTCCGCCGCACGCACCGCCATCTTGCCCACGTAGCTGCGCAGCTCCGGGGTGAGCTGCGGACTGGGCGCGATCTCGATCAGTTTCTGGTTACGACGCTGGATCGAGCAGTCGCGCTCGAACAGATGGATCACGTTACCGTGGGCATCGGCGAGAATCTGCACTTCGATATGGTGCGGATCGACGACGCACTTCTCCATGAACACTTCGGCGCTGCCGAAGGCCTTGGTCGCCTCCGAGATCACCCGCTCCCACGCCTGCTTCAGCTGGCTCTCGTCGTCGCAGCGGCGAATGCCGCGACCACCGCCTCCGGAAGTCGCCTTGAGCATGACCGGGTAGCCGATCTCGGCGGCCACCTCCAGCGCCGCGTCGCGATCGGGCAGATTGCCCGCCGACCCCGGGGTCACCGGGACCCCCGCCTCGCGCATCGCCGCACGCGCAGCGGTCTTGTCCCCCATACGCGCGATGACCTCGGCGCTGGGGCCAACAAAGGTAATCCCCGCCTGGGTGCAGATGCGCGCAAAGTCGGCACTCTCGGAGAGAAAGCCATAGCCGGGATGAATCGCGTCACAGCCGGTTTCGCGGGCCAGGTTGACCAGACGATGGGCGTCGAGATAGCCGGCCAGCGGCTCCTCGCCGACGAAGTGCGACTCGTCGGCCCCCTTGACGTGAAGCGAAAAACGGTCCGGTTCGGTATAGATCGCCACCGAACGGATGCCCATCTCGGCGCAGGCTCGTACAATACGCACGGCGATCTCGCCGCGGTTGGCAATTAGCAGCTTCTTGAACACCGTCTGCCCTCCGGGTTGCGCGTCGTTGTTATCGGCTTCGTTATCGGCTTTCTACGCTAGCCACCCGCGAGCCAATAGAAAAATTGATATTTCTTTGCCGACCTATAAGCTAGACCTTATACCTGACCGCGAGGACGTTCATCATGTCGCGCCCCAACCTGCTCAATCGCCTGACATTCCGGCAGCTCCAGGTGTTTCAGGCCGTGCATCGGCAGCAGTCCTACTCGCGGGCCGCCGAGCAGCTGGGTCTGACTCAGCCCGCGGTGAGCGCGCAGATTCGTCAACTCGAGCAGGCGCTGGGCCAGCCGCTGTTCAAGTACGCCGGCAAGACGCTGCACGTGCTGCCGGCGGCGGATGCACTCTCGGCCTCGGTGCAGTCGATCTTCGGTCAGGTGTCGAGTCTGCAGATGGAGCTGTCGGAACTGGCGGGAACGATTCGCGGGGAGCTCAATCTGGCAGCGGTCTCCACCGCGCAGTACGTGGTGCCGCACATCCTGGCGCGCTTTCGCGCGCGCTATCCGGAGGTGCAGGTGCGGCTGCGGGTGTGCAATCGGGTGCAGGCGTTGGAGCGACTCGCCGAGCGGCGCGACGATCTGGTGATCATGGGGATGGTGCCGGATGACCCGAACCTGGTGTTCATGCCGATTCTGGACAACGAACTGATCCCGGTGGTGTGGCCGGGGCATCCGCTGGTGACCGCCGAACGGCCGACGCTGGAGGATTTCGCGCGCCACTATATCCTGATGCGCGAACCGGGGTCAGGCGCGCGCACGGCGTTCGAGGATTTCGCCGCCCGCGAGCGCATCTCGCTGCATCACACCATCGAGCTGGGGACCAACGAGGCGATCAAGCAGGGGGTGATGGCGCACCTCGGGGTGGCGGTGCTGCCGCGCCTGTCGGTACAGCTCGAGCTCGCCTCGAACCTGCTCGCCAGCCCTACCCTGCCGGGCTTCCCGCTACGCCGCTCGTGGTGCACCGTCTACCCCAAGGATCGCTATCCCACACCGGTGACGGAGCTGTTTTTGCGTTTCGTGCGCGAACTGCTGCCGGAGCTCAATGCCCACTTCCGCGCCCCGATGACGCCGATCGACACCCCGACCCTGGTGTGTCTGCCCAGCGCCGACGCTTGAACGGCGTCGGCTCGGCCCGAAAGAAAGGCCTGGGGGCGATCTGAACGGCGCCAGGTCAGTCTTGGCGGGCGCCGCACCATACCACTCAACGAGATCGAAAGATCGCCCCCGGCGCGGCCTCAGGCGTCGCCCCGGGCCATCTGCACGCGCAGAACGTGCAGCGACACCAACTCCTCGGCGAGTGCCGCCATCAGGCGCAGGCGATCCATGTCGCCTTCGTCGAAGGCACGCGGCAGCGTGCCGATCAGGCACAGCGTACCGATGCACGCCCCCGATTCGACGAACAGCGGATAGCCGGCATAGAAGCGGATGAACGGTGCGCCGAGCACCAGCGGGTTGTCGGCAAAGCGCGCATCCTTCAGCGCGTTATGGATCACCAGCGGCACACCATCGGCCACCACGTGCCCACAGAAGGAGATACGGCGCGGCGTCTCGCACACGCTCAGACCCTGACGCGACTTGAACCACTGCCGATCCTCGTCGACCAGGGTGATCATCGACATCGGCACGTCGAAGATGCGCGTAGCCAGTTCGGTCAGGCGGTCGAAGCCGTTGTCGGCCTGGGTGTCCAGCAGCTCGAGCTTGTGCAGCGAGGCCAGGCGCGCCTGTTCGTTGTCGGGAGATGAGGGAGCAATCATGTCAGGACCTCTGCGAACGCGGCGGCACGCCGCCGAAAGGCGCGGCGCCGGTTCCAGCGGCCGCGTCCCGGTTGTCTTGCGGCCCACGCCCGAAGGGGCATGGAAACCAGCGCGATACATGAACGCGCCGGCCTCACCGCAAACTCACTTCACTTCGACCCCGTGGGCCTGCTTGTCGGCGTGATAGGAAGAGCGCACCAGCGGCCCCGAGGCGACATGGGTGAAGCCCATCGCCCTGCCCTGCTCGGCAAACCAGTCGAAGGTGCTCGGATGGACCCAGCGATCCACCGGCAGGTGGTTGCGCGACGGCTGCATGTACTGCCCCAGGGTGAGCATGTCGACGTCGTGGGCGCGCAGATCGCGCATCACTTCGATCACCTGCTCGTCGGTCTCGCCGACGCCGAGCATCAGCCCGGACTTGGTCATCACCTCCGGACGACGCGCCTTGTAACCCTTGAGCAGATCCAGCGACCACTGGTAGTCGGCACCGGGACGCACCTTGCGGTAGAGCGACGGCACCGTCTCCAGGTTGTGATTGAAGACGTCCGGCGCCTCCCCTTCGAGGATGTCCAGCGCCACCTGCATGCGCCCGCGGAAGTCGGGCACCAGCACCTCGATCTCGATCTCGGGGCTGTCGCGGCGAATCTCGCGGATACAGTCGGCGAAGTGCTGGGCCCCGCCGTCACGCAGGTCGTCACGATCCACCGAGGTCACCACCACGTAGTTGAGGCCCATCTCGGCGATCGCCTCGGCCAGCTCGCGCGGCTCCTTGTCGTTGAGCGCATTGGGGCGCCCGTGGGCAACGTCGCAGAACGGGCAGCGCCGGGTGCAGATATCGCCCATGATCATGAAGGTCGCGGTACCGCCGCTGAAGCACTCGCCCAGGTTGGGGCACGAGGCCTCCTCGCACACCGTGTGCAGGCCGTGCTTGCGCAACGTCTGCTTGATATGGGTGACCTGGGGCGAGACCGGCATGCGCACGCGCAGCCAGTCGGGCTTCTTGGGCAGCGTCTCGGTCGGGATGACCTTGACGGGGATGCGCGCGACCTTCTCTGCGCCGCGCAGCTTGACGCCGCGCTCGACACGCCCCGGCTTTTTCGACTCGGGCGTTTGCATGACGGTGGTCTCGGTCATAAGTCCCATCCTGATGATTCGTTGAGTTCGGGCGGCGTCTTTCGCGCCCTGGCGATGCCGCTCAGGCCACCGCGTCTGATGTCAGGGCCGCCGGTCGGCCCGAGCGCTCGACCAGGGTGGCACCGAGACGCGCAGCGAAGCAGCCGGCGAGACGGGTGGCTTCCGCGTCGAGATCCGGCGCCGCGACACCGAGGTCGCGCAGCTGGGTCATCTCGAGCCCGGCGTAACCGCATGGATTGATACGCGAAAACGGTGTCAGATCCATGTCGACATTGAGCGCGACGCCGTGAAAGCTGCAGCCGCGCCGAATGCGCAGTCCCAGCGATGCGATCTTGCGCGCGCCGACATAGACGCCGGGGGCATCGGCCCGCGCCTGCGCGCTGATGCCGTGAACGGCGAGCAGATCGATCACCGACTGCTCCAGCAGGCTCACCAGCTCGCGCACCCCGACGCCCAGTCGGCGCACGTCGAGCAGCGGATAGAGCACGATCTGACCCGGGCCATGGTAGGTCACCTGGCCACCGCGATCACTGGCCACCACCGGGATGTCTCCCGGCATCAGCAGGTGTTCGGGCTTGCCCGCCCGGCCCTGGGTGAAGACCGGCTCGTGCTGCACCAGCCACAGCTGATCGGCACTCGCGCCATCGCGGGTATCGGTGAAGCGAGACATCGCCTCCCACACCGGGCGATAAGGCGAAAGCCCCAGACGATAGAGTTCCAGCTCGACCATGGCGCTCACAGCACCATATGCACGCGGCCGGTCGCCTTGAGCTCCTCGAACAGCGCATTGAGCTGCGCCTCGCTGGTCGCCCGGATCACTGCCCGCGCAGACTGGAAGCGGCCGTTGCGGCTATCCGACAGCGTGATCGCCGAACTGTCGAAGCCCGGCGAGTGGCGTGCGATCACCTCGCCGATGGCGGCGACGAAATCCTCGGCGGCGTCACCGACGACGCGAATGGGATAGTCACATGGGAATTCGATCTTGGGTCGCGGCAGATCGACGTTATCGGGGGTCTGTGTCATCGAGTTTCGAACCGGCTGCGATTTCCGCCCATTCTACGCAAGAACGCCGCGCTCACCAACACGCCCGCCGCGGCCACCGGATCGAGCCGGCGTGCCGCGGCGGGTGTCAGATGACGTGGATCAGTTGAACAGGCCGGTGACGAACAGCACGATGCTGTCCCACACGCGCTTGAAGATACTGCCCTCTTTGACCCCTTCCAGCGCCACCAGCGGCTCCTGGCCCAACACCTCGTCGCCGGACTTGATCTCCAGCGTACCGATCTGCTGCCCCGCCTGGATCGGCGCGTGCAGCGTCTCGGGGATATTGAGACGTGCGGTCAGATTGTCGGCACTGCCACGCGGCACGGTCATGCTCACTTCGTGCTGCACGCCCAGACGCACCGTATCCTGGGCACCACCCCAGACGCGCGCCTGGTTGAGCACCGAGCCGGCGTCGTAGAGCTTGCGCGTCTGATAGAAACGGAAGCCGTAGTTGAGCAGTCGCTGGGTCTCGGCCGCACGCGCCTCGTCGGACTGGGTTCCCATCACCACCGCGATCAGGCGCGTGTCCTGCTTCTTGGCCGAGGCCACCAGGCAGAAGCCGGCCGCCTCGGTGTGACCGGTCTTGAGGCCGTCGACGTCAGGGTCGCGCCACAGCAGGCGGTTACGGTTGGGCTGACGAATGTCGTTGTAGGTGAAGTACTTCTGCGAGTAGACCTTGTAGTGGTCGGGGTAGTCTTCAATGATGTGGCGGGCCAGGATCGCGAGATCGTGGGCCGAGGAGTAGTGCTGCTCGTGGGGCAGGCCGGTCGGGTTCATGAAGTGCGAGTTCTTCATCCCCATGCGCTGCGCCTGCTGATTCATCAGGTCGGCGAACGCCGACTCGCTGCCGGCGATGTACTCGGAGAGCGCCACGCTGGCGTCGTTGCCCGACTGGATCACCACGCCGTGGAGCAGGTTCTTGACGCTGACCTGGGTGCCTTCGCGGATGAACATGCGCGACCCGCCGGTACGCCAGGCGTTCTCGCTGACGCTGACCATGTCATCGTCGTGGATATTGCCGCGCTCGATCTCCTGCTCGACGATATAGGCAGTCATCATCTTGGTCAGGCTGGCCGGCGGCAGGCGCTGATCGCCGTTGTGATTGACCAGCAGCTGGCCGGTGGTGGCATCCATCAGCACCCAGGAGGAGGCGGCGAGATCCGGCGGCGAGGGGATCATCTGCTCGGGCTGCGGATTGCTGCCCTCGGGCATCTGACTGTCCGGGGTGGGTTGCTGCTGTGCGCCTGCCGGGGAGGTGAGCAGCCCCAGGCAGAGCGACGCCGAGAGGACCCAGCGGGGAAGAGACGAAGTGAACAGCGCTTTCATGACAATCGAATTCTCGTTGAACGAAGGTTACTGGGTGGGCGACACCACGAACGTCTGACCGAAGCCGGCGTCACTCAAGGTTGCCCGAACGGTTTCCAGGGATGCCAGGTCATCGATCGGGCCGACCTGAACGCGATAGAGAGAGGCGCTATTGTCGATGCGCACCGGCTGCGACAGCAAGCCTTGCAACCTCGACTGGAGCGCCAGGGCCTTGTCCCGCGAGCCCAGCGCAGCGACCTGTAGATAGCGTATGCCGCGCGTCACATGCGACACATCAGGCCGCGTCACCGGGCCGGGGGCGGCGCTGGCGGCGTTGGTGCCGGCATCGTTGGCACCGACGTGATCAGGGGAAGTCGCACGGACGGCGGTGTTCATCAGCGCATCGATGCGCGCGGCGTCATTGCGCCGGGGCGCCGCCGGCGAGCTCTGCGCGGCGCTCTCCGCCCGCGCGGAGGGGGCCGGCGCGGCGGCGACCCGGCCACCCGAGCGACCGCCACCATGGTTTTTCGCCCAGGCTACCGGATCGATCGCCTCGACCCGCACCCGCCCGGTGCCGTGGCCCAGAATATCCAGCCGTGCCGCCGCGGCATAGGAGAGATCGATCAGGCGATCGTCGTGGAAGGGTCCACGATCGTTGATGCGCACGATCACCTGGCGCCCGTTGTCCAGATTGGTCACCCGGGCATAGGTCGGCAGCGGCAGCGAGCGGTGCGCCGCCGACATCTTGTACATGTCGTAGGGCTCGCCGCTGGCGGTATCGTAGCCCTGGAACTTGGTACCGTAGAAAGACGCCCGCCCCTCGGCGACATAGCCTCTGGGGTCACTGAGCACATGGTAGGTCTTGCCCCATACGCGGTAGGTAGAACGATTGCCGCTGCGCGAGCGCGGCTCCACCTTGGGCACCGCGTCCGGCACTTTAGAAACGTCCCGCGGAGCGTCGGGATAGCCGTCCTGACTCGCCGCGTAGCGCCCGCCGCCGGCACCCGGGCCGCCGGCACAGCCGCCGACCAGCAGCGCGGCGGCCAGCATCAGCCACAGTCGTCTCACGTCCCTGCCGCCTCCAGCGCAAGCTGGATACGCTGCGCCAGGGTGGCCACTGCCATGGCGTAGAGATGGCTGTGGTTGTAACGGGTGATGACGTAGAAGTTGTCGAGTCCGAGTACGTAACGGACATGCCCATCGGCGTAGTCCAGTACCAGCGGCATCACCTTGTCGTCGGGCGCGAGCGAGCCCGCGGTGGGCCGAATGCCCGCCGCCGCCAGCGCGGAGACCCGGGTCGCCGGCGGTTCGGTCTGATTGAACGCAAGCTGAGCCGGCGGCGTCGCCGGACCGCTGGCCTCGACCAGCACCGCCTGACCGCGGCGCCAGCCGTGTTCGCTGAAATAGTTGCCGATGCTGCCAATGGCATCGGTGGGGTCGTTCCACAGATCCTTGAGCCCATCACCATCGAAGTCGACCGCATAGGCCTGATAGCTGGTGGGGATGAACTGCGGATAGCCCATGGCGCCGGCATAGGAGCCGTAGCGCGAGGCGGGATCGACGCCCTGCCCCAGGGTGATGGTCAGAAATGCCATCAGCTCACGGCGAAAGAAGTCGCCACGGGTCGGATGGTGAAAGGCCAGCGTGGAGAGCGAATCGAGCACCCGATGGCTGCCCTTGTGCTCACCGTAGCGGGTCTCGACGCCGAGAATCGCCACGATCACCTCCGGCGGCACGCCGTACTCACGCTGGGCACGCGCCAATGCCTCGCGGTGCTGCTGGAGGAATGCCACCCCCTGGGCCACGCGATCGGGCTGGATGAAGATATCGCGGTACTGATCCCAACGCAGCCGGTGCTCGGCGGCATGACTCATGGCCTGCAGCACCTGCGGCCGGTAGACAGCGTCGCGCATGGCCTCATCGAGCTGCTGCTGCGACAGCCCACGTGCACTCAAGGTATCGAGCATGGCGCGCACCTGGGGATGCGTCGCCGGATCGAAATCGGTCTCTGCCAGCGCCGTCCCGGCACTCGCCATCCCCACTATCAAGGCCAGTGCTCGGACCACCCTTCCCTGTTTCCAACGCAGCGCCATGCGCCATTGCTCCCTGCTACAGCCCGCCACAACGCTCAATGCTTGAGCAGGCGGCGGTGCGTGTGAATCGACATGAGAATACCGAAACCGGCCATCAAGGTCACGCCGGAGGTCCCGCCATAGCTGACCAGAGGCAGCGGCACCCCGACCACCGGCAGGATACCGCTGACCATGCCGATATTGACGAAAACGTAGATGAAGAACGTCAGCACGATACTGCCGGCGAGCAGACGGCCGTAGGTGTCCTGGGCCTGGTTGGCCATCACCAGCCCGCGCGACACCAGCAGCAGATAGAGCACCAGGATGGTCGCCATGCCGATCAGCCCGAACTCTTCGCCCAGTACCGCGACAATGAAGTCGGTGTGGCGCTCGGGCAGAAACTCCAGCTGCGACTGGGTTCCCAGCCCCCAGCCCTTGCCCTCGAGACCGCCACTGCCGATGGCGGTCTTCGACTGGATGATGTTCCAGCCGGCGCCCAGCGGGTCGCTCTCGGGGTTGAGAAAGGTCAGTACCCGTTGGCGCTGATAGTTGTGCATGTTGAGCCAGAGCAGCGGCATCGCCGCACCCGCCATCACTGCCAGGCTCAGGATGAAGCGCCACGACAGCCCTGCCAGCAGGATCACGAACACCGCCGCGGCGGTCACCAGCATCGAGGTGCCCAGGTCCGGCTGGCGCGCGATCAACAGCACCGGTACCGCGATGATCACACCGCACACCAGCAGATCGCGCCACGATGGCGGCAGCGGCCGGCGGTGCAGATAGGCCGCCAGCATCATCGGCATGGCGATCTTCATCAGCTCCGAGGGCTGGAAGCGCAGCGGGCCGATCTCCAGCCAGCGCTGCGCCCCCATGCCGATATCGCCCATGATCTCCACCGCGATCAGCATCAATAGCCCCAAGCCATAGGCCAGCGGGGTCCAGCGATAGAGCGTCGCCGGCGAGAACTGGGCGATCACCACCGCCCCGATCAGCGCGATGCCCATACGGATCGCCTGAGCCATGGTGGTCTGTGCCGACATGCCGCTGGCGCTGTAGAGCACCACCAGGCCGAAGGCGATCAGCAGCAGCAGGATCGACAGCAGCCAGGGGTCGAGGTGGAGCCGCAGCCACAGCGAGCGCTTGCGCCCGACCCGCGCGCCGTGCGTCGGCGCACTGCGTTGAAAATCAATCGCCATCGAGACTCTCGACCTCTTCAGGAACGGTGGCATCGGGCCGGTCTTTCAGCTCGCTCTTGGGCAGCAGCCAGGCGTCGGTGAGCTCGCGGCCGAGCCCCGACACCCCGCCGCCGGCATTCTCGACGATCACCGCCACCGCGATCTGCGGATCCTCCACCGGCGCGAAGCCGATGAACAGCGCGTGGTCGCGCAGGCGTTCGGCCAGCTCGCTGGCGTTGTACTTCTGGTTCTGCCCCAGCGAGAAGACCTGCGCGGTACCGGTCTTGCCCGCCATGGTGTATTCGAGGCCGGCCCCGGCCTTGCGTGCCGTGCCCTCGCGGCCACTCATGACCTCTTCCATGCCTTCATAGACGTCGTTCCACCACTGCGTCTTGTCGACCTGCACGTCGGGCTTGGTGTCGGGAAACGGTGGTTTCACCGGCTGGTCACCGATCCGCTCGGCCAGGTGCGGACGCACCCAATGGCCATGATTGGCGAGCGTCGCGGTCGCCGCCGCCAGCTGCAGGGGCGTGGCCATGAAATAGCCCTGACCAATGCCGGCGGAGAGCGTCTCCCCCGGGAACCAGGGCTGGTTGTACTTCTCGCGCTTCCACTCCCGCGACGGCATCAACCCCGGCAGCGCGCCCTGGACATCCAGCGAGTTGACTTCACCGAAGCCGAATTCGTGCATGAACGACGACAGCCGGTCGATGCCCAGGCGGTAGGCCATGGTATAGAAATAAGTGTTGTTGGAGACCTCGATCGCCCGGCGCAGATCGACCCGCCCGTGCCCCCAGCGCAGCCAGTTGTGGTAGCGCCGTGTGTCGTTGGGCAGTTGGAAGTAGCCGGGGTCATAGACGATGTCGTTGGCATCGACGACCCGATTCTGCAACGCCGCCAGCGCCTCGAACGGCTTGACCGTGGAGCCCGGCGGATACTGGCCACGGGCGGCGCGATTGTAGAGCGGCAGGTCGATATCGTCCTGCAGCGCGCGGTAGTCGGCGTAGGAGATACCGGTGACGAACTTGTTGATATCGAACCCGGGGGCCGAGACCATCGCCAGGATGTCTCCGGTCTTGGGCTGAATGGCGACAATGGCGCCGCGGCGGCCGCCGAGCAGATCGTAGGCCAGATGCTGCAGACGGCTATCGATGGTCAGGGTGAGATCCTTGCCCGGGACCGGCGGCTCACGGTCGAGCTCGCGCAGCACGCGCCCGCGGGCGTTGGTCTCGACCTTGCGCAGCCCCGCCTTGCCGTGGAGCTGATCCTCGTAGGTATACTCGACGCCGGTCTTGCCGATGAAGTGGGTGCCGGCGTAATTGCCCGGGTCGAGCTCGGAGAGCTCCTCGGCGTTGATCCGGCCGACGTAGCCGAGCACGTGGGACATCACGATCGGATCGGGGTAGTAGCGCATCAGCTGCGCCTCGACCTCGACGCCACTGAGCAGATAGCGATTGACCGCCAGGCGGGCGATCTGATCCTCGGTGAGGTCGCTCATCAGCAGTGCCGGCTGATACGGCCGCTGACGCTGCAGCGAGCGCTCGCGGAAGGTCTCGACCTCGTCCTCGGGCAGGCCGAGGATCTGCACCAGACGCTCGAGTGTGGCATCGAGGTCATCGACCCGCTCGCGCACGATGGTGAGGTTGTAGGTGGGGCGATTCTCCGCCAGCAGCTGGCCGTTGCGGTCGTAGATCAGGCCGCGCCGCGGCGGCAGCGGCTCGACGCGCATGCGGTTGTTGTCGGAGCGGGTGATGAAGACATCGTGCTCCATCACCTGCAGATAGAACAGCCGTGACACCAGGGCGCCGGCCATCAGCACGATCAGCGCCGCGGCGACCAGAGAGCGGTTGCGGAAGACGCGGACTTCCTGCTCGTGATCCTTGACTCGCTCGCGGCGCTTACGCATGACGTCGCCGGGTCAGGGCGGGATTCGGCCCGCGAGGGGCGCAGCTTTGCGGGGCGTCGAATAACGGCAAGCGACTGACTCTCTGACTCAACGGTGATACGGGTGCCCGGCGAGCAATGTCCAGGCACGATAGAGCTGCTCGGCCAGCAGTACCCGCACCAGCGGGTGCGGTAGCGTCAGTGCCGAGAGTGACCACGACTGGCGCGCGCGGGCGCTGAGGCGGGGATCGAGACCGTCGGGGCCGCCGATCAGCAACGCCACGTCCTGCCCGCCCTGGCGCCAGTCATCGAGCCGCTGAGACAGCTGCTCGGTGGTCCACGCCGAGCCTTTGACCTCGAGCGCGACGACATGTTCCTGATCGCGCAATTTTTCCAGCATGCGGTCGCCTTCGCTCTGGATCGCCCGGGCGATGTCGGCATTCTTGCCGCGCGCACCGGGGGCGATCTCGACGATCTCCACAGGCATCTCCCGCGGCAGCCGCTTGCGGTACTCCTCGACACCCGCCTCGACCCAGGCCGGCATGCGCGTACCCACCGCCAGCAGCCGCACCTTCATCCGTGCGACTCGTGCCGCTCGCCGTGGCTGGCTCCCTGCTGACGGTCGACGGGTAGATCGGACCACAGCCGCTCGAGATCGTAGAGCTGGCGGGTCTCCGGCATCATCACATGGGCGACGACATCGCCCAGGTCGACCAGCACCCAGTCGCCGCCCTGCTGCCCTTCGACACCCAGGGGACGCACACCGGCCTCCTTGGCCTTCTCGATCACGTTGCCGGCCAGCGCCGAGACGTGACGCGAAGAGGTGCCGCAGGCCACCACCATGACGTCGGTCACGCTGGTCAACGCAGCGACGTCGAGCTCGACCACGTCGCGCGCCTTCAACTCCTCCAGCGCCTCGACGACTAACGATTTGAGAGAATCTGTCTGCATAGCTCCTCGTTTGGGAATCGCTGCCCCGAATTCAGGGAAACGCGCATTCTACTCCGATGAGACGCCGGCGCCACTCTTCACCTCTCGTTAGCGCCGCGGATCAGCTCTCGTCAGCACCAGCGGTCGACTCGCGATAGAGCCCCTGGGCGGCGATATAACGCTCGGTCGCCTCGGCCAGCAGATAGCGCACGCTCTGCCCACGCTGCAGCCGACGGCGTACTTCGGTGGCCGCAATCGCCATGCGGCTGGGCAGGCTGAGCCGTAGCACCCCGCCCGCGGGCGCCGCCATCAGCGCCTCGGCGGTCGCGACTTCGCGCCCGGCGATCAGCGCGGCCAGCTCGGGGGCCAGCGGCGCGGCGTGGTCGGGCCGGTCGAGCACTACCACATGCGCCAGTGACAACAGCCGCTCGTACTGATGCCACTGCGGCAGGCCGAGGAAGGCATCATGCCCCACCGCCATCACCAGGCGCGCCTGCTCGCCATACTCGGCGCGCAGCGAGGCCAGGGTATCCACCGAGAAGGAGTGGCCGCTGCGCCGTATCTCGCGATCGTCCGCCAGCAGCCCCGGGGTGTCGCCGATACCCGCGGCGAGCATCGCCAGGCGATCGCCAGCGGCGATACCGGGCGCGGCACGATGGGGCGGCACATGGACCGGAATCATGTGCACCCGGTCCAGCGCCAGCGCCTCGCGCAACTCGACCGCGCTACGTAGATGCCCCAGATGCACCGGATCGAAGGTGCCCCCGAGCATCGCGATGCGCGGCGCCCGGCCGCTCACGCCGCCATCACTGGCGCACATGGCCATCGCCGAATACCACGTACTTGCGGGTGGTCAGTCCTTCCAGCCCCACCGGGCCGCGGGCATGCAGCTTGTTGGTCGAGATGCCGATCTCGGCACCCAGGCCATACTCGAAGCCGTCGGCGAAGCGGGTCGAGGCGTTGACCAGGACCGAACTCGAGTCGACCTCGGCAAGAAAGCGTCGCGCCAGCGTCACGCTCTCGGTGACAATGGCATCGGTATGCTGGGAACCATGGCGATTGATATGGGCCACTGCCTGCTCGAAATCCTCGACCACGCGGATGGCAATGATCGGCGCCAGATACTCGGCATCCCAGTCCGTCTCGTCGGCGGCCACGGCGTCGGCGATCCACTCCCGGGTCAGCGGGCAACCGCGCATTTCCACGCCCTTGTCGCGGTAGATCGCGGCCAGCCGCGGCAGCACCTGCGGCGCCGCCTCGACGTGAACCAGCAGCGTTTCCATGGCGTTGCACGGCGAGTAGCGCTGGGTCTTGGCGTTGTCGGCGATCGCCACCGCCTTGTCGCTGTCGGCGGCGGCATCGATATAGACGTGGCAGACGCCATCCAGGTGCTTGATCACCGGCACCGTGGCCTCTTCGGCGATCCGCGCGATCAGCGACTTGCCGCCGCGGGGAATGATCACGTCGACGCTGGCGGTGAGCCGGATCAGCTCACCCACTGCCGCGCGGTCGGTGGTTTCGACCACCTGCACCGCGTCTTCACTCACACCGGCATCGCGCAGGCCGTCACGAATACAGGCGGCGATCGCGGCGTTGCTGGCGGCGGCCTCGGAGCCACCGCGCAGAATACAGGCGTTACCGGACTTCAGGCACAGGCTGGCCGCTTCCAGCGTCACGTTGGGGCGCGATTCGTAGATGATCCCGACCACCCCGAGCGGCACCCGCATCTGCCCCACCTGGATACCGCTGGGCTGGTAGCGCAGACCATCGATCTCGCCCACCGGGTCGGGCAGCGCCGCGACCTGACTGGCACCTGCGAGCATGGCGTCGATGCGCGCCGGCGTCAGTGCCAGGCGGTCGAGCAGCGGCTCGCTGAGCCCGCGCGCGCGGCCGCGCTCGAGGTCAGCGGCATTGGCGCTGGCGAGCGCCGGACGTGCAGCATCGAGCCGCGCGACGATGGCCGTCAGCGCGGCATTCTTGCGCCCGCTGTCGAGAGCGCGGAGCGCGGTGCTCGCAGCACGGGCACGGGCCCCGAGCCGCTGCATGTAAAGCGGGATGTCGTCGACGCTATCGGTCGCGGAGTGTGACATGGCGTGGTATCTCTTCAAGGGTGCCGGACAGCGATGGCATCAGGGTCGCGGACGCCCCGGCGTGCCACGCCCGACGCAGGCCTGGCGGCGCTCGGCAGGCCGCAACCGCTGCAGGCAAGAGTTTGTCTCGAATCGTGATTCGCAGTGTACGGTCAGTGACAGCCCGTGCGATAGTTGAAGCGTAGACTCCGTTCGGGGCCGGTCAGCCCAGCGCGCCACCCAGAACGGAGGCCGTCGCCCCGCCGGGACGGCGGCCGCGCGAGACCGCCTTCTGGCCAGCGCCAGGCCGCCTGTCGTCTGCGCAGAGGCCAGACGGCATTCCGAGCCACACAGGACCATCGGCCCAATATAAGCCACCATGCCAAGCAAGTACAAAAGCCCCGGGACAAGGGCGCTGATTCTCGCCTGCGTGGTAGCCGCCGCCGCCACGGGCACGTTCTCCGAGGGAAGCGTGCGGCTGATCGCCTGGGGCGGTGCCGTGGCACTGCTTGCCACGCTCGCCTGCGGCGCGCGCAGCGCGTTCTGGATCGCCCCCGCCGCCGCCGCGCTGGCCGTGGCGCTACTCGCCACCGGCCATCCGACGACCCTGCCCTGGATATGGGTGCTGCCGCTGTGCCTGCATCCGTTGAGGGGGCGCATGGGGCTCGCGCTCAACCTGGCCGCCTTCGTCATCGGCGTGGGCTACATCGCCCAGCATTTCTCGCTGCCGGCCACGCTGTTGGCCGCGACCTCATTGGTCATCGTCTGGCTTCTGGCCCAGGAGCAGCGCCTGCGGGCCAAGCCGCTGCTCAATCGCGAGGGCGCTCAGTGGCTACTGCCGCCGGCAATGCTGGACACCGACGCGCGTCACGAACAGCGCCGGGTGGAGCGCGAATCGCTCTACGGCGAAGTGGTGATATTCGGCTGCGCCCACTCCACGCCCAGTGACATGCAGGAGCTCAGCCGACTGCTATATGACCAGCTGGCGCTCTACGAGCGCGCCTACCGGCTCAACGATTACGGCATCGCGGTACTGCTGGTGGCCAACGACGCCAAGCTGGCGGAGCAGCGCCGCCATCAGCTGCAGCATGCCATCGCGCCCCATCGCATCGTATCGCATACGCCGCTGGCGCATCTCGGCGACCGCTTTGCGCGCTACCGCCCAAGACGTGCAGACCCCCGTCGTGAGGCGCAGCCATGGCCATAAGCCGCTACAAGCTTGCCGCCCAACTGCTGGCGCTGGCGATGTTCACCGGGTTGGCGCTGTGGCACTACCTGATGCGCCACTACGATCTGATCCTGCCCCCGGCTTTGCTCGCCTGCGGGCTGCTGGTGTCGCTGCCGCTGCAGTGGCTGGGCCGACTGCGCCCAGCCCTGGCCGACTACCTGATGCTGGTCGGAGCGCTGACCCTGTTCGCCATCGAGGCACCCGGCTGCGCCAATGGCATGCTGTGGCTGGGGCTGCCGGCGGTGGTCAGCCTGCTGGTGCTGTCGCTGCCCCTGGCGGTACTGCTCAATGTCGCCCTGGTCCCCGCCTGGACGCTACTCCTGGGCGGCACTCACGTGTCGCTGCTCACCCTCAGTATGGGCTGGTGGCTGGCGCTCAGCGCCGCGCTGGTATTGAGCAGCCTGGATGCCCGCCGCCGCCGGGCGCTGCGCCTGCCACAGTGGCGCCGGGATCCCAAGCTTCCGCGTCAGGCTCTGCAACGCAGCCTGGCGATCGAGGTCGCACGGGCACACGCGCTCGGCCGCCCGCTCAGCGTACTGGTTCTCTACGTCCCCCAGCTCGACCAGGCCGACGATCAGTTCGGCACCGAGCTGCGCGAAGCGCTCTCCCATGCCTTCAGCCACGCGGTGGTCAACGACAGCCGCCATAGCGACCTGCTGGGTGAGTACCGCGAGAACGTTTTCTGTCTGATACTGCCCAATGCCGGCGAGAGTGGCGCCCTGGCCGCCGCCCGCCGCCTGGCCGCCACCGTGGCCACCATATCGCGCCCCGAAACCGGCCCTCTGGAGAGCTTCAGCCGTGTCTGCATGCTTCAGCACGGCGAGGCAACCGCGCACTTCCTGACCCGGCTCGACAACGCCGCCACCAAACTGTTGGAACCGCTCGCTTGAATTTCACCCACTGGCTTTACTCGCTCTCCCCATCGCCCACCCTACTGCTGCTGATCATCGCCGCCGTGGCGCTGCTCGAATCGCTGGCGGTGGTGGGTATCGTCGTGCCCGGCGTGGTCCTGCTGGGCGCCGCCGCCAGCCTCGCCGGGCACGCCGACATGTCGATCACGCTGGTGCTGATCGCAGGCACCCTGGGCGCGTTCGCCGGTGACAACCTGAGTTTCTGGCTGGGGCGCTCGCAGCGCACACGCATTCCCGGCTGGTGGCCACTCGACCGCCACCCGGAGTGGCTCGAAGGTGGTATCGACTTCTTCCAGCGCCACGGCACGCTGTCGGTGGTGATCGGCCGCTTCGTCGGCCCGGTGCGGCCATTCGTGCCGTTGGTGGCGGGCATGCTGTCGATGCCGAACCGGCGCTTCGCGCTGGTCAACGCACTCTCGGCGTGCCTCTGGGCGCCGGTCTATCTACTGCCGGGCTACTGGCTGGGACGCTCCTGGAGCGAGCTGATGAAGCTGCCGCCACAGGCCGAGCACTGGCTGCTGGTGCTGTCGCTCTCGCTGCTGGCCCTGGGCGTGCTGTTCTCCTGGTTCCGCTACCAACTGGGTGGACAAGGCCGCCTGCACCGCTGGCTCGAGGGCTACCAGCAGCGCCACCCGACCTTCGGGCGTCTGTGGCGGGCACTGCGTTCGCCGCCACCGGCCAACGAGTTCCCGCTGGCGTCGCTCTCGCTGCTGCTGACCAGCCTGATTGCGCTGGTCGCCTGGACCAGCTGGGTGCTGATCCACAACGACCCGCTGCCGATGGATCGCCAGATCCAGGCCCTGGCGGCGATGCTGCAGCATCAGTGGCTGCTGGGCACCAGCGAGACACTGGCCAAGATCGGTGACGCACTCGGCATCACGCTGCTGATGGCACCGTGGCTGTTATGGCTGGCCTGGGCACGGCGTTTCGCCGCACTGCTGCATCTGGCCGGTGCACTGATCGCGGTGGCGGTGACCAACACCCTGTTCAAGGCGCTGGCGGGACGCGCACGGCCGGACACGCCGGACTATCTCACCGGTTCGATGTCCTACCCCAGCGCCCATACCTCCACCAGCGTGGTGGTGGTGGGGCTGACCGCCGCCTTCGCCGCCCAGGTCATGCCACTGCGCTACCGCGCCTACGCCTACTGGGCCGGTATTCTGGTCTGCACGCCCATGGCGCTGTCGCGGCTGGTGATCGGGGTGCACTGGGCCAGCGATCTGATCGGTGGTGCCCTGCTGGGTCTGATCGTGTGCGCACTGACCCGCATCAGCTACCAGCGCTGGCAGCGTCAGGACCTGAAGATGCCGCCCTGGCCCTGGCTGGCGCTGGCGTCGATCCTTTTGGAGACGGGGCGCGTGCTGCTGTTCCCGCCGGTATAAGAGGCGGCCTACTCGCCCCAGCTGGGCATCAGGCGCTGGGGAATGCCGAGCTGGCCGAGCACCCGGGCGACCACGAAGTCGACCATGTCGGCGACGCTCTGCGGGCGATGATAGAACCCCGGTGAGGCCGGCATGACGACCGCCCCCATGCGCGTCAGCGTCAGCATGTTCTTGAGATGGATCTGCGACAGCGGCATCTCCCGCGGCACCAGGAGCAGCGGGCGGCGCTCCTTGAGCGCCACGTCCGCGGCCCGCTCGATCAGGTTGTCACTGGCCCCGCAGGCGATCGCCGACAGCGTGCCGGTGGAGCAGGGGCAGACCACCAGCGCGCGCCAGTCGCCGGAACCGGAAGCCACCGGCGCCAGCCAATCCTCGCGCCCGAAGCAGCGGATCTGCCCCGCTTCTGCGCCGAAGCGCTCGCTCAGCGCCGCGGCCAGACGCTCCGGCTGGGCCGGCAGCTCGAGATCGGTCTCGATCGCGATCACCCGGTGCGCGGCCTTGGAGATCATCACATAGAGCGGCTGGCCGGCGGCGGCCAGGCACTCGATCAGGCGCAACCCGTACTGGGCCCCTGAGGCGCCGGTCAGCGCCACCGCAATCGGCCCGCCGCGTGAGGCGTCACTCTGCATGCTGTACCTCCAGCGCCGCGAGCAGCTTGGCGTGAATACCGCCGAAACCACCGTTGGACATCACCACGATGCGATCGCCAGGGCGCGCCGCAGCCACTACCTCGCCAATCAGTGCATCGAGGTCGGTCACCACATGGCTACCGGCATGCCCCGCCACCACCTCGCTCAGCGACCAGTCCAGCCCCGGCGGCTGATACCACCAGACCGCCTCGGCCAAGGCCACGCTAGCGGCCAGACGTGACTTCATGGTGCCCTGGCGCATGGTGTTGGAACGTGGCTCGATCACCGCCAGCAACCGGCCGCCGTGATGGTCCCGCGCCAGCCCCTCGAGCGTCAGCGCGATCGCCGTGGGGTGATGGGCGAAGTCGTCGATCACCTGGATGCCAGCGACGCTGCCGCGCAACTCCTGGCGCCGCTTGGGCGCCAGGAAATCGGCCAGCGCGCGGCATGCATCTGCCGGTGCCACCCCGACATGGCTCGCCGCTGCCACCGCAGCGGCGGCATTGGCGGCGTTGTGGCTGCCGCTCATCGCCCAGCTCACCGGGTAGCGCTCACCGGCATGCTCGAGGGCGAAGGCGCGGCTATCGTCAGCATCCAGCGCCAGACGCCAGACGCTCTCCGGTAGCGTGCCGATCCGCTCCACCGGGGTCCAGCAGCCGCGCGCCAGCACCCGCTCCAGGGCGGGCTCACCGGCGGCCACGATCAGCCGCCCATCGCCGGGCACGGTGCGCACGAAATGGTGGAACTGGCGCTCTATCGCCGCCAGGTCCTCGAAGATGTCCGCGTGGTCGAACTCGAGATTGTTGAGAACGGCGACATCCGGGTGGTAGTGCACGAACTTCGAACGCTTGTCGAAGAAGGCCGTATCGTACTCGTCGGCCTCGATCACGAAGGGCGCCCCGGCGCCCCCCAGCCGCGAGGAGACGCCGAAGTTACGCGGCACACCACCGATCAGAAAGCCCGGCTCGAGCCCGGCTGATTCGAGAATCCATGCCAGCAGGCTGGCCGTGGTGGTCTTGCCGTGGGTACCGGCTACGGCCACCACCGGGCGCCCGCCGAGCACATACTGGGCCAGCCACTGGGGCCCGGAAACATAGGGGATACGTGCGTTGAGCAGCGCCTCGACTTCCGGATTGCCGCGGGACAGGGCGTTGCCGACGACCACCAGATCCGGCCTCGGGATCAGGTTGTCGGCGCGGTAACCCTCAATCAGCTGGATACCGGCATCTTCCAGTTGGTGACTCATCGGCGGATAGACATTGGCGTCGGAGCCGGTCACCCGGTGCCCGAGCGCCTTGGCCAGGCGTGCCAGGCTACCCATGAAAGTGCCGCAGATGCCCAGAACGTGAACGTGCATGCCCTCTCCCTCGGGACGATTTAGGCTTGGCGGGGGCTTGTCGTGTCGCGCCCCGCCAGACGGCGGCCGCATAGGGCCGCGATGACGAAGCGGCGAGCCTAGCACGCCGTCGACGGGTGGACCACAGAGCCCCCGACCCACGGCCGCGAGCGCACTCCCGGCATCCGTGGTTCCCCGTCTCTCATCCTCCCCCTGACGCGCCCCTGATAGACGCCAACACCGGGCGGCTCAAAAAAATGACCGCCGTGGTGACCAGCGCCTCGTATTAACAGCCATTGGCCTTTCGGCTATGCTTGGCCGCGCAACCGTGACTCGCACCCCCGACACTCGCCCATCGCGGCCGCGCTGCGCCCGCCACCGCGGGGCGTCACACGGCGCGCACCGGCGGCGCCATGGATGTCGCCGCCCCACTGCGTCCGACCTGACCGACGCAACGCCGTGTGTGAGATTCCAATCCCAGGAGATGAGAGCCGATATGGCCAAGCACAATGCCTTTTACGCCCAGTCCGGTGGCGTCACCGCCGTCATCAACGCCAGCGCCTGTGGTGTGATCGAAGCCTGCCGCCGCCATGCCGACCGCATCGGGCACGTCTATGCCGGCCATAACGGCATCATCGGTGCCCTCACCGAAGATCTGATCGACACCAATCAGGAGAGCGACGAGGCCATCGCCGCCCTGCGTCACACCCCGGGCGGCGCCTTCGGCTCCTGCCGCTACAAGCTGAAATCGATCGAGAGCCATCGCGCCGAGTACGAGCGACTGATCGAGGTGTTCAAGGCCCACGATATCCGTTACTTCTTCTATAACGGCGGCGGCGACAGCGCCGATACCTGCCTCAAGGTGTCGCAACTCTCCGAGAAGATGGGCTATCCGCTCACCGCCATCCATGTGCCCAAGACGGTCGACAACGACCTGCCGATCACCGACAACTCCCCCGGTTTCGGCAGTGTGGCCAAGTATGTCGCCACCTCCACCCGCGAAGCGGCGCTCGACATCGAATCGATGTGCGCCACCTCGACCAAGGTCTTCATCTTCGAGGTCATGGGTCGTCACGCCGGCTGGATCGCGGCCGCCGGCGCCCTGGCCGGCGAGAGTACCGAGCAGGCGCCGCACGTGATCATCTTCCCCGAGATCGCCTTCGACCGCGCCGCGGTCATGGCCCGCATCGATGAGGCGGTGAAGCGCCACGGCTTCTGCGTGATCGTGATCTCCGAAGGCGCCCAGTACGCCGATGGCACCTTCCTCGCCGATGCCGGCAGCACCGATGCCTTCGGTCACAAGCAGCTCGGTGGCGTGGCGCCGACCCTGGCCGGGATGGTCAAGGCAGACCTCGGCTACAAGTACCACTGGGCGGTGGCCGACTACCTGCAGCGTGCCGCACGCCATATCGCCTCCCGCACCGACGTCGAGCAGGCCTACGCCGTGGGCAAGGTGGCGGTGGAGCTGGCGCTGGACGGGCAGAATGCGATGATGCCGGCGATCAAGCGCGTCTCCGAGGCCCCCTATGAGTGGCAGATCGAGGCAGCACCGCTGGCCCAGATCGCCAACCACGAGAAGTTCATGCCGCGGGATTACATCAGCGAGGATGGCCTGCATATCAGCGAGGCCGGACGCCGCTATCTCTCCCCGCTGATCCAGGGCGAGGACTTCCCGCCGTTCGAGAACGGCCTGCCCAAGGTGGCCAAGCTGGAGAAGGTCCGGGTCGCACGCAAGCTGCCCGACTTCACCGTCTGATCCGCACGCCGTGATCAGCGCCACCCGAGCGGCACTGATCACGGCGCGTCTGTCCAGGCCGGATGCCTGGGCAGACGCTGGCCATACTCCCGACGACCAGCGCTTCTCCGCGGCCAGTGCCTTTTTGGCGACCAGCCCTTCGCCCCGTTTGGCGACCGGCCCTTCGCCTCATTTGGCGACCGGCCCTTCGCCTTGGCCCTGTCAAGAATAATGCCCACCCTGTCCACTCTCCCCGGACTCCTCTCGGATACCACCAGCTTCGCACCGCCTAGCCTAGGCATTGGCGTAACGAATGGCGCCTTCCAAACGCTACACCGGCGTAAAATATTCGGTAACGGATTTGACAACGGCGGGCCCATTTGGAATAACGAAGAGATCCCACCACCTCATTGTGTGCCCCCATGTGCGACCCAGAGCGTCTCCAGGAAGCCCAGGATTTCCTGGCCCAGCACCCCGAGGTGCAGAGCGTCGACCTGCTGATCAGCGACCTCAACGGCGTGCTCCGCGGCAAGCGCGTGCCGCGCGACAACGTGGTCGGCGTGCTCGAGGCCGGCATGCGCCTGCCGGCCTCGGTGTTCGCCCTCGACGTCTGCGGTAACACCATCGAGGAGACCGGCCTGGGGCTGGCCTCCGGCGACGGCGATCGTACCTGCAGCCCGGTGGCCGGCACCCTGGTCACCACGCCCTGGGCCAAGCACCACAATCAGGCGCAGATGCTGATGACCATGGAGGAGGACGATGGCACGCCCTTCGCCTGCGATCCGCGCCAGTTGCTCAAGCGCCTGCTGGCACGCTTCTCGGCGCTGGCGCTGACGCCGGTGATCGCAGTGGAGCTGGAGTTCTATCTGATCGACCGCGAGCGCGACAGCGTCGGTGCCCCGCAGCCGCCGCGCTCTCCGGCCACCGGCGAGCGCGCCAGCCAGAGCCAGCTCTACTCGGTGATCGAGCTGGACGAGTACGCCGACTTCCTCGAGGACATCACCCTGGCCGCGCAGGCCCAACGCCTGCCGATCGATACCGCGCTCAAGGAGTGCGCGCCGGGGCAGTTCGAGGTCAACCTGCTGCACCACGCCGATGCACTGCGCGCCTGCGACGAGGCGGTGATGCTCAAGCGCCTGATCAAGGGCGTGGCGATCCGCCACGGCTTCGAGGCCACTTTCATGGCCAAGCCGTACAGCCAGGAAGCGGGCAACGGCACCCACGTGCATATCAGCCTGCTCGACGCCGCTGGCAATAACGTCTTCGCCACCGCCGACGGCGGAGATCTGGGCAGCCCGCTGCTGCGCCATGCGATCGCCGGCCTGGCCGAACTGATGCCGGCCTCGATGGCGATCTTCGCCCCCAATCTCAACTCCTACAGGCGCTTCCAGCCCAGCCTCTACGTGCCGATGGCCCCCACCTGGGGCTACGACAACCGCTCGGTGGCACTGCGCATTCCCTCGGGCTCTCCGCGGGCGCGGCGCATCGAACACCGGGTCGCCGGTGCCGACGCCAACCCCTATCTGCTGGTGGCCGCCCTGCTCGCCGGGATCGAGCACGGCATGGCGCATGAACTGACGCCGCCGGCGCCGATCACCGGCAACGCCTACGAGCAGGTCGAGCCGAGCCTGCCGATCAGCTGGCCCCAGGCGCTGGATGCCTGGCTCGAGAGCGAGGTCTTCATCGACAGCTTCGGCGAGACCTTCCATCGGGTCTACCACGCCAACCGGCGCGCCGAATACGAGCTCTCGCGCCAGGCGATCAGCGCCCTGGAGTACCGCTGGTACCTGCGCAACACCTGAGATCGCGCAATACCCGCCACGCACATTCACCGGACACAGGCCCAGGAGAACGGCATGACAATCACAACGCCCCGTCTCACCCACCCGGCCCACGCTGCGACACCGCGCCAGCCTCGGCGAGATTGGCGCAGTTCCCCGCTGCATCGCGGCTAACGTTGGGTTACGCTTCGTCCTGTCGCGCCACCGCCATGCCGCCCGCCTCGCGCGGGCCAGCCGCGCCGGCGTCGACAGCCTCGACCACCGGGTATGGGAATCTCGCGACCTATGACTGTGTCTCCTTCTGCCGAGCCCGACGCCGTCGACACCCAACGGGTGCGTGACGCCTCGGCGATCGCCCTGCGCAACCTGCACAAACGGTTCGGGCGCGACGCCGTCGCCCTCGATGGTGTCGATCTCGACATTCACGCCGGCGAGTTCTTCACCCTGCTCGGCCCCTCCGGCTGCGGCAAGACCACGCTGTTGCGGATTCTTGCCGGGCTCGAAGCGCCCAACGAGGGCTCGTTGACCATCGGCGGCAAGGACGTCACCACGACCCCGCCGCATCTGCGCAGCGTCAATACGGTATTCCAGTCCTATGCCCTGTTCCCGCATCTCTCGGTGCATGACAACATCGCTTTCGGTTTGCGCATGAAAGGCGTGGCGGCCGCCGAGCGCGAACGCCGGGTGCAGGAGATCGCCGACTTCATCAAGCTCGGCGCGCTGATGGAGCGACGCGTCAACCAGCTCTCCGGCGGCCAGCGTCAGCGCGTCGCCCTGGCCCGGGCCCTGGTCTGCGAACCCGATGTGCTGCTGCTCGACGAGCCGCTGTCGGCGCTCGACGCCGGCCTGCGCAATCAGCTCCAGGTGGAGCTGCAGCGGACGCAGAAGCGCCTCGGCATGACCTTCGTCTTCGTCACCCACGACCAGGAAGAGGCGATGGTGATGTCGGATCGGATCGCCGTCCTCGATGGCGGCGTGATCCAGCAGGTGGGCCCACCGCAGACCGTCTACGAGCATCCGATCAACGCCTTCGTCGCCCGCTTCATGGGCCATGTCAACCTGTTCGAGATCGACTCGGTCAGCGGCGACCGGGTGACCACCGCACTGGGCCAGCTGCGCCTGGAGCAGCCACTGGCGGAGCACGAACGCCACGGCATGCTGCTGATCCGCCAGGAGGTGATCGAACTGGGACCGGAGGTGCCGGAGGGCTACAACGCCCTCGAAGGCGTGGTGCGCGAGCGCCTCTACCGCGGCAGCCGGGTGGAGTACCGACTCGAGGTCGACGGCGTGGTGCTGCTGGCCACCGCCAGCAACCTCGGCCAGCGCCTGCACGCGGTGGGCGACCGGGTAACGGTGAGCATCTGCCCTGAAGACATCGTCAGGCTCGACGCCTGAGGAGACGCGCATGAGCAAGCCCGAGTCCCCCTATCCGCTGGCCGCCCACAGCCGCTCGCTGTCGCCGGATACGCGCCATCTGCTGTGGAGCGTCGCCCCCGGCGTGATCTGGATCGTCGTCTTCCTGGTGCTGCCGAGCCTCTATCTGATCGGCGTCGCCTTCATGACCAATGGCCCCTACGGCCAGCCGCAGATGCCGCTGACCCTGGACGCCTTCAGCCAGCTCGCCGGCTTCGGCTTCCTCGGCTGGAGTCCGGGCAATCTCTATACCCTGCTGCGCTCGCTGTGGCAGACCCTGCTCGCCACTGGCCTGGTGATCCTGGTCGCCTACCCGCTCGCCTATCGCATCTCGATCAGCCGCGAGAAGTGGCGTGCGCTGATGCTGCTGGCGGTGGTGGTGCCCTCCTGGACCAATCAGGTCATCCGCGCCTTCGGCTGGATGAACCTGCTCTCGCCGGGCACGCCGCTGGCCGAGCTGGCCCAGTTCTTCGGCCTGATCGGCCCCAACATGGGGCTCTATCCGTCGAACTTCGCGGTCACTCTGGGGCTGATCTACAACTTCCTGCCGTTCATGGTGCTGCCGCTCTACGCCGCCTTCGAGAAGCTCGATTACGCCCTGGTCGAGGCGGCGCGGGATCTCTACGCCTCGCCGCTGCGTGCCTTCTGGCTGGCGGTCTTCCCGCAGACCCTGCCGGGACTGCTGGCCGGCACGGTGCTGGTGTCGATCCCCGCCTTCGGCATGTACGTGGTGCCGGAGCTGCTCGGCGGCGGCCGCGCCATGATGCTCGGCAACCTGGTCGCCAGCCAGTTCGCCGGCGGCTCCAACTGGCCGCTGGGGGCGGCGGGGGCACTGATCATGCTGCTCGCCACCTTCGGCGGGCTGTTCGCCATGCGCCGGATCGGCAAGCGCCTGAGCGGCGGTGAGGAGGTGGTGATATGAGACGTGGCGCCTTTCACCGCGGCCTGACACTGTTCTGGTGGGTCGTGATGGCCTTCCTCTACCTGCCGCTGGCGGTCATCGTGTTCTACTCGTTCAACGCGGCCAACAGCTCGGCCTACTTCGCTGGCTTTTCGCTGCGCTGGTACGACAAGCTGATCCACAACGACCAGCTGCTCAGCGCGCTCAGCAACACCCTGGTACTGGGGATCGCCTCCTCGACCCTGGCGCTCGGCATCGGCACCCTGATCGGTTATGGCATGTACCGCCATCGGGCGCGCAAGCTCGGCTGGCTGATCGTGCTGATCTATCTGCCGATCGTGATGCCGGACATCGTCTTCGGGATCTCGGAGATGGCGTTCTTCATCAGCATCGACCGCCAGTTCGGCATCCTCGGCCCCAGCCTGCTGACCATGATCATCGCCCACGTCACCTTCCAGATTCCGTTCGTGGCGCTGATCGTCTACTCGCGTTTCGTCGGCCTCGACCCGACGCTGTTCGAGGCAGCCAAGGATCTCTACGCCTCGCCGTTCCAGCGCGCCCGCTTCTTCCTGCTGCCGACGCTGAAGCCATCGCTGATCGCCGCCTTCTTCCTCTCGTTCACGCTGTCGGTGGACGATTTCGTGATCAGCTTCTTCAACGCCGGCCCCGAGAACGCCACCCTGCCGATCTATATCTGGGGAGCGATCCGCCGCGGCGTGTCGCCGGAGATCAACGCCATTGCCACGCTGATGATCGGCGCGGTGCTGATCGCGGCACTCTTGAGCCTCATGTTCAACCGACACAAGCAGCACTGACATCGCGCGCCGGCGCCCAGGCAGCCGGCGCATGCGATCTGACGATTTCGTCGGGCCCCGCCGGGCCCGGTATCGACATCACCCGGAGGTATTCGTCGATGAAGCGCACAACAATCACAACCCGCGTCGCCCTGACCCTGGGCGGCATGCTGCTGGCGAGCTCGGCCTTCGCCCAGGACGCCAACAAGCTGTACCTGTTCAACTGGACGGAGTACATGGACCCCAAGATCATCCAGGCCTTCGAGAAGAAGTACGGGGTCGAGGTGATCCAGAGCTACTACAACTCGCTACCGGAGATGACCGCCAAGCTCAATGCCGGCGGGGTTTCCCAGTACGACATCATCGTCCCCTCCAACTACTACGTGCCGCGCCTGATCGACAGCGGCCTGGTGCAGAAGCTCGACAAGTCGCAGATTCCCAACCTGTCCAACGTCATGCAGCAGTTCGCCGACCCCAGCTACGATCCGGGCGCGCAGTACTCGGTGCCCTACCAGTGGGGCACCAGCGGTATCGTCTACGACACCAACGTCTTCCCCGACGCCCCCAAGAGCTGGTCGCTGCTGTTCGATCCCAAGGTCAATACCGACCAGCCCTTCGCTCTGATGGGCGATGGCCAGGTCAACATGGGCGCCGCCTGCGCCTATCTCGGCTCGGGTTACGACTGCACCGGGGCCGAGGCGTGGAAGCCGGCGGCCAAGTTGATCCTCGACACCAAGCACCGCGGCACCTTCAGCGGCTTCACCGACGGCACGCCGGTACTGCAGCAGATCCAGCGCGGCGTGGTGCGCGCCGGCATCTCCTACAACGGTGACTATCTGCAGCAGAAGCGCGAGAACCCGGAAGCGTTCAAGCACATCGCCTTCATGATCCCCGACGAAGGCACCGAGATGTGGGTCGACAACATGATGATCCCGGCCAAGGCACCGCACCCGGCACTGGCGCACAAGTTCATCAACTTCATTCTCGACGCCAAGGTCGGCGCCGAACTCTCCAACTTCGTCCAGTACGCCAGTCCCAACAAGGCCGCACAGCCCTATCTCGACGCCGACCTGACCCAGCCCCCGGCGCTGCCCGACGAGGCCGACCTGGCGCGTCTGAAGTTCTCGCCCAGCCTGAGCGGCCAGGAGCTGCAACTGTTCCAGCAGCTGTGGCAGGAAGTGCAGTCGCGGTAAGCAAGCGTTACCCGTCGGCGCCAATCGGCGTCGGCGGTCTCCCAGACGGCGCCGAGCGCGCCACAAGGACAGCGTCATGAGCGAAACACCGCATCACGTGCTCGAAGAGTGGTTCAGCCGCCACGGCATCACCGAGGTGGAGTGCCTGGTGTCCGATCTCACCGGTATCCTCAAGGGCAAGATCATGCCCGCCGGCAAGTATCTGCGTGGCGGGCACACCCGCCTGCCCGACTCGATCTTCATCCAGACGGTCACCGGCGGCTATCCCGATGACGACGATATCCGCTTCTGGAACCCGGCCGAGCTCGACATGCAGCTGGTGCCGGACCCCGACTCCGCTTATCTGGTGCCCTGGGCCGACGACCCCACGGCGCAGATCATCCACGACTGCCTCTACATGAACGGCGAACCGGTGGAGCTCTCGCCGCGCCATGTGCTCAAGCACATTCTCTCGCTCTACGAGGCCCGCGGCTGGCAGCCGATCATCGCGCCGGAGGTGGAGTTCTACCTGGTCAAGACCAATACCGACTCCGACTACCCGCTGGAGCCGCCGATCGGGCGCTCGGGACGCCAGGAGAGCAGCCGCCAGTCGTTCTCCATCGACGCGGTCAACGAGTTCGACCCGCTGTTCGAGCAGATGTACGACTACTGCGAAGCGCAGCAGCTGGATATCGACACCCTGACCCATGAAGAGGGTGCCGGTCAGATGGAGGTCAATTTCCGCCACGGCGACCCGCTGCGTCTCGCCGACCAGGTGGTCATCTTCAAGCGCACCCTGCGCGAGACCGCGCTGCGCCACAACATGTACGCCACCTTCATGGCCAAGCCGATGGCCAACGAACCCGGCAGCTCGATGCATCTGCATCAGAGCCTGCTCGACCGCGACAGCGGCGAAAACCTGTTCGCCGGCAGCGGCGGTACCCCCAGCAAGCTGTTCCACCACTATATCGGCGGGCTGCAGCAGTACCTGCCCTCGGCCATGCCGTTCTTCGCCCCCAACGTCAACTCCTACCGCCGGCTGATGCCTGGCGGCAGCAACAGCTCGGTGCCGATCAACACCGAGTGGGGCTACGACAACCGCACCGTCGGCCTGCGCGTGCCGGTCGGCCCGGCGCCCGGCACGCGGGTCGAGAACCGCCTCGCGGGCGCCGACGCCAACCCCTATCTGGTGATGGCGGCCTCCCTCGCCTGCGGTTATCTCGGCATGCTCTCGCAGATCGAGCCGCGCCCGCCGCTGACGGGCTCGGCCTGGTCGATGGGGCATACCCTGCCAGACGACATCGGCCCAGCGCTCAATGCGCTGAGCGAGTGCGCCCCGCTGGCAGACCTGCTGGGCGAACGCTTTACCCGTAGCTATCTGGCGGTGAAGCGCGCCGAGCACTCGGCCTACTTCCGGGTCATCAGCTCGTGGGAGCGCGAGCACCTGCTGCTGCGGGTCTGACCCCCACCGGCGGCCGCGCGACACACTGTTGGCTGCGTCGCGCGGCCGCCTCGACACGAGGTGACACCGCATGCGCCCGACCGCTGCCCTCTGCCTGAGTACGCTCTGCCTGACGCTGAGCGCCGCTGTCCAGGCTCAGACGCCGGACAAGCTCTACCTTTTCAACTGGACCGAATATGCCGACCCCGGCGTGATCAAGGACTTCGAGCAGCAGTACGACGTCGAGGTGGTGCAGAGCTACTTCACCTCGAACGCCGAGATGTTCGCCAAACTGGTCGCCGGCGGCGACGCCCAGTTCGATGTGGTAGTGCCCACCGACTACTATGTGCCAAGGCTGGCGGCGGCCGGCCTGATCCAGCCGTTGGGCGACGGCATCGAGGGGCGCGACAACCTGATGCCGGCCTTCCGTCATCCCAGCTACGACCCCGAGGACGCCTACAGCGTGCCCTACCTGTGGGGCGTCACCGGGATCGTCTACGACAGCACGGTATTCCCCGACCCGGCCCACTCCTGGTCGCTGCTGCTCGACCCCGAGATCAATCCGGACCAGCCCTTCGCGCTGCTCGGCGGCGACCCGCAGGTGCTGTTCGGCATGGCTTGCGCCTACCAGGGCCAGGGCTTCGACTGCACCCAACGCGACGCCTGGATCGCCGCCGCCAAGCTGGTGAGCCAGACCCTGCATCGCCCCAACTTCAGCGGCTTCGCCGACAGCACCGCGGCCATCGACCAGATCGCCCGCGGCGTGACCCGTGCCGCTGTCACCTACAGCGGCGATCTCGACTATCGCAAGGCGGATGCACCGGAGACCTATGGCAAGCTCAAGTTCTTCATTCCGGAAGAGGGGTCCCAGCTCGGCGTGGATACGCTGGTGATCCCCAAGCGTGCGCCCCATCCGCAGCTGGCGCGCGACTTCATCAGCTTCATGCTGCGCCCGGAGAATGCCGCACGCTCGGCGACCTACGCCTACTACCGCACGCCCAACCAGGCGGCACTGCCACTGCTCGACGCCGATCTGCGTGAGGCTTCGCAGCTGAGCGACGCCCAGCGCGCCAAGCTGACGCCAGCACCACAACTGAAGGGCGACCAATTGCAGCTGCTCCAGCAGTTGGCCAACGAGGCGCGCAGCCGCTGAGGCGCGCGCCCGAGCACTCGCCTTCAACCGCTAAAAGCCCCGCCAGACGGGGCTTTCACACCAAGTGTCGCGATCTGCAGACGCCTGTTTGTCAATATGAAAACAGCGTTCAACAATCCGTTGCACCCTTCTCTTCGTCGCCGCCCGACCTACACTGAGCCTATCGAGTGGTGGCGTCTCCCACGCCGCTGCCACCGAAGGAAGGCGGTGCGCCGCCAACAGGACAAGGACGTCGCCCCTGGCGCGTCGGCTCACCTGGACGTGAGCGACGAACGACACGCGCATAGATAGCGCGTCCCTCGCCAGTGGTACTCACTATCAGTAGTCACTGTCAGTACTCGCTACCAGTACCTGGGATCAGCGCAAACCGCGAGGTTTCCGTCCCTGGCTCGACGGAACACGAGCCGGTCCGCAAGAGGAGCAAACTCATGCAGAAATCGATCATCATCGGCGGTGTCATCGCCGCCCTCGGCGTCGCCGGCGGCGTTGCCATTGGTGCCTACCAGTCCGGTGACAGCCAGCCGCAGTACGCCGACATCATCAGCGTCGATCCTATTACCCAGACCTCCGAGACCCCGCGTCAGGAGTGCCACGAGGTGACCGTCACCCATCGCCGCCCGGCGCAGGACGAGCACCGCATCGCCGGCACCGCCATCGGCGCCATCGTCGGCGGCGTGGTGGGTAACCAGTTCGGCGGCGGCAGTGGCAAGAAAATCATGACGGCCGCCGGTGCAGTGGGTGGTGGTATCGCCGGCAATCAGGTCCAGGGACAGATGCAGCAAGGCGACACCTACACCACCACAGAACAGCGCTGCAACACGGTCAAGGACACCAAACAGGAGACCGTCGGCTACGACGTGCGCTATCGCTACGACGGTGAAGTCCACGAGGCCAAGCTCGACAAGAAACCCCAGGGCGAACGCGTCTCCATGCGTAATGGCGAGCCCCAGTGGCAGAGCGCCGGCGGCGCCTGACGCCCCCGCTCACCCCGCTCCCTCCCACCGCGCCGGCAGCTTCTGTCGGCGCGGTCTGCGTCTATCCGGGCAGTGGCGGTTGAGCCGCGCAGCGCGACCGGCTACCCTCTTTTCATTCGTCGAATAAATTCAACACGCGAGCCCGCCATCGTGCCCCAAGCCTCTGCTGCGACCTTCCCTGATCGGCATGTCGACTCCTACTACGCCGCCTCCGCCAACCCAGCCCCGGAACGCCCGCCGCTGCATGGCGAGATCAGCGCCGATGTGTGCGTGATCGGCGGCGGTTTCAGCGGTATCTCGTCGGCACTGCACCTGGCCGAGCGGGGCCTGCGTGTGGTGGTGCTGGAGGCGACACGCATTGGCTTCGGCGCCTCGGGGCGCAATGGCGGGCAGATCGTCAACAGTTACAGCCGCGACATGGACGTGATCGAGGCCAAGTATGGCCAGACCACCGCCCAGGCGCTGGGCAGCATGGCGTTCGAAGGCAATCGCATCATCCGCTCGCGCATTGCCGACTACGACATTCGCTGTGATCTCAAGGAGGGCAACCTGTTCGCCGCCTGCAGCGACAAGCAGATGCAGGGGCTGGTCGAGCACAAGGCGCTGTGGGAGCGCTACGGCCACCGCCAGCTCGAGCTGCTCGATGCCCAGAGCTACCGCCGCGAGATCGGCTCCGAACGTTACGTGGGCGCGCTATTCGATCACTCCGGCGGGCATCTGCACCCGCTCAATCTGGTCCTCGGCGAGGCCGCCGCCTTCGAATCCCTCGGCGGGGTGATCCACGAGCACTCGCCGGTGGTCGAGATCCAGCACGGCGATCCGGTGATGGTACGCACCGCCCAGGGGCAGATCCGCGCCGAACGCGTGATCGTCGCCGGCAACGCCTATCTCAATGGCCTGCTGCCGGAGCTCGAGGGCAAGAGCATGCCCTGCGGCACCCAGGTGCTGGCCACCGCGCCGTTGGACGCCGATACCGCCCGCGAGCTGCTGCCCAACGACGCCTGCGTCGAGGACTGCAACTATCTGCTCGACTACTACCGCCTCTCGGCCGACAACCGGCTCATCTACGGCGGCGGTGTCACCTATGGCGGCCACGACCCGGCGAGTATCGAAGCAGTGATCCGACCCAATCTGGAGAAGACCTTTCCCCAGCTCAAGGGGGTCAAGGTCGACTACACCTGGAGCGGCAATTTCCTGCTGACACTCAACCGACTGCCGCAGTTCGGCCGTATCAACCACAACGTCTACTATGCTCAGGGCTACTCCGGGCATGGCGTGACCTGCACCCATCTGGCCGGACGCCTGATGGCGGAGGCGCTGAGCGGTGAGCTCGAGCGCTTCGACGCCTTCGCCAACCTGCCGCACACCCCCTTCCCCGGCGGCCGCCTCTTCCGCGTGCCGCTGACGGCCCTGGGCGCCTGGTACTACCGGATGCGCGACCAGCTCGGCTGGTGATACTCCTTGCCTGGCGGGCATGCCGCCAGCGCCATAGCGATCGATCACGGGTCGACATGCAGGTCTGACTCGGAGCCAAGAGTCAGACCTGATTCACAGACTCGGCAGGCAAACGCAAGGGGCGGCCACTGGCCGCCCCTCGAGCTAGGTTTTGTACGAAAACTACTGCGCTCGGCAATACGGCGTTAAAAATCGGCTCACTGAACAACGTTCAGAACGTCCGAAGGACGGCCCGAAGGGCGAGCGGAGCGAGTAAAATGCTCATTTACACCCCGTAAACTCCGCGTTTTCGCCGATTTTTGCCTTGTCTTGCCTTCGCTCGCTGACTTTTCGTGCAGAACCTAAGATCTACCCTCGGATCAGAATGTCTGCCACGCCTCTTCGTCTTGGTGACTGCGCTTGGCCGTTAGCGATGCCGGCTGCACGTTGGCGGATTTCGGCTGAGTATCGGGTGCCACAACCGCTTCCTCCGCAACGTCTTCCCCGAGCACAAAGGTATCGACCAGGCCGCGCAGGCGCTCGGCTTCCTGCTGCAAATCGGCCGCTGCGGTCGCCGACTGCTGCACCATGGCGGCATTCTGCTGGGTCATCGCGTCCATCTCCGCCACCGCGGTATTGATCTGAGCGATGCCGCTGTTCTGCTCCTTGGCTCCCGCGCTGATCTCACCGATGACATCGGTGACCCGGTTCACGCTGTCGACGATCTCGCGCATGGTGGTTCCGGCACGATTCACCAGCTCGCTGCCGCTGCGGGTATGCTCGGCCGACTGTTTGATCAACTCACGAATGTTTTTCGACGCCTCCGCCGAACGCCCCGCCAGCGAGCGCACCTCGCTGGCCACCACCGCGAAGCCGCGCCCGTGCTCACCGGCGCGCGCCGCCTCGACGGAGGCGTTCAGCGCCAGGATATTGGTCTGGAAGGCGATGGAATCGATCAGCCCGATGATCTCCTCGATCTGCGCCGCCGACTGGGTAATCTCGCTCATCCGCGCCTCGACCTGGGCCATCGCCTGCTCGCCCTCTTGCGCCACATTGCTGGTCGACTGCACCAGTTGACTCGCCTGGGTGGCGGAATCGGTGGCATGTGCCACCGTGGTGGTGATCTCCTCCATCGAGGCGGAGGTCTGCTGCAGGCTCGCCGCCGACTGCTCGGTGCGCGACGCCAGCTCGCCGCTGGCATCGGCGATCTGGGACGACGTTGCGTGAACGCTGCGGGTACTCGAGCGCACGTCACGCAGTGTTTCCTGCATGCGCCCGACGAAGGCGTTGAACTGGGTCGCGAGTTCGCCCACCTCGTCGCGGCTATCGACGGCGAGGCGGCGGGTCAGATCGCCCTGGCCGCTGGCGATATCCCCCATCGCCTCGGCGGTGCGCCGAATCGGACCTAGCAACCGCCGCACCAGCACGCTGGCGATCAGCGCCGCCAGCAGCACACCCCCGGCCCCCAGCAGCAACGAGCGCCACAGCATGGCGTGGCGATTGCTCGCCGCCTTGGCCTCTGCCGCCGCCATCGCCTGATCGATGGAGGTGGCGTAAATGCCGGCACCGATCATCCAGTTCCAGCCGTCGATGCTCTCGGCGTAGGAGTATTTGCGCTCGACTTTGCCGGTGCCGGGATTGGGCCACAGATAGCTGTAGCGTCCCCCGCCTTGCTGGGCGACCCGGATCAGGTCGGCGATGACATGGTTACCATCGGCGTCCGTCACCCCGAGCATATTGGTCCCCTCCTTCTTGGTGTCGGGGGCAAACACCAGATTGGTGCCATCGAAGGTATAGGCAAAGATGTAGTTGGTGCCGTCGAAGGAGAGCCCGCGCAGCAGATCGCGCGCCTTGGTCTGGGCGGCCTGAGGATCGCTGCCGGCGTTCTCGACCAGCGGCGTGATGGCGGATTTGGCCAGATCGACGATGCCCTTGACCGCCTTGACCTGACTGTCGATCAACAATCGCCGCTGCTCGGCCAGATCTCGACGACTGTCATTGAGGTTGGAGACGATATTGACGCTCACCAGCGCCACGATGATGACAAACAGCGGTATCAGCGTCAGCGCCACGATCTTGGTCTGCAGGCTGAACGCGTGTCTGGCGTGCAAAACGGAGGGTGCCTTCATGCGTACGCTCTCGGTCGTTGGAGTTATCGAGTGAGATCCAGCGACGCGTGACCCTCCCGGCCAGAATCCGATACCTCGCCGCTAACGACACACCCAAACGATTCAACCCGGCAGAATCACGCGCCCACCAAGGTCGATATCGGTGACCATTGATTTAACTTGAATCAACTTTAGTCGCTAGCCCCCTGCCCCAGGCCACCATTCTGCCGCGCCCTGTATATCGGAATGCACCTGCCAGGCGGCGGCAAATACCTGCTCGACATCGACCTGGACACCACGATGACAAGACACTCCCGCCGACAGCGCGACGGGGCCGTCCTTTCTCCGTACTCACAGGTGACTCGGGCTGGCGCCGCGCTACGCTTTGTCTGAAAAAGGCCTGCGCTCGCCCATACGGCGCTAAACATTGACTCGCTGAACAACGTTCAGAACGTCCTTAGGACGGCCCGAAGGGCGAGCGGAGCGAGTAATATGCTCATTTACATCTCGTAAACGGGAGCGCCAGCACGGTCCGTCTGTCGTCAATTTTCGCCTTAGCTACGCGCCCCGGTCCTGCCATCGCTCGCCGTTTCTTCAGACAGCGCTTAGAATGTCTCCCACTCACCCTCGGCGCCTTCTCTCTTCAGCGTGGCCAATTCAGCGCGGGCAGCTCTCGGCCCTGACACCGATGCTTTAATCGCGCCCTCCTCGGCCTCCCCGCCGAGCACGAAGGTGTCAACCAGGCTGCGCAGGCGCTGGGCTTCCTGCTGCAGGTCGGACGCTGCGGTTGCCGACTGCTGCACCATGGCCGCGTTCTGCTGGGTCATCGCATCCATCTCCGCTACCGCGGTATTGATCTGAGCGATGCCACTGTTCTGCTCCTTGGCCCCGGCGCTGATCTCACCGATGACATCGGTGACCCGGTTCACACTGTTGACGATCTCGCGCATGGTGGTCCCGGCCCGATTCACCAGCTCGCTGCCGCTGCGGGTATGTTCGGCCGAACGTGTGATCAGCTCGCGAATACTCTTCGACGCCTCTGCCGAACGCCCCGCCAGCGAGCGCACCTCGTTGGCCACCACCGCGAAGCCGCGTCCATGTTCGCCGGCGCGCGCCGCCTCGACGGAGGCGTTCAGCGCCAGGATATTGGTCTGGAACGCGATGGAATCGATCAACCCGATGATCTCCTCGATCTGCGCCGCCGACTCAGTGATCTCGGTCATCCGCGCCTCGACCTGAGCCATCGCCTGCTCACCCTCCTGAGCCACCTGACTGGTCGACTGCACCAATTGACTCGCCTGGGCGGCCGAATCGGCGGCATGCGCCACCGTGGTGGTGATCTCCTCCATCGACGCGGATGTCTGTTGCAGACTCGCCGCCGACTGCTCGGTGCGCGACGCCAGCTCACCGCTGGCATCGGCGATCTGGGACGAAGTTGCATGAACGCTGCGGGTGCTCGAGCGCACGTCGCGCAGGGCTTCCTGCATGCGACCGACAAAAGCGTTGAACTGGGTGGCGAGCTCACCCACCTCGTCGCGGCTGTCGACGTTCAGGCGGCGTGTCAGGTCGCCCTGGCCATTGGCGATATCGCCCATCGCCGCGGCGGTACGCCGGATCGGGCCGAGCAGCCGCCGCACCAGCCAGACCGTGAGCAGGGCCGCGATACCCATCGCGGCTCCGCCGAGCAACATCGACTCCCAGATCGATGCCTGCAGATGCTGAGTGGCTTCGCCCTCGGCGCTCTCAATTTCCCGATTGATCGAGGTGGCGTAGACGCCGGCACCGATCACCCATCCCCAGGCATCGATACCCTCGACGTAGGAGTATTTGTGCTCGTCGGCACCGGTGGCAGGGTTGCGCCACAGATAGCGATAGATGCCTCCGCCTTGACGCGCGGTCTCGAGCATATGCGAGAAGATGTGGTTGCCTTCGGCGTCGCGCACCTGGCTCATGTCACTGCCTTCGAGTTGCGGTTGGCGCGGCTGGACCAGATTGGTGCCATCGTAGGCGTAGACGAAGACGTAGTTGTCGCCCTCGAACGAAATAGCCCGAATCAGCGCCTCGGCCTGGCGTTTTGCCGCCGCCACATCGCCGTTGGGCGGGTGCTGGACCAGCGGCATGATCGCCGACTTGGCCGTCTCGACCACGTACCTCACCGCTTGCTCGCGGTCGGATGTCAGGCGTTGACGCTGCGACTCCAGAGCGGCACCGCTGGCCTGATGCGTTTTGAAGATATTGAAAGTGACCAACAGTACGCTGAGCAGCAGCAGGGGTATCAATACCAAGGCAAGGACCTTGGTCTGCAGGCTAAACGCCAGACGGCGCGAGGGAGTGTTCGATGTGCTCATGATGGCCCTCCTGGCCATAGCGGGAACTCCCTGAGAGCGCCATTGCGACCTGCCGAGAGTTCTGTCGTGATACGTGGGGTGCCTCATGCACGTAGGAGCACGGGCCAGCCCCAATATCGGCGGCAGCACACAGAACTTAATTAAACTTTGACATCCGGAGCGACGAACGCCCTATGTCAGCGACACACAGCGCGGTAGGCGTCACCACTCCAGCGCCTGCTTGACGAAGGGAATGGTGAGCTTGCGCTTGGCGGAGAGCGAGGCGCGATCCAGGCGCGCCAGAATCTCGGAGAGCTGGTCGAGCTGGCGCGGGCCGCGATGCAGGATATAGCGCGCGACCTCGTCGGGCAGCTGCATGCCGCGGACTCGGGCGCGCAGTTGCAGCGCGCCCAGTCGCTGGGCATCGTCCAGCGGCTGGACGTGAAAGACCATGCCCCAGGTCATGCGCGAGGCCAGGTCCGGCAATTTGATATCGAGCTGACGCGGTGAGCGATCGGCGGCGATCACCAGCCGCTTGCCGGCGTCACGCAGGCGGTTGAAGCCGTGGAACAGCGCCTCCTCCCAGCGCTTGCGCCCGACCACCAGCTGCAGGTCGTCGATCGCCAGCAGATCGAGCCGCTCGGGCTCTTCGAGGATATCCGGCGGGAAGTGCCCCAGCGCGTCCAGCGGCAGGTAGAGCGCGCGCTGGCCACCGGCGTCGGCGGCATGGCAGGCCGCCTGCAGCAGATGGCTGCAGCCTACCCCGCTGCCTCCCCAGAGGTAGAGAAAAGGCTCGCCGGCGCTCTCCCGCTGTGACGCCAGGTGAGCCACCAGCGGCGCGTTGTCGCCGGGGAAATAGTTGGCAAAGGTGGCGTCGTCGCGTAGACCAACGCCCAGCGGCAGCTGTGCAGGTCCCGGGCGCATCAGCTCTCCTGCTCCCCGTCCCAGCCTTCCGCCGGCGCCTCGACCCGCGCCCGATCATAGAGGCGACTGTGGCGATAGCGATGGTAGGCGAAACGCAGCAGCACCATGATCACCGCGGCCATCGGCAGTGCCAGCAGGATGCCGGTGAAGCCGAACAGCTGTCCGCCGGCGAGCACGGCGAAGATCACCGCCACCGGATGCAGGCCGATCTTGTCGCCCAGCAGCAGCGGCTGCAGCAGCGTGCTCTCGGCCACCTGGCCGATACCGAACACCACCAGCACGCCCACCAGCGGCAGCCACTCACCGAACTGGAAGAACGCCACCACCCCGGCGGTGAGCACCCCGACGATCACGCCGAGATAGGGCACGATGCTCGCCAGCCCTGCCATCAGGCCGATCAGCAGTCCGAACTTGAGCCCCACCACACTCAGACCGACGGCGTAGATCACGCCCAGACTCAGCATCACCAGAAGCTGGCCGCGCAGGAAAGCGGAGAGCACCTCGTCGCACTCCACCGCCAGCGCCGTGACCCGAGGTTCCACATGCCGCGGCAGCAGCTCGCGCACGTAGCCCTTGAGCCGATCCCAGTCGAGCAACAGATAGAAGGTGACCACCGGAATCAGCGCCAGGTTGCCGATCCAGATCGCGAACGCCAGCCCCGAGCGCGAGGCCTGGGCGAGAAAGGCCGCGGCGTAAGTACCGGTCTCGCGCCAGTTGCTCATCAAGGCGTTGCGCAGCTGATCGAAGTCGGCACTGAAATCGACGCCGGTGAGCTCGCGCACTTCCGGCAGCACCGTCGTCTGCACCCAGTTGAGCACCTCGGGCAGCGCTGCGAGCAGCTGCCCCAGCTGACGCCCCAGCATCGGCAGCAGCACCAGCAGGCTGCCGACCATCACCAGCGCCAGCAGCAGAAACACCAGACTCACCGAGAGCCGTCGCGACAGCCCCCGTGCCTCCAGCCAGTCGGTCACCGGATCGCCCAGATAAGCCAGGATCAGGCTGACGAAGAACGGCATCAGGATCGGCTCGAGCAGCACCAGCAGCCAGACGGCCAGCGCGGTACCGATCAACCCGCCTATCTGTAGTTTACTCATCGCGCTCTCGCCATTCCCTGACTGCCCGCTAGGATGTAGGCAATGCTACAATGCGCCCCGCTGAACATCACCCCCATTCATTGGCGGGACGCTGAGTCACCCGCAGCGTCTCCCCGGCTCCGCGAGAAAGGTCCCCTATGACGCGCTCCTCTCCCGATTCTTCGAACGCGCCCCGTTCGTCCAGCTCCCCCTCCCTGACCTACCGGGACGCGGGTGTCGACATCGATGCCGGCAACGCGCTGGTCGAGCGGATCAAGGGCGTGGCCAAGCGTACCTCGCGGCCGGAAGTGATGGGCGGCCTGGGCGGCTTCGGTGCGCTGTGCCAGCTGCCGAGCGGCTACCGCGAGCCGGTGCTGGTCTCCGGCACCGACGGGGTCGGCACCAAGCTGCGCTTGGCGATGGACCTGGGCAAGCATGACACCATCGGGATCGACCTGGTCGCCATGTGCGTCAACGATCTGGTGGTCGCCGGCGCGGAGCCACTGCTGTTCCTCGACTACTACGCCACCGGCAAGCTGGATGTCGATATCGCCGCCGACGTGGTGACCGGTATCGGTGAGGGCTGCAGCCAGGCCGGCTGCGCCCTGGTGGGGGGCGAGACCGCCGAGATGCCGGGCATGTACGAAGGCAGCGACTACGACCTGGCCGGGTTCTGTGTCGGCGTAGTGGAGAAATCCGAGATTCTCGACGGCAGCCGGGTCGCTGCCGGCGACGTGCTGCTGGGCCTGGCCTCCTCCGGGCCGCACTCCAACGGCTACTCGCTGATCCGCAAGATTCTCGAAGTGGGCGGCGGCCAGCTCGATGCCACCCTCGAGGGCCAGCCGCTCGCCGACCTGCTGATGGCGCCGACCCGCATCTACGTCAAGCCGCTGCTCTCGCTGATTCGCGACAGCGACGTGGCCGTGCACGCGCTTTCGCACATCACCGGTGGCGGCCTGCTCGAGAACGTGCCACGGGTACTGCCGGACGACCTCGCCGCGCGGGTCGACGTCACCACCTGGCAGCGCCCGGCCGTGTTCGACTGGCTGCAGCAGCAGGGCAACGTGGCCGAGCACGAAATGTACCGGGTGCTCAACTGCGGTATCGGCATGGTGGTAGTGGTGCCGGCGGACCAGGCCGACGCCGCCATCGCCCACCTGCAACAGGCCGGCGAGCAGGTCCATCGTCTGGGTGAGATCGTCACCCGCGGCGAGGGTGACGACGCCGTGCAGCTGGAGAACCTGCCGGCATGAGCGCAGAGCACCCTTCCCCCCATCAGGACACGTTGAACGACTTCGAGGCCGCGGCCGCCGAGAAGCCCCGCGTGGTCGTGCTGATCTCCGGCAACGGCAGCAATCTGCAGGCGCTGCTCGATGCCCAGACGCATGACGAGCTGGGCGGCGAGATCGTGGCGGTGGTCTCCAACAAGGCCGACGCCTACGGCCTCAAGCGGGCCAAGGATGCCGGTGTCGATGCTGTGGCGCTGCCGCACCGGGAGTACGACTCCCGCGAGGCCTTCGACGCCGCGCTGATCAAGGTGATCGATCGCCACGACCCCGATCTGGTGGTGCTGGCCGGCTTCATGCGCATTCTCACGCCGATGTTCGTCGATCACTACCGCGGGCGGATGCTCAATATCCACCCGTCGCTGCTGCCCGCCTATCAGGGCCTGAACACGCACCAGCGCGCACTGGACGATGGCGTCGCCGAACATGGTGTCAGCGTGCACTTTGTCACCGAAGAGCTCGATGGCGGACCGGTGGTGATCCAGGCCGCGGTCAAGGTCGAACCCGGACAGGATCTCGACGCCCTGATCGACAAGGTCCATGCCCGCGAGCATCTGATCTACCCCATCGCCGTGCGCTGGTTCCTCGAAGGCCGAATCAAACTCGGCGCCGAGGGCACGGTAACGCTGGACAACATGCCGCTGCCGCCGAACGGCCTGCGCATGTCCCATGAGGATGCCGCCGAGGAGCTCGACGAGGATCTGGAGTGAGCGCTTAGGCATCCGCCCCAGTCGCCCGATCTCCGCGATAGCTGCCCGAGTTCACGCCGGGAGCCCGAGATCGGGCACCCGGCACTGAACCGAACGGCGGCAGCTGCGCGCCCAGGAACACATTCGAAGCACGCTTGGCGATTTTCAAGGCATCTGAAACTTTCGACCTGAACACCCCTCACGAACACGACGAATAACCCCCTTTTTTGTCGTCTTTAGATGAATTTGCCACACCCTTCCCCTGCCATAGACTACGAATCTATCAGGCAAGGATGTGTGACATGCTGCTTCGCTCTGCCCGCTGGCTGACTCTCGGTCTTCTCGCGCTCTGCTTGAGCCCTGCGCTCTGGGCCGAGGATTCGCTGCTTGGCCCCCTCGACAACACCACCAGCGACGGCGAGCGCCAGGTACGCGGCGTGTTGCGCGCCCACAATCATGCGGTGATCAGCAGCGAGTTGGCTGGGCGTATCGTCGAGATGCCCTACAGCGATGGCCAGAGCTTCGCCAAGGGCGATCTGCTCGCACGCTTCGACTGCAGCGCCTACCAGGCTCAGCTCAATGCCGCCCAGGCCGCCGCCCGCGCCACCCGTGAAGAACTGAATCACAACAAGCAGCTTGCTGCCCTCAACTCGGTCGGACGCTTCGAAGTGGCCCTGGCCGAAGCCCGTCAGGCCCAGGCCCAGGCAGAGACCCAGGTGTATCAGGTGCAGGTCAAGCGCTGCAGCGTCACCGCGCCCTTCGCCGGCAATGTAGTGCGGCGTCGCGCGCAGCCCCACGAGAGCGTCGCCAGCGGCACACCGCTGCTGGAGGTGGTGGATAACAGCACGCTGGAGATCTACCTGCTGGTGCCTTCCAGTTGGCTCAGCCGCCTGCAACCGGGGCAGACCTTCGACTTCATCCCCGACGAGACCGGCCACCCCCTCGTGGCCAAGATCAAACGCCTCGGCGCGCGTATCGACGAGGGCAGCCAGACCCTGTTGCTGATCGGCAGCCTGCCCGAGAATGCCAAGGGCCTGCTGGCCGGCATGAGCGGCACGGCACGGTTCCAGGCGTCGCCGTGAGCGTGTCTCCAGCCACACCCGAGCGCGTCTTCGCGCAGTTCCTCGGCCTCGAACGCCAAGCGCGAAAAGCCGCAAGCACCGAACAGCTGGCTTTCGCCATGGTCAATGACGGCCAGGCGCTGTTCGGCTTTCGTCACGCCGCTCTGCTGATCGCCGGCAAGGTGCGGGCGCTGACCGGCGTCAGCGTGGTGGAGCCGCACGCTCCCTTCGTCGCCTTCGTCGAGCGTGCGGTCGGGGCCCTGCACAAGCAAAATCGACTGGACGAGAGCCATAACGTCGACCCCGCTCAGCTAGGCGAGCAGATACGTCTCGACATGAACGCTCTCTCCGCCCCGCACGCCTACTGGCTGCCACTGAAGAATCGCAGCGGCGACATCTTCGGCGGCCTGTGGCTGGCCCGTGACCGGCCTTTCGACGACGCCGAGCACGCCCTGCTGGCCCAGCTGGCAGACACCTATGCCCACGCTTGGCTGGCGCTGCAACCGCGTAAGTCCTGGCGCCTGCGTTGGCCGCGCAAGAAGCTGCTGGCCGTGGCGGCGGCACTCTGCCTGCTGCTGCTGATCCCGGTACGCCAGTCGGTGCTGGCCCCCGCCGAGGTGGTACCGCTGGGCGGTCGCGTGGTGGCCGCGCCACTCGATGGCGTGATCGCCGAGTTCCTGGTCAAACCCAACCAGCGCGTTGCGGCTGGCGACCTGCTGGTGCGCTTCGAGGCCACCAGCCTCAAGGCCCAGGCCGATGTCGCCGAACGCGCACTGGACGTGGCCGAAGCCGAACTCAAGGCCAACAGCCAGCGCGCTTTCGTCGATGCCGAGTCCAGCGCCCGCCTGGATCTGCTGGCCGCACGCGTCGAGCAGAAACGCGCCGAGCGCGACTATGCCCAGCAGCTGCTGGCACGCAGCGAGGTACGCGCCGAACGCGAGGGGATCGCCGTGTTCGCCGACGCCGAGCGCCTGACCGGCAAACCGATCCAGACCGGCGAGCGGCTGATGCAGATTGCCGACCCGAACCGGGCCGAACTGCGCATCGAGCTGCCGGTGGGGGATGCCATCGCCCTGCAGCCCGGCGCCGAGGTGGCGCTGTTCCTCGACAGCGACCCGCTACACCGTCATACGGCGCGGCTGGAGCGCGCCGCCTATGAGGCACAGAGCACCGCTGCCGGGCAGCTGGCCTATCGTCTCGATGCCGCCTTCATCGCAGCATCGCCACGTGTCGGCCTGCGCGGCACCGCCAAGCTGTTTGGTGACCGCGCGCCGCTGGCCTACTACCTGCTGCGCCGGCCTTTGGCCGCCGCACGCCAGAGCCTGGGTCTGTGATGCTGCCCGCGCTGCGCCCCGATCTGCAGCTCTCGCCGGCCGCTTCCGGCCTCGATGGCGCGCCGCAGTGGACCCTGGCCGACCCGCTACGCGGGCGCTACTTCAAGCTCGGCGCCGCTGCCGTGCGCCTGCTGCGCCACTGGGCGCTGGGCGAGCCACAGCGCGTGCTGGCGGCAGCCAACGCTGAGCCCGGCCTGCCCCTTGGTACAGACGAGTTGACCGAGATGCTGAGCTTTCTCAGCCAGCACGATCTGGTCGCCGCCCTGGATGACAAGCAGCGTGCCAGCTATGCCATGAAAGCCGCCGCCCAACGCCAGAGCCCGTGGAAGCGGGTGCTGCACCAGTACCTGTTCTTCCGCATACCGCTGTGGCGCCCGGACCCCTTTCTCAATCGTGCCTGGCCGGTGCTGGAACGCCACGGCCCCTGGCTGCTGCGCTGGGGGCTGCCGCTGGTGTTCGCCCTGGGCCTGTTCCTGGTGATCCGCGACTGGCAGCGCTTTCTCACCACCTTCCCGCACCTGTTCAGCCTCGGCGGCGCCCTGGCCTTCGGCGTGGCGCTGACCTTCGCCAAGCTCTGCCATGAGTTCGGTCATGCCTTCATGGCCAAACGCGCGGGCTGTCGAGTGCAGAGCATGGGGCTGGCCTTCATGGTCATGCTGCCCATGTTCTATACCGATGTCAGCGATGCCTGGCGGGTGCGTGAGCGTCGTTCGCGCCTGCTGATCGGCGCCGGCGGCGTGCTCGCTGAGCTGCTGCTGGCGGTGCTGGCGCTGCTGGCCTGGTCACTACTGCCCGATGGCCCACTGCGTACCTCGGCCTTCATGCTGGCCAGCGCCACCTGGATCACCACCCTGGTGATCAACCTCAACCCCTTCATGCGCTTCGATGGTTATTTCTTGATCAGCGATCTGTGGGGTGTGGACAACCTGCAGCAGCGCGCCTTCGCCCTGTGCCGCTGGCGCCTGCGTGAAGCGCTGTTCGGCTATGGCGAATCGGCGCCCGAGCCCTGGACGCCGGCCATGCGCAAACGCCTGTTGATCTGGGGCTATGGCGCGTGGATCTGGCGCGCAATCCTGTTCCTCGGCATCGCGTTAGCGGTCTATCACCTATTCTTCAAGGTGCTCGGCATCTTTCTGATGCTGGTGGAACTGCTCTGGTTCATCGGCCTGCCGATCTGGCGTGAACTGAGGCAGTGGTGGCAACGCCGCGAGCAGGCCGACCCACGCAAGACGCTGCTCACCGGCCTGGGGCTGGGCGCAATACTGCTGGTGCTGGTCGTGCCCTGGCGCAGCTCGGTGGAGATACCCGCCCTGCTCGAAGCCTCCCGCACCCACGCCCTGCACGCCCCGGTGGCCGCACGCCTGAAGGCCTTGCACGTACAGGATGGGCAGCCTGTCGCGGCCGGCGACCTGATCATGGAACTGGCGTCACCCGATCTGGATTCGCGTCAAGCCATCGGCCGCCGCGAGATAGAGATTCTGCAGCTCCAGCTGCGCCGTCTGTCGGCTCGCAGCGAAACGGCAGCCGATGCCGGCGTTCTCGAACAGCGCCTGGCCGAGGCCGTGGCCGAATACCGTGGCCTCGCCGCGCAACGTGAGCGCCTGCAACTGAGGGCACCCCAGGCCGGCGTGGTGCGCGATCTGCAACGCGACCTGAGCGTGGGCCGCTGGCTGCATCCTGCCGAGTCGCTGGCACGTATCGTCGAACCCGGGCTGCGCCTGCGCGGCTACCTGGCAGAAGAGAATCTCTGGCGGGTCGAGGCCGGCAACAGCGGGCGTTTCATCGCCGATGACCCGATGCGCTCTGCCATGCCGGTACGCCTGGACGACGTGGATGCCACCGGCGTCGCCTACCTGGAACAGGAAGCACTCAGCTCGGACCACGGCGGCCCCATCGCCGTGCGCCGCGACGCCCAGCACCACGCCGAGCCCATACAGGCACAGTATGGAGTCCGCCTGTCGCTGCTCGGTGAATCCACCCACCCCGATCATCCCCTGCGAGGCATGGTGCTGCTCGAGGGTGAGCGTCAGTCCCTGCTGGGCGCTGCCTGGCGGCGGATCGCGGCGCTCGGTGTGCGGGAAAGCGGTTTCTGAAGCGGGATCAGCGCGATCGCTGTGGCTCACAACGCATCTGTAGCTGGACATCGTCCTGCCCACCGGATTGCACGTAAAACCCCAAGCGCAAGTACAGGCGCAGCGCGGGATTATGCCGCATCACCGCCAGCTCCAGCGCCTTGCCCTGCAGATCGGCATAGTCGATCAGCTCCTTCAGCAGTCGCTCGCCCAGACCCTGCCTGCGGTAGCGCGCTTCCAGGCCGATATCCAGCAAGCGAATGGATATCGCCCCCTCGTGCCAGGTGAGCGACCCGACAGGCTGAGCGTCGATCAGTACGACCTCCGTGCGAGCATCCGGATAATGATTGGCAAAAACTCGGCGCTGTAGTTGCCACTGCTGCTCTAGTAATTCAGGACAGGTGGCCTGCAAGTCCGGCAATAACCCGCGCAACTGAGCGAAGAGTTGACGTAACCACGGGCCATCGGTCTCATTGGCAACGCGGCGCTGCAGGTTCGCGATAGCCTTTATCTCGGCCATGGGCTGATATACTTTATTGTCATGGCTAAAGCCTCCATCCCACTATGTAATACATAAAAAGAGTGACTGCATGCTCATCGACACCCAAGGCCTGACAGCCGAAGCGTTCAATGCGGAAATCGGCCAGGTGTTCACAGCAGAAACCGTGCCCTACCCGGTGCAACTGACACTTCACAAACTGGTGGAGGGCACGGGTACGAACGGTGGTCACCGCCAACCTTTCGCGCTGATATTCACCAGCCCCATGAACGTCATGCTGCTGGAGGCCCAGTACCGCCTCAAGAGCGCGAGCGGTCTTGAATACCTGCTCTACCTGAGCCCGATCGTCTCCCCGGGGGACGGCCTGCGCCACTATCAGGCCCAGTTCAACTAGGCCTGATAGTGGCGAGCGATCACGACCTAGGGGGATAGATCCCCTCGATACAGATGCACTGCGTCAACGTCAATACCGGCTGCAGGATGTCCACGGACTGGTTCTGACCACTGACAGCCAGTTGCGCACCCACTTGCAGTTGCGCAGGCAGCCCTACCGTGCCTGACGCCGGCGCGTAGATCTGCACCGTTGCCGGATCACGGCCAGAAGCACCCACGCTCTGCCCAAGCGTGGCGTTCGCCGAGGCCTGGCTAGCATCGGCTGGCGTCGCTGTTGCCTGCCAGGTAACGTCCGCATGGGCAGTCCCGGCGTGCTCGTGCACAGGCAGGTTATAATATTGCAGCGTGGTTCTCTCCGTCCCGCCCATAGCACCCTCCCGATATTGACCGCCTCCCATGGCCACTCTGCCGTTGAGATTGGGCAAACCAAAGGTGGTGCGGCCATCCCCGCCATAGATCGTGCCCAACAGCGAATACAGCGCCGAGTACTGGGCAATCGACAAGAGCTGTCCGTTACAGATCATCCAGCCGCGCGGCGCGAAGTTGCCGGCAAAGGGGGCGATAACCCCCATATAGCTGTCGATATCCATTGCAATACTCCTCGAGCCATCAGTCGCGTGGGGGAAACATCCCTTGCAGGCAGATGATGTAGTTGATGACGGTGAAGGGCTGGAGGATGTAGAACGGCTGACTGCCACCCGCGTTACCCACGGTCACGGAGGCCGTCGTGCTAAGAGGTAGGCTGACCGAACCAGGCGTCGGCGCGTAGATCTTCACATCGACGGACTCTCGACCCAAGGCGCCAGTGGCACTGGCCAATACGGTGTCAGCTGTCGGCGTGGCCGTGGTGGCAGCCGCGCTACTGGCCGGCAAGGAGGCGCTGGCCGAAACCGTGGCGGCATGGTTGTGAGCGGGCATCTGCAGTTGTGTCAGGGTCACGGTTTCCTGCCCGCCCCCTTGCCCCAATTGATAAGTCGAAGTGCCTGGCGACTGCCCCTCCCCGATGGGCACACGGCCTTGCAGGTTGGGCAGGGCGAAGTTGCTCTGACCGTTCCCCCCATAGATCGTGCCAATGACGGCGAAGAGCGCCTGATACTGATTGATGGGCAGCAACTGCCCCTGGCAAAAGGCCCAGTTGCGCGGCGCGAAGGGGGGTGCCCAACCACTGATCGCACCAATGTAGGACTGATCGCTCATGACTATTCCCTTGATTTTTTAGCCACATGGCCACGGAGTCATCCACACCGCCCTATCCTGCTTGCGGTTCATTGTCATTAAGACTCATCGTGTCTATTAGTGCGAGCAAATATTTATTTCGCTTGCCATCTCCCATTCTTCGATATGAACCCAGTAGACTGCGTTTACTGGCCGTTAAATCCCACGACGTCCTGTTACTTTGGCATACCCGTTCACTACTCCACGCGCGGCCCGGCGCTCGAAGAGTGCGGGCACGCTGAATCCGAGTGAGGAGTGTCTAGTGTTACGGAAACTGCTGAAAGTCTCGACGAGCGCCAAGACTCATACTGGCCCGTCGCATGCCCCCCTGGCCATCAGTCTCGAAGCGCGCATGATGTTCGATGGCGCCGTAGCCGCTACCGTTGCCGATACGGCTGACAACCAGCCCGCCGACACTCCTGATTCGGCAAACACCAGCGACGCCTCGCATGACACGCTGGCCGCAGCGCCGAAGAGTGCCACGTCCGACCAGCGTCAGGATCTGGTGTTCATCGATGGCCAGGTGGCCGACAAGGAACAACTGATCGCCTCGCTGCGCCCCGGAGTCGAGGTGGTGGTACTCGACGGCAGTGGCGATGGCCTGCAACAGATCGCCGAGTACCTGCAAGGCCGGCAGGATATCGATGCCATTCATATTCTCAGCCATGGCGACGATGGCCTGCTGAAACTGGGCACGACTACGCTGGACAGCCAGAACGTCGGCAGCCACTCGGCCGAGCTGGCCGCGATCGGGGCCAGCCTCGGTAGCGACGGTGACATTCTCCTCTATGGCTGCGACATCGGCCGCAGCGACAGCGGTGCCGCCCTGGTGGAACAATTGGCGATACTGACCCAGGCGGACATCGCTGCCTCGTCCGACAGAACCGGCGCTGCCGCGATGGGCGGGGACTGGGAGCTGGAGCGGCAGAGTGGCGAAATTTCCGCTCATGACGTGCTGGATATGGCGCAACTGGCGAACTACGACAATCTGCTGGCGCTGCCCTCGCCCAACCAGTCGTTCAGCGATACCTACTGGAACAACAATACCGGCGGCAACACCGTCGACGGTTTCAACATTACCGAATCGACCGGCGCCACCCGGGCCAGCTCATCCAACTCCATCTATTTTCAAGACAGCTCGGTGAAGGATGTCGATGACAACTACTACTACGAGCTGACCTGGACCGCGGACAATGACGACCTGGGGACATTCGACCTCGACGGCATGGTGATCCAGAGCTTCGGTGGTAACTATCGCCTCGATTTCAGCGCCACCTCTGGCGGTGTCGACGTCTCTGAGTCATTCACCTACAGCTCTGCTCAAGGGCCACTGACCGTCGATCTGGATGCATCCAAATTCAATGACATCTCGTCGTTCACCCTGCGCGTGACCAACCTGAGCGGTGCTACATCGTTGGCCAATATGGACCTGCAGCAGCTGAATCTGACAGATCTGAGGGGAAGCAATAGCCCTCCCACAATTGGCAATCTCAACGGCGACAGCGCGGCCTGGGCCGGAGTCGGCAACAGCGTGCTCCTCGACGCAGGCAGCAACGCCAGCCTGAGCGACAGCGAACTCGGGGCTCTCAACGGCGGCAACGGCAACTGGTCCGGGGCCAGCCTTGTCATCCAGCGTGACGGTACGGCCGTGGGCAGCGACGTGCTGGGCTTCGACACCAGCGGCGCCCTGTTCAGCGTCAGCGGCAACAATCTGCAGTCCGGCGGCCAAACCTTCGCCACCTTCTCCAATACCGGTGGCGTACTGACCGTCAACTTCACCAGCAGCACCACCACAGCGACCACGGCGCTGGTCAACGACGTGGCGCAGCGAATCACCTATCGCAGCGATACGCCGGCCGGTGATGCCAATCTCCGCTATACCCTCGACGATGGTTCCGGGGCTCGCAACTCGGCCAATGTTACGGTGACGAGCGATACCATCTACATCACCAACACTGGTGACACCGCCACCATCGATGCCAGCAATGGTGTGAGCTTCAGCGAGGCCGTGGCTATCGCCGCCGCCGACAACACCGGCAGCCAGACCCTCGTCTTCGACAGCTCGCTGGCGAACCAGACGCTCAACCTCAATACGGTGAACCTTGACGAGAGCCTGACCTTCGACATGGATCAGGCCAGCGGCCTGACGCTCAGCGGTGGCACCATCACCCTGGCAGGAGGAACCACCCAGACCTTCACCCATGGCAGCGGCGATACTGCGACCATCAGCAACCGCATCGCCGGCAGTGGCGCCCTGACCAAGGCGGGCGCCGGCAACCTGATCCTGTCCGGCACTGGCAACACCTTCTCCGGCGGCACCAACATTTCCGCGGGTACCCTGGCCGTCGCCAATGGTGATGCCATTGCCAACGACAGCAGCGTCTCGATCGCCGCGGGCGCCACCCTGGCGCTGAACAGTAACGAGACCATAGGCAACCTTTCCGGTGCGGGTGCGATCGACCTGGGCAGCAGCACCCTGACGACGAACCAGACAGCGGATACCACCTTCTCCGGCAATATCAGCGGCAGCGGCGGCCTGAGCTTCAACCAGACCGGATCAGCCAATCATTCGCTGACCCTCTCCGGCAGCAACAGCTACACCGGCAGCACCACGCTGCTCAATTATGGCTGGCTGAGGCTAGATGGCGACGCATCGATGTCCAGCAGCAGTGCGGTACGGGTCAACGGCAACAGCGTGCTGACCCTGCTCTCGGATCAGACCATCGGCAGCCTGGCGAGCAACAGTGCCAACGCCAGCATCCAGCTCGGCAGCCATAGCCTCACCAGTGGGGGCGACAACAGTTCAACCAGCGTCTCCGGGATCATTTCCGGCAGCGGCTCACTGATCAAGCAGGGCAATGGCGTTCTCACCCTGGCCGGCGACAACAGCTATTCCGGCACCACCACCGTCTCCGCTGGCACCCTGTCGATCGGTGGTGATGCCAACCTCGGCACGGGCGACCTCACCCTGGCTGGCAGCACGCTCGACATCACTGGCACCACGACCGTCGATAATGCCATCGCCTTCACGGGCAACAGCACCATCGATAACAGCAACGCCGTCACCCTCAGCGGTGCCATCAGCGGCGCCTATGACCTGACGAAAACCGGCGCAGGTACCCTGACACTGTCCGGCAGCAATAGCTACGGCGCCACCTATATCAGCGCCGGCAACCTGAGCGTGGACAACGATACCAACCTCGGCTCGGGTGCGATCAATCTAGCCGCCGACACCACGTTGGCGCTCACCGGCGCGACCACCGTCGACAACGCCATCGTCCTCGGCGGCAATGCCACGGTCACTGCCGCGACCAATGCCACCCTGTCAGGCGTGGTCAGTGGTGCCTACACCCTGAACAAGACAGGTGCCGCGACGCTCACGCTGTCTGGCAACAATACCTACGGTGCGACCACCGTCGGCGCCGGTACCCTAAGCGTGGCCAGCGACGCCAACCTCGGCAGCGACACGCTGACCCTGGCTGCCGGCAGCACTCTGGCCACCAGTAACGCCACCACCATCGACAACGCCATTGCCCTGAGCGGCAACGCCACGGTGAACACTGGCGCCGCGACCACCCTGTCCGGGGTGATCAGTGGCAGCAACGACCTGACCAAGACAGGTGCTGCAACCCTGACGCTGAGCGGCAGCAATACCTATAGCGGCAGCACCAGCGTCAGCGCCGGCACCCTGAGCGTCGCCGGTGACGGCAACCTCGGCGCCGGCAGCCTCAACCTGGCCAACGGCACCACCCTGCAGATCACGGGTAACACCACCATCGACAATGCCCTGGCCTTGGCCGGCGTGGCCACCATCAATGCCGGCGCGGCCTCTACCCTGTCCGGCACCATCAGTGGCACGGGAAGCCTGACCAAGGCGGGCTCCAGCAACCTGACCTTGTCGGGTAGCAACACCAACACGGGCACGACCAGCGTGTCTGCCGGCACCTTGGTCGTGGACGGCAGCACCAGCAGCGCTACCATTGTGGCCAATGGCGCCACCCTGGCCGGCGGCGGCATCCTGGGTGGCGACGTCATCGTGCAGAACGGCGGCACCCTCTCCCCGGGCAATAGCGGCGCCGGCACCCTGACCGTGAATGGCAATCTGACCCTGGATGCAGGCAGCACCCTGGCATTGGATATCGATGGCGCCAGTGCTGGCACCGGCTACGACCAGGTCGTGGTCAATGGCACCGTCGACGTTTCCGGCGCGACCCTGACGGTCAACCATGGTTATGCCGCCGGCAATGGCGAGATCTACAAGGTCATCCTCAATGACGCCTCCGATGCCATCACTGGCACCTTCAGTGGCCTCAGCGAGGGCAGCACCTTCAACGCAGCGGGCAATGGCACCCAATTGACCACCAGCTATGCCGGCGACACTGGCAATGACCTGACCTTGACCGCCCCCACCGCCCCGACAATCACCAGTGTTTCGTCCAGCACGGCCAACGGAACCTACAAGATCGGCGACACCATAGTCGTCACCGTCCAGTTCAGCAGCACCGTGAACGTCAACGGCATCCCGACCCTGACCCTGGAAACCGGCACCACTGATCGCGTACTCAACTACCTTTCCGGCTCGGGCAGCGACACCCTGAGCTTCAGCTATACCGTGCAGGCTGGCGACAGCAGCAATGATCTCGACTACGCCTCCACCTCGGCCCTGAGCCTCAACGGCGGCAGCATTCAGGACGGCACCAGCCAGGCCGCACTCCTGACCCTGCCGACACCTGGCACCGCCGGTTCCCTCGGCGCCAACAAGGCCCTGGTGGTGGACGGCGTGCGCCCGGCCGCCAGCGGCATTACCCTCAGCGACACGACGCTGCGGATCGGCGAGACCGCCACCGTCACCGTCACCTTCAACGAGGCCGTGCAGGGTCTGGACATCGTCGACTTCAGCGTGGCCAACGGCAGCCTCAGCGGCCTCAGCTCAAGCGATGGCGGCCTGACCTGGACCGCGACCCTGACGCCGAGCACCAATATCGCCGACGCCAGCAATCTGATCACCCTGAATAACACCGGCTACAGCGATGCGGCAGGCAACGCCGGCAGCGGAACCACCGATTCCAACAACTACGCCATCGACACTCAGCGTCCGAGCGCGACCATCACCTTGAGCGACACGGCATTGGCTGCCGGTGAGACGGCGACCGTGACCGTCACCTTCAGCGAAGCGGTCACCGGCCTGACCACGGCGGACTTCGGCGTGGCCAACGGCGTACTGAGCGATCTCAGCTCCAGCGATGGCGGCCTGACCTGGACCGCAACCCTGACCCCCAGTACCAACGTCACTGATACCAGCAACCTGATCACCCTGGATAACACCGGGGTACAGGATGCCGCTGGCAACACCGGCACGGGCAGCACCGATTCCAACAACTACGCCATCGACACCCAGCGCCCGAGCGCCAGTATCGTGGTCGCCGACAGCGCCCTGCAGGCGGGCCAGAACACCACGGTCACCGTCACCTTCAGCGAGGCGATCACTGGTTTGACCACGGATGACTTCAGCGTGACCAACGGCGCCCTCAGCAACCTCAGCTCGAGCGACGGCGGCATCACCTGGACGGCGACCCTGACACCGAACGCCAACGTCACCGACACGACCAATCTGATCACTCTGGACAACACCGGCTACACCGATGCCATCGGCAATACCGGCACCGGCACCACCGACTCCAATAACTACGCCATCGATAGCCAGCGTCCGACTGCCACCATCGCGGTAGCCGACACCGCCCTGGCCATCGGTGAAAGCAGCGCGGTAACCATCACCTTCAGCGAGGCAATCACCGGCCTGACCACAGCAGACTTCAGCGTGACCAATGGCACCCTCAGCGGCCTCAGCTCAAGCGATGGCGGCCTGACCTGGACCGCGACCCTGACGCCGAGCACCAATATCGCCGACGCCAGCAATCTGATCACCCTGAATAACACCGGCTACAGCGATGCGGCAGGCAACGCCGGCAGCGGAACCACCGATTCCAACAACTACGCCATCGACACTCAGCGCCCGAGCGCGACCATCGCCTTGAGCGACACGGCATTGGCTGCCGGTGAGACGGCGACCGTGACCGTCACCTTCAGCGAAGCGGTCACCGGCCTGACCACGGCCGACTTCGGCGTGGCCAACGGCGTACTGAGCGATCTCAGCTCCAGCGATGGCGGCCTGACCTGGACGGCAACCCTGACCCCCAGTACCAACGTCACTGATACCAGCAACCTGATCACCCTGGATAACACCGGGGTACAGGATGCCGCTGGCAACGCCGGTACCGGCAGCACCGACTCCAACAACTACGCCATCGACAGCCAGCGCCCGACCGCCACCATCGCGCTCGCCGACACGGCACTGAAAGCGGGCCAGAACACCACGGTCACCGTCACCTTCAGCGAGGCGATCAATGGTTTGACCACGAGTGACTTCAGCGTGGCCAACGGCGCGCTCAGCAACCTCAATTCGAGCGATGGCGGGCTGACCTGGACGGCGACCCTGACGCCCAGCACCAACGTCACCGACACGACCAATCTGATCACTCTGGACAACACCGGCTACAGCGATGCCGCCGGCAATACCGGCACCGGCACTACCGACTCCAACACCTACGCCATAGACACCCAGCGGCCGACGGCCACCATCGTGGTGACTGACACCGCCCTGGCCGTAGGTGAAACCACCGCCGTCACCATCACCTTCAACGAAGCGGTGAGCGGGCTGAGTCTGGCCGACTTCAGCGTGACCAACGGTGCCCTGAGCAATCTGAGCACCTCGGACAACATCACCTACACGGCAATTCTGACGCCCAATGGCAACATTGCCGACACCAGCAATGTCATTAACCTGAGCAACACCGGGGTACAGGATGCCGCGGGCAACATGGGCAGCGGCACCACCGATTCCAACAACTACGCCATCGACACGCAGCGCCCGAGCGCAACCATACAGTTGAGCGATACCACGCTGGCTGCCGGTGATACCGCAGCCGTGACCATCACCTTCAGCGAAGCGGTCACCGGCCTGACCACGGCGGACTTCGGCGTGGCCAACGGCGCCCTGAGCGATCTTAGCTCCAGCGATGGCGGCACCACCTGGACCGCGACCCTGACCCCTGACGCCAACGTCACCGCGAGCAGCAACCTGATTACCCTGAACAATCCAGGAGTGCAGGACGCAGCCGGTAATACCGGTATTGGCGGCACCCTATCGGGCAACTATGCCGTCGATACCGTGGTTCCCACCATCGCCAGTGTCGACGTGCCAGCCGGCGTACAGTACAACGCGGGCGATACCCTGACATTCGTGGTCAACGCCAACGAAGCCGTTCTGGTCAATGGCACGCCAAGGCTGGCATTGGATATCGGCGGCAGCACGGTTTTCGCTGACTACGTGGCAGGCTCTGGCACCACGACGCTGATCTTCCAGTACAGCCTGCAACCCGGTCTCGACGATGCGGACGGCATCACCGTGTCCGGCCTGCAGAACAATGATGGCAGCGTGCGCGATGCGGCCGGCAATGCCATGAGCCTGACCCTGAACAATGTCGGAGAGACTGCCGGCGTGCGCATCGATACCACCGTGCCTACCGCGACCATCGTGCTGGATACCACCGCCAGCGCCGACGGCAACGTGAGCTATACGCTGACCTTCAGCGAAGACGTCAGTGGCGTCGACCTGTCGGACTTCACTCTGATCAGCACGGGGAGCGCCCAGGGTAATCTCGGCAGCCTGGAGCGAATCGATGCGCGCACCTACAGCGTCACTATCATCAATGTCAGCGGCAGCGGCAGCCTGGCACTGGCACTCAACGACACCGCTACCGGCATCAACGACACCGCCGGCAATGCGCTGCCGGGTGGCCTGGTCGGCCAGCCCTACACCCAGTCCCAAATTCAGGGTGATCCAGAGTTCCGCATCAACCCATCGACCCCGCTGACGCAGCCCGGCGTCGGCGCGATATCCGAGCCGACACGAGCGTCGGCGCCGCCTTCTCTGTTTACCTCGCCCCTGCGCCCCACCCCGCTATTCGAGGTGCCCAACCTCGGCAGCGGCGTGCCGCCAGTGGGCGATATCTTCATCCGCAATGGCGACCTGGCACCCAGCTATATCGCCCAGGTCTTTGCCAGCAGCGCTGCGAGTCTGGGTATCGGCGCGGCGACTGAAGCGTCCACTATCGGCGGTAGCGAGAACACCTTCGGCAGCAGCAGCTTTTCGGCGCTGTTCGATGGCATCGCCCCGCCTACACAGGGCGACATTCAGCTCCGCCCGGGCCCGGCCACCAACGAGGTAAGCCAGAACGCGCTTCAGGGCGCACCCACCCTGGCTCAGCAGTTGCAGGAGATACAGGAAGACGAGTGGCGCCAGGTCAGCAGTCTGACCCTGGCATTCGAGCAGATGGCCGAGCCGACATCCAAGGTCTAGCAAAAGACCGAACAATAATCGATAGATGCCGTACCAAGGGGAAGTTCGAGGATGAGTCGTCAAAAGCAACTTTTCGCAGTCAGCCTGTTGACTCTGGCCATCAGTGGCTGCGCCGTCACCAGCCAGCCGATCGATCACAGTGTCAGCGAACAGCGCGCTCAGCAGGATCTGCGCACGATGTTCAAGGACCAGGAGCCGCTCAGCGGCCCGCTCACGCTGCATGAAGCCATGGCCCGCGCCGTGAAATACAACCTCGAGGGGCGTTTGAAGGTCATGGAAGAGGCCATGGCCCAGCGTCAGGTCGACCTGGCCACCTTCGACATGCTGCCACGCATGGCGCTGTCAGCCGGTTATGCTGGCCGCAGCAACGTCAGCGCCTCCAGCAGCGAGAGCATTCGAACCGGGACTCAGTCACTCGAGCCTTCGACCTCACTGGATCGCGACCGCCGCGTCGCTGACCTCACCATGGTGTGGAACGTACTCGACTTCGGCGTCGGTTATGTCAATGCCAAGCAGCAGAGCGATCGACGCCTGATCGTGCAGGAGCGCCGGCGCAAGGTGGTCCACACCATCATTCAGGACGTGCGTTCGGCCTATTGGCGGGCAGTGGCAGCCGACCGCCTGCTAGGCCAGATCGACAGTCTGATGGCACGAGTCGATCAAGCGAGTGAGAATAGCCGCCGCCTCAGCGATCAGCGTATCGGCGACATCATCCAGACGCTGAGCTACCAGCGCGCCCTGATCGAAGCCACGCGTCAGCTCGAGGAGCAGCGCCGCGCGCTCTCGCTGGCCAAGACCGAGCTCGCAACGCTGATCAATCTGCCCCTGGGCACCGAGATCGAGCTGGCGCCCGCGGCGGGCTATCAGGTGCCTCAGCTAACGATCGATCTCAGTCAGCTCGAACAGGCGGCCTTGACCCATCGCCCCGAACTGCGCGAGCAGGACTACGAAACCCGCATCAGCGCCGCCGAGACCCGCAAGGCCATGCTGCGCCTGCTGCCCGGCCTCGAGTTTTCCGCCGGCGCCCACTACGACAGCAACTCCTTTCTGGTCAATCAGAGCTGGGCCGATTATGGCGTGAAGGTCACCTGGAACCTGTTCAACGTGCTCTCCGGGCCAGCCGCCATCGACGCGGCCAAGGCCGGCCAGGCAGTCGTGGAAGCGCGCCGCCAGGCCATGTCGATGGCGATCCTGGCGCAATTGCATGTCGCCAATGCCAATTTCCGTGAAGCGCAGCGTCAGTTCGCGACCAGTCAAGAGTTGGTCAGCCTGGATAGCCAGATCGTCGAACAGCTGCGCAATCGCTATCAGGTACAGAGCATCGGCGAACTGGAGCTGATCCAAGGCGAGCTGAATACGCTGCAGGCCGATCTGCGCCGCGACCTGGCCTACGCCGACCTGCGCAGCAGCTATGGTCAGCTCGCCGCCAGCGTCGGCTTCGATCCGCTGCCCGAGAGCCTTGCCTCCAATAGCATCGACGGCATTGCCGAAGCGCTCGCCAGTCGTGAAGCGCAGTGGCAGTCGGGCCAGCTGTAGCCCCCACCGCAGCGTGCGTTGGCCACCAGCGCCGCCCTGGGCGGCGCTTATTCAGGCACTTCTCCATGCCCCCCGACTTGCTCCCGGGCCGATCTTTGCCAGACTGAAAGAGCCCCGCTCGCCTCGCGGCGGGGCCTGATTCAGCCAGGCAAGGAGGCCATATGAGCATGCAATATCGTCCGCTGGGCAACTCGGGGCTGATGGTCTCGAGCCTGACCCTGGGCACGGTGCCGTTCGGCGGTAGCCACGGTTTCGAGAAGGCGGCTAGCGTCGACGTCAAGGGCGCCCGACGCCTGCTGGATATCGCCTTCGATGCGGGTGTCAATCTGGTCGACACCGCCGACCTCTACTCCCATGGCCAAGCCGAAGAGATCACCGCCAAAGCGCTCGGCGACAAGCGTCAGGACATCATCCTCGCCACCAAGGGACGCAGTCCCCTGGGCGACGACCCCAACGCCAGCGGTGCTTCGCGTTACCATCTGATCCGCGCGGTGGAGGCCAGCCTCAAGCGCCTGGGCACCGACCACATCGACCTCTACCAGATCCACAACTGGGACGGCGTCACCCCGGTCGAGGAGACGCTGGAGGCGCTGCACCATCTGGTCACCAGTGGCAAGGTGCGCTACTGGGGCACCTCCAACTACACCGGCTGGCAGATGATGAAGACCCTGGGCAAGGCCGAACTCCACGGCCTGACCAAACCGATCAGCCAGCAGATCTACTACACCCCGGAGTCACGTGAAGCGGAGTACGAGCTGATGCCGCTGGCGCTGGATCAGAACCTCGGCTCGCTGATCTGGGGGCCGCTGGGTGAGGGCTTCTTGACCGGCAAGGTACGCCGCGGCCAGCCGACGCCGCCGGACACCCGCCAGGGTAACGGCTGGCCCGAGCCCTATGTCCACGACATGGAGCGCGCCTACGACATCATCGAGACACTGATCGCCATCGGCGAAGCCCACGACTGCTCGCCGGCGCGGGTGTGCCTGGCATGGCTCAAGGATCGCCCGGGCGTCACCTCACTGATCGTCGGCGCGCGCAGCGAAGCGCATCTACACGACAACCTCGCCGCCGCCGAGCTGACGCTGAGCGAGCCCGAGCGGCGCCAGCTGGAGCAGTTGACGCGCCCGGCCCCGCTCTACCCCTACTGGCACCGGGTGGTGGCCGGCATGGATCGCCTCGACCCGGCCGAGAAGCCGTTTCTGGATGGCTACGCCGAGACCATCAAGCACCGCAGCGACGATCGTGCGGCGGACGTCTGACTGGCCTGATTAGGCACGGCAAGGCGCAGAAGCGGGTCGCACCGCAGGCAAAGACGGGGCGCCTCCCTGGCGGAGGCGCCCCGTCTGTCGTCACGTGGCCGGCCCTGGGGCCGTCGCGGGCGTGATCAGGTGCGCGGCAGGGTCACCCCACGCTGCCCCATGTACTTGCCGCCGCGATCCTTGTACGACGTCGCGCAGACCTCGTCGGATTCGAGGAACAGCATCTGCGCCACCCCCTCGTTGGCGTAGATCCGCGCCGGCAGGTTGGTGGTGTTGGAGAACTCCAGCGTCACGTGGCCTTCCCACTCGGGCTCCAGCGGTGTGACGTTGACGATAATGCCGCAGCGCGCATAGGTCGACTTGCCCAGGCAGATCGTCAGCACGCTGCGCGGAATCCGGAAGTACTCCACGGTGCGCGCCAGGGCGAAGGAGTTGGGCGGGATCACGCAGGCGTCGCCCTTGACGTCGACGAAGCTCTTCTCGTCGAACGCCTTGGGATCGACCACCGCCGAGTGGATATTGGTGAACACCTTGAATTCGTCGGCACAGCGCACGTCATAACCGTAGCTGGAGGTGCCGTAGGAGATCACGCGCTGGTCGTTGGCGTAGCGAACCTGGTCCGCCTCGAAGGGCTCGATCATGCCCTCCTGCTCCGCCATCCGGCGAATCCACTTGTCGGATTTGATGCTCATGCAGGTGTCCTTGGAGCGGCGTCACGGGGAGCCGCGGCTCCCCCGCGCCGGGTCGAGAAATGGGTACGGCTGAATCGGCCCGCCATCATAGCGGCCCGCCCGCGCGAAGGGAACGCCGGGCGCCGGCACAGCGCCGCGCAGCCGTCACCCAATCGACGGACCCGGTACTTGTCAGGCCGTGGCTAATCGCTGAACGAGATGCTCGGCCCGGTGCCCCCGCTCTCGGCGACACCGCTGGCCACCGCGCGGGCGATACGCCGGAAGGTCTGCGCCACCTCGCCATCGGGTTCGGCGATCACACTGGGCTGGCCGCCGTCGGCCTGCTCGCGGATCGACAGCGTCAGCGGCAGCTGGCCCAGCAGTTGGGTCGCGTACTGCTCGGCGATGCGCTCACCGCCGCCGCTGCCGAAGATCGGCTCGCTGTGACCGCACTGGGAGCAGACGTGAAGACTCATGTTCTCGACCACACCCAGCACCGGCACATTCACCTTGCGGAACATCTCGATCCCCTTGCGAGCATCGAGCAGTGCGATGTCCTGGGGCGTGGTGACGATCACCGCGCCGTCCACCGAGACCTTCTGCGCCAGCGTCAGCTGGATGTCGCCAGTGCCCGGCGGCATGTCGATGAACAGAAAATCGAGGTCATCCCACAGCGTCTGGTTGAGCAGCTGCTGGAAAGCGCCGGAGACCATCGGCCCGCGCCAGACCATGGGCTGATTGATATCCACCATGAACGCCATCGACATCGCCTGGATACCGTGTGCGACGACCGGCTTCATGTTTTTCTCGTCGACCACCTCGGGGCGGGTATTCTCCGGCAAGCCCAGCATGCGCGCCTGGCTCGGCCCGTAGATGTCCGCATCCAGCAGCCCTACCCGATAGCCTTCGGCGGCCATGGCCAGGGCCAGATTGGCGGTCACGGTGGATTTGCCGACGCCGCCCTTGCCCGACGCCACGGCCACGATGTGCTTGATGCCCTCGGTCACGCTCCCTCCTTGACTCACTGTCGACGGCCACGGTCACTCGGACCGCGCTTTGGCGGCAGTATAACGGCCACCCATGGGGATACCCTAGGGCTGAGGTCGGAAATTCCGGCCCACTGGCAAGTGCCGGCATCCGTGACGACGGCGGCGCTCAGCCGCGCGCTTCGAGCACGGCGAGCTTGGTGCGGATGAAGTCGCTGTGACTCACGTAGAGCAGATCGGCCAGGCGCCGGATGCGATGCTCCTCGAGGGCGGCGAGTTCATTGTCGGCGTAGGCCAGCCGCCACATGGCAGCGACCAGCTCGACCCGCTGGGCATAGCTGAAACGCTCGTTGAGCAGCGAGACATACTGGAAATGGTCGACCGCATGCTCGACCTGCTCCTCGGCCTCCGCGATCAGCGCATCGGCCTGTTCACCGCTCAGCGAGAACTGGCGTATCAACATCTCGCGCAGGGTCGCGAGCTCCTGCGGATCGACCTCGTAGTCGGCGCGCAGTACCTCGCTGAGCAGCGCCGCCACCGCCAGCTGCGGGGTGACCGCATCGTGATGATCGTGCGCGGGCGCGAGCACTCGCTGAAAGAACTGCTGAACCGTATCGAGCATGAGCGTGTCCTGATGCAAAGACGATGAATGACGGGCCAGGTCGAGCGCCGATGACAAAGGGATAATGACGCCCGACGCCACTACCGTTTTGACAACGCAGGCGCCGAAGGTTCGCCGCCGCGCTCCGCCCGAGTCTCTAGCAGCCAGGCCCAGAAAAGGCAGCCCCAGACGCGACAGTATCTCGCACGACGGACCCAGAAACGACGAGGCCCGCGGCAACAGTGCCGCGGGCCCCATAATCACGCGTCGAACGCCTCAGGCGCCGTGCGCGGCCAGGAACTCCTCGGTCAGCTTCAGCTCGCTGTTGGAGTTGACGCCGATACCCCGGGTGGTGACATTGCGCGCGATCTGCTGCGCCTCGCCCAGCGAGTGCATCTCGGCGGTGCCGCACTGGTAGATATTGAGCTCGGGGATCGATGCCTGATCCTCGAGTGCCAGCACGTCACGCATCGAGGCTTCCCAGGCCTCACCCACGGCCGCTTCGTCGACCTGCCCGATCAGGCTCATGTAGAAGCCGGTCCGGCAGCCCATCGGCGAGATATCGATGATCTCGACGCCGTCACCGTTGAGGTGCTGGCGCATGAAGCCGGCGAACAGATGCTCCAGCGTATGGATACCACGCTCGGAGAGGATCTCCTCGTTGGGGATGCAGAAACGCAGGTCGTAGACCGTGATGTCATCGCCGTGGGGCGTGCGCATCTGCTTGGCCACGCGCACCGCCGGAGCGTTCATCTTGGTATGGTCGACCATGAAACTATCGAGTAATGGCATCTTTGCCTCCTTGTCCGCTAATCGGAAGTGTCTCTACTGTAGCACGCCAGCCGTACGAGTCAGAAAGCCGCGGCCCCATCACCGCAGCCGCCTTCGGCGAGGAGCGGCACTCAGCCATCCAGCTCGGAATAGTGGCGGAAGATCCCCGACGGGTTGAACGCCTGACGCCGCTCGGACATCAGGTAGCTGGCCAGCCGCGTGCGCGATCCCACCCGGTCGACCAGGGCCACCAGTGCCGGCAGCTCCGGCTCCAGCCGCCCCATGGCCCGCGGGAACGCGTAGCGCAATCCGGTCATCACCTGGAACAGCGACAGGTCGACGTAGCTATGCGTACCGCCAACCAGATAGGCCTCGCTACCGGCGTTCACCGCCAACACCCGCTCGAAGTAGTCGAGGAACTTGGGCAGGCGCTCCTGGACGAACAGCTTACCGCGGCGCTGCGCCTCGTCGCGCTGATCCTCGTAGTAGAGCGACGTCCCGATCGGATGGTGGGTGTCGTGAATCTCGGCCACGAAATCGCTGAGCGTGAGCTGCAGGCCATGGGCGCGCCGCTGCAGCACCGCATCGTCGGCGATCAGCCCCAGACGCGGCCCGAGAAACAGCAGAATGTTGGCGACCTGCGAGATCATCTCCTCGCCTATCTTGAGTACCGGCGGTGCGAAGTGCGGCTGGCCTGACGCGCCGGCATGCAGACACTCGCTGACCGCACCGGCGCCGCCACCCTGTGCCGCCGGCAGCAGTCCGATATCGACATACTCGACCCCGGCATCCTCGAAGGCCAGACGCACGAATTCACCGCGCCCCTGGATACCCGGCCAGTAATAGAGTTCGTAACGCATGGGGTTCGCACCTGAGATCGAGAGAAGAGATCGGAAACGGGCCTCGAGAATGAAGCCCATGGAGTTTCAGCGTAGCAGCTCACGCCCGCAGACGCGGCCGCCACGCCACGCCGCCCACGCCATCAGAACCCAGCGGCATTCCGCTGGCCCCCTCCCCGGCGTCGTCGAAGACACCCTCAAGCACACAGGCCCGACTGCTCAACGGCAGGCCACCGCCTGACGCAGGGTGCTCTTGACCCACAGACGCTGGCCATCCGGCGTCTTGCCCTGATCGTTCCACTGCTGGGTGGTCTGAACGCAGAACGAGCCCAGATTCTCGATCGCGGGCGCCGCCGCCTCTGGGCGCTCGCCGCCGATCCGCAGCACATCGGTATTGTTGGACTGATAGTTGGGCGCAAAGGTATTGGACGCGCACCCGCCAACGGCCAGGGCCGTGACAGCGGCGAACAGGATGTGGCGCAATGCCATGGTGATGATTCCTCGGAAAGCGCGCGGCGCGGGCCACGACGCATCACCGGCACGGTTGCCGGCAGCGCGTACTTAGCACCGCCCCTTGGCCCTGTCAACGGTCACCCAACGCCCCCAGGGTTTGGCGAGGCCCGCCCCGGGACTGCGTCTCAGAACAGCCCCAGCTGCTGATCGATCAGACAAGTGAAGTCATCATCGACAAAGGGCAGGATGGCGTCGGCCACCGGCTGGAGCTGACGGCTCACATAGTGCTGATAGTCGATCGGCGAGCGCCGCGCTTCCAGCGGCTCGGGCCCGTTGACGGTGATCACATAGCGGATCCAGCCGCCGTTCTGGTACTGCAACGGGCGCTGCAGCTGGCGGTTGAACTCGTCGGCCAGCCGTGCGGCGCGCACATGCGGCGGTACGTTGCGCTGATAGTCACCGAGCCGACGCCGCAGCCGCTTGCGATAGACCAGATCGTCGTCGTGCTCACCAGCCAGGGTCTCGCGCACCAGCCGCCGGACATAGTCGCGATAGCCCTCGCCGACGAAGATCCGCCGGTAGAGTTCGCGCTGGAACTGCTGTGCCAGCGGCGACCAGTCGGCGCGCACCGACTCCAGCCCCTTGAACACCAGACGCTCGCCGCCGTCGGCATGCGCCACCAGGCCGGCATAGCGCTTCTTGCTGCCCTCTTCGGCGCCGCGAATGGTGGGCATCAGAAAGCGCCGGTAGTGGGTCTCGTACTGCAGCTCCAGAGCGCTGTCGAGGGCGAAGCGCTCACGCAGGTGATCGCGCCACCAGGCGTTGACCCGGGCGACCAGCCGCTGGCCGATCGTCGCTGCGGCCTCCTCCGCGTGCGCCTCGCCCAGCCAGACGAAGGTGGAGTCGGTATCGCCGTAGATGACCGTGTAGCCCTCGGCCTCGATCAGCTCCCGGGTACGGTGCATGATCGCGTGACCGCGCATGGTGATCGAAGAGGCCAGTCGCGGATCGAAGAAGCGGCAGCCGCGTGAGCCGAGCACGCCGTAGAAGGCATTCATGATGATCTTGAGCGCCTGGGCGAGCGGCGCGTTGCCTTCGCGCTTGGCCGCCTCGCGCCCCTCCCACACCTGCGCCACGATCGCCGGCAGCGCATGCCGGGTGCGCGAGAAGTGCGCGCCCAGAAAACCGGGCACGGCCTGCGCAGGATCGGGATCGGCAAGCCCCTCGATCAGCCCCACCGGATCGATCAGGAAGGAGCGGATGATCGACGGATAGAGACTCTTGAAGTCGAGCACCAGCACCGAGTCGTAGAGCCCCGGGCGCGAATCCATGACATAGCCACCGGGGCTGTCCTCGCCCGCGCGGCTGCCCAGATTGGGCGCCACGAACCCCAGCCGATGCATGCGCGGCAGGTAGAGGTGCGAAAATGCCGCCACCGAACCGCCGCTGCGATCCGCCGCCAGCCCGGTCACGCTGGCCCGCTCGAGCAGGAAGTCGACGATCCGGGTGTGCGCGAAGATCCGCGTGACCAGCTCGCAATCCTTGAGGTTGTAACGTGCCAGCGCCGGCTTGTCCTCGGCGAACATGCGATTGATGTCGGCCATGCGCTGATAGGGATTGTCGATCGCCTTGCCCTCACCCAGCAGGGTCTGGGCGACGTTCTCCAGGCTGAACGAGGGAAAGCTCCAGGTCGCCTGGCGCAGCGCCTCGATGCCATCGATGGCGAGACGTCCGGGAATGGTCACGAAGTAGTGGTTGGGCTGGTGGCCATGGGCGCGCCACTCGAGCGGCGCCCCGCCGCGGCCCAGGGTCAGAGGCACGTCGAGCCGCTCGGCGTGGCGCTGCAACTGACGCAGGTCGAACTGGATCACGTTCCAGCCGATGATCGCGTCGGGGTCGAAACGCGCGACCCAGGCGTTGAGCGCATGCAGCAGATCGGCCCGCGAGTCGCAGTAGATCAACTCGAAGTCGCGCTCGCGGTCGGCTGCACCGCCCGCCCCCGCCGGCGGCCCGAGCATATAGACGATGCGCTGGCCGCAGCCGTGCAGGCCGATCGAGTAGAGCTCGCCGCGCTCACTGGTCTCGATGTCCAGCGAACAGAGCGAAAGCGCTGGACGATAGTCCGGCGCCGGGCGCAGCTGTGCCTGCTGCAGCGAACCGTCCGGGTTGGGCACGCCGCTGACCATCACTGGCGCCGTGATGAAGCGCTCCATCAAGTAGCGCTCCGGCGGGCGCACGTCGGCCTCGAACAGCTCGATGCCCGCCTCTCCCAGACGCCGTTCGAGCTGCATCAGTTGTCGATGCGAGTGGCAGTAGAGCCCCAGCAGCGGCCGCCCCGCGAAGTCGCGCAGATCGAGCTCGCGCAGCGTCACCTCCGGCTCGCCGCGCAGCAGCCGCTCGACCTCGGCCCGCACCTCGCGCGCCACGAAGGCCACCGACACCTGCGGCGGCAGCTCGACCCGGCATGGGCCGGCGTCCGTCGCCAGCCATAGCCAGACCCGCGTGCCCGCCGGCGCGTCCTGCCAGTGGCGGGTCAATACGAAACCCTTGTGTGTCACACCCGTCGCAACCCCCACCGCACCATCGACCGCTAGCATACCGGTAATCCCACTCAGCGCGAAAAAGCGCCGCCGCACCCCGTAGCGTGACCGTCCCCAAAGCGGATACCTGCCAGATCGAGCCGTTTCGCGAAAGTGTAACCACACGGTTACATTGCCGCGTTTTAATCCAGCTCACCCAGGCATTCGCCGCTGGCAGCGCCCGCAAGCCAGCGTGATCGACCGTCGACAAGGCCACCGTGACCATGGACTCAATGCATTTCGAAGTCTCCGCCCGTCAATCCGGCATCGCCTCGGCGCCGCTATCACCACAGGTGTCCTGTACCGGCGAGCGCCTCTTGAGTGTGACCGGCCTGGAGGCCGCCTACGGTGATCGTCGCGTCCTGAAAGGCCTCGACTTCTCCCTCCACGCCGGCGAGATGGTCGCCATCATCGGCCGCTCAGGCGCCGGCAAGTCGACACTTTTACATGTGATGAACGGCTCCGTACCCGCCAGCGGAGGGGAAATCCGCTATCACGCCGAGGGCGGCGGCGAACGCGACATTCTGGGTGCCAACGCCCGCCAGTGGCGTGACTGGCGCAGCGAGTGCGGCATGATCTTCCAGGACTTCTGCCTCGTGCCACGCCTGGACGTGATGACCAATGTCCTGCTCGGGCGCCTGCATCACACCTCATCGCTCAAATCCTTCTTCAAGATCTTCAGCACCAGCGATCGTGCCCGTGCCGTCGCACTGCTGGAGTGGCTGGGCATGCTGCCGAAAGCGCTGCAGCGCGCCGAGAATTTGTCTGGCGGGCAGATGCAACGCGTCGCCATCTGCCGCGCGCTGATGCAACAGCCGCGTCTGCTGCTGGCCGACGAGCCGGTGGCCTCACTCGACCCCAGGAACACGCAACGGATCATGGAGGCCCTGCGCCAGATCAGTCACGAGGGCATCGGTGTCATGGTCAATCTGCACTCGATCGAGCTGGTCAAGCAGTACTGCACCCGAGCCATTGGGCTGTCTCAGGGTGAAATTCTGTTCGACGGAAAACCTGATCACATCGACGAGCCGCTGCTACAGCAGCTCTACGGTGACGAACGCGACGGCGACGACAGAGACAAGCTGCATTAGTTGCCGTTCGACGCTCTCGTGGCGATGACGTAGCCCTCGTCATCTCACAGGCGGCACCACACGAGAGCAATGTCAGCCGGCGCTGCTTCGGCGGACCCTCCCGTCAGCCCAAGGCAGTTTTCTTCAACCTACTTGCTTGTCAGCGGCAGGCTTTGCCAGTGCATGTATGTGTCGATGAATCAGTTTGCCAATGAAACCGTTTTTCGATGCATCAAAGCATCAACAACGAACCCGTTGATGGCGCCTCTTGTTCACGCTCTCTGATGCAGAGAGCGCGACTCAGCGCCCTGTGTCATCCGCCGTTTTTCCATCCATCATGTGTTATTCAGGTGATCGAACCATGAAAAAGACGTTGAAAGCCGCCACGCTGTTGCTGGGTACACTGCTCGCTTTCCAAGCTAGTGCAGAGAGCGCACCGAAAGTGCTTAACCTGGGTATTCTCGGCGGCCAATCCGCCACCCAGCAGATCGGTAACAACCAGTGCGTCAAGACCTTCCTCGACGACAAGCTGGGCGTCGATACGAAGTTGCGCAACGCCTCCGACTATGAAGGCGTCATCCAGGGCCTGCTCAGCGACAAGATCGATCTGGTGATCAACATGTCGCCCTCTTCCTACGCCTCGGTCTATATCGAGAACCCCAAGGCCGTCGATCTGGTGGGCATCACTGCCAACGACAGCGACGATGCCAAGGGTTACTACTCGGTGGTCCTGGTGAAATCCGATAGCCCCTACCAGACACTCGAGGATCTCAAGGGCAAGACCTTCGGCTTCGCCGATCCCAACTCGACCTCCGGCTTTCTGATTCCCAACCACACCTTCCAGAAGAAGTTCGGCGGTTCGATGGACAACGATTACGATGGCTTCTTTTCCAACGTGACCTTCTCCGGCGGTCATGAACAGGACATCCTGGGCGTGCTCAACGACCAGTTTGCCGGCGCCGTCACCTGGAGTTCGATGGTCGGTGATCGGGAAGAGGGCTATTCGGCAGGCGCCTTTCGCCGACTCGTTCAGCTCGACCATCCTGATCTGATGGACAAGGTGCGCATCATCTGGCAATCGAAGCTGATCCCCAACGGCCCGATACTGGTACGCCACGATCTGCCGGATGACTTCAAGAAGCGTCTGGTCGCCGCCCTCCACGAGCTCGACAAGAACGATCACGACTGCTTCGTCAAGGCCGCCGGTGGCAAGCTTCACATCGTCCCGGCCTCGGTGTCCGACTATCAGGACATCATCGACATGAAGCGTGAGCTGCTCGATCACCGCTGAAGGCGCCCCCCTGGCCCCTCGCTGACGGCCCTCGGGCATCGCCGCTAGAGGCGCCGACAGACGGACACGCTATAGCCGTGTCCGTCTTCTCTCCATGCGATGCGTCGCCCTCAGCCCACCGAACTGGCATCACCATGAAAACGCTCTCGTCCCACCCGGAATTCGAACGCTACTACCGTCGCATGCGGCGCATCCAGCAGCGCGAGTCGACGATCTGGTCACTGGCCATCCTGGGGCTCTACCTGGGTTCCACGCACTTCTCGGAATTTCATCTCACGACGCTGTGGCATGCGCTTCCTCATCTGTTCGACTATCTCTTCAAGACCCTGCCAGTACTCCATCTCGCCGATCTCTTTGCCGACGTACATACCAAGGGCTCGCTCGCCTACTGGGGCTATCGACTCCATATCCAGCTACCGCTGATCTGGGAAACGCTCAATCTGGCCTTCGCCGCGACCATCATCTCGGCCATGCTGGCGATCTTGCTGGCCTTTCTCGCGGCCAACAACGGCCCCGCCCCCAAGCCGCTGCGGCAAGCCATTCGCACGGTCAGCGCCTTTCTGCGCACCATGCCCGAACTCGCCTGGGCGGTGATGTTCGTGATGGCCTTCGGCGTCGGCGCCATTCCGGGCTTTCTGGCCCTGGCGCTGCACACCATCGGCAGCTTGACCAAACTCTTCTACGAAGCGATCGAAAGCGCGTCGCCCAGACCAGTGAGCGGGCTGCTTGCCTGCGGTGCCGGACCAGTGCAGGCGGTTCGCTTTGGGCTATGGCCACAGGTCAAACCCACCCTGCTCTCCTACAGCTTCATGCGCCTGGAGATCAACTTCCGCCAGTCCACCATTCTCGGTCTCGTCGGTGCCGGCGGCATCGGGCAGGAGCTGATGACCAATATCCAGCTCAGCCGTTACGACCAGGTCAGCATCACGCTGATACTGATCATTCTGGTGGTGTCGCTGCTCGACAGCCTCTCGAGCCGAATTCGCCGCCGCGTTCTGGAGCCGACATCGTGACGAGTCTCATCAAGGCGCCGACCCCGGCAGAGGTGGCCCGGATCGAACGCCAAAATCCCGAACTCTTTCGCGCCCAAGGGCGTTACCTGCGACGACTGGGCCTGTCGGGCCTCGCCGTGGTGGTGTTCTATGGTCTCTTTTTACTGCAGTACGGTATTTCGCCACAGCAGGCGCTGATCGGCCTTGGCAAGATGGGCCACTACTTCCTGCACATGTTTATCTGGCGGGACTTCTGGCACTGGCCCTTCGACTACTATCTCACGCAGATCTTCATCACCGTGGCGATCGTCTTCACCGGCACCCTGACCGCCACGCTGATCGCACTTCCCTGCTCGTTCCTCGCCGCGCGCAACGTCATGTCGTCCGTGTGGCTGCGTCCGATCGGCTTCCTGATGCGCCGCCTCTTCGATATCTTGCGTGGAGTGGATATGGCGATCTGGGGCCTGATCTTCGTCAGTGCCGTTGGCCTGGGTCCACTGGCAGGCGCCCTGGCGATCCTGGTGCAGGACACGGGGCTGCTCGGCAAGCTCTACGCCGAGGGGCACGAAGCGGTCGCCAAAGAGCCGACCCGTGGCTTGAACGCCGTCGGTGCCAACAGCCTGCAGAAGTATCGCCTCGGGGTCTTCACCCAATCCTTCCCGACCTTTCTCTCCCTGAGCCTCTACCAGCTGGAGTCCAACACGCGCTCGGCAGCCGTACTCGGTTTCGTCGGCGCCGGTGGAGTTGGCCTGATCTACGCCGAGAACATGCGGCTATGGCACTGGGATGTGGTGATGTTCATCACGCTCTGCCTGGTGGTGATCGTGATGCTGATCGATGCGCTCTCGGCGCAGCTACGCAAGCGCTACATCCTGGGCAAGGAGATTCCGGATTTCGAACCCGCCACCCCCCGCCACCCGGAGCCGCCCTACAGCGCCAGCACCCAGGGTAGTACCAGCCCCAGATAGAGCGGAATCAGCAGCGGCGCGGCGAGCGTGGTCAGCAGCACGGCGATGGCCCCCTTTTCGGGGCGGATGTTCAGCTCCATGGCGATCACCACCACGTTGGCCGCCATCGGCACCGCCCCCACCAGCAGGAATGCCAGCACCAGCGAGTCGGAGGCGTCGCCCAGCAGGCGCAGCGCTACCGCCAGCGCCAGGGTCGCCAGCGGCCAGACCATGAAGCGGGTCACCACGCAGCCGACGACGAAGGCGACATCCACCGCGCGCCAACTGATGCGGCCCAGCGTCATGCCGATGATCATCATGCCGAGCACGGTGAAGCAGTACTTGAAGTAGCCCAGCCCTTCACTGACCGGCTGCGGCACCTGCCAGCCCAGGGCGCTGATCAGCATGCCACCGGCAAAGGCGTAGATCAGCGGCAGCCGGGCCAGCCGAGACAGGCTCTCGCGCACCGAGAACTGGCCCCGCGCGCTGATGTAGAAACCGACCGTGAACTCGTAGAGCGAAATGCCCAGCATGCAGAACAGATACTGCGTCACGCCCTCCGGCGGCAGCAGCACCAGCGCGATGGGGAAGCCGAAATAGCCGGTGTTGCCGGTGCCCGCGGAGAAGGCCAGCAGCGCCCGCTCCTGTTCGGCGTAGAAGCGTCCCGCCACGGCGTTCACCGCAAGACACAACAGCGACGAGAGCAGCAACACGCCGAAGGTGAGCGCCAGCTTGTCGATGCTGGGTTGCCCCTGAGTCAGGGCGTTGAAGAAGGTCAGCGGCGAGATCAGGTAGATCAGCAGCGTGGCGATGGGGCGCGGATCGAGCTTCAGTCGCCGCGCCGCCACCCAGCCCAGGGCGACGAAGGCCAGCAGCATCCACAGCGATTGAGAGAGATCGACATCGGGCATCGAGGGGGTTCCAGGCAGTCAGCGGCGAGACACTTCGGCCGCTAACTGTAACATCCGCTCCCCGCCGTCGCTCGCCCCCTGCTCAGCCCGAAGCCGCAGTGCGCCCGAGCGCATCTGCACCGCCGTGGGCGGCGAGCCGTGCGGCCAGGGCCGCTTCATGGCGGGTGCCGCGCAGGAAGCGGGTAGCGCCATCCGGGTCGCCCTCCTCGACCAGCGCCAGCAGCATCGCCACCGCCCGTGCGGCGCGCTGGCGGATCGCCTCGCGGTCGCGCTCGATCAGCGCACTGATCTCCAGCCGCTGCATGAAGTCACGCTTGGCCCGGTCATAGGCAGCGAAGACCTCGCCCGGCCAGACCATCCGCCGCCCCACCTTGACGTTGCGGTGCGAACGGTAGCCCGGACGGTTGGTCTTGAGCTGCTGCTTGCCCGAGGGGCGCCCGCGCAACAGCAGCGCCAGGTACTCCTCCTCGGAGCGGTACATGCGGTGGATCACATAAGCCTGACGCGGTACGATCGCCGAGTTGTCGGCCAGCTCCGGCTGGGTGTCGCTGTAGACCATCGGATGGCCATCGGCGTCGAGCGGCACCACGTCACGGCCGAAGATCGGATGGTGCACGCGCACGTGCTGGATCTCGATGCCCTGAATCGGGAACAGCGTCTTCAGGTGCGACGAGAGTTCGTAGCCGGCGCCGTTCTGCAGCGCGCAGAACGCCTGCGCCTGGCCCAGCTCGCAGTGCCACAGGAAGCTGATCGGTCGCGGCGTGTCGCCGCACAGCCGCGCGATCAGCTGATCCACGCGGGTCGCCAGATCCTGCGCCGTCCAGAACTCGTCGATATCCAGGAACATCAGCCAGTCGACCCCCGCCGCGCGGGCGTCTGCCAGCGCCTTGGCGTAGGCGATGGTCTGCAGCTTGCGCCCGACGCTGGGGTCGCACAGATCGACCCAGTCGATGAACTCGAAGGTGACCTGGGGGTACGCCTGCCCGATACGCGCGAGCACCGCCGCCGAGGCGTCCGAGGTGCGGTTGAGCAGGACGTGGATCTCATCGAATCCCACGTGCAGGTGATGAAAGACCCACTCGGCCAGATAAGGCCCTTCATCCTTGGCCACGGCGCACAGCCGTATACGCGGTTTGTTCAATGACCCATCCTCGACGATTGGTGAAGCGCACTTGCCTGCCACTAGGCACCGAGAATGGGATACCCCCTCCACCTTCTCAAGATGGTTTACTTCACACTCGTGACAGCAGGGATTCTGACCCGCCGCACCTTGACGCCTATCCTTGCCCTCTCCCCGGTCACCCCTGGCGGTCGCGGCGGCGCCACAATCCCGCCCCGACGACGATGGCGAACAGAATCCAGAGCTGGAACGGCAGGCGCCAGAGCAGCAACCAACCCGGCACTGCGGGGAAGGCGTCAGCGTGCAGCCACATGTAGACGTTGGCCGGGGTCACGCACAGCGTCAGCAGCACCAGCCCCCACCCGGCCAGGCGACGCCAGCGCGGCAGCAGCAGCCCCACCACGCCGAGCAGCTCGAAGACACCGCTGACCCACACCGCCAATCGCGGCCAGGGCAGCGCCGGCGGAATGATTGTGACCATCGCATCGGCATAGAGAAAGTGTGCGATGCCGCCGAGCGTGAACCACAGCAGCACGAAGCCCAGGCATACCCAGCGCCCCCACGGCATCGGTGAGCGTGCCGAAGGGCGGCTTGCCTCTGTCTGCATCAAGGGCTCTCCTCTTTTCTCAGAGACGGTCGTTTCACGACAGTCGCTTGGCGGCGGTCGCTTCATGGCAGGCGATTCACCGCGACCGATCCGCACCAGCGGCGCGTCAGGTGACCACACGATCGCGGCCCGCGGCATGGGCAGCGCGCATCGGCGTCAGCGATGCTACAATCGTCGCCCAAGTCTACAGCCTATTCATCCCGGCGGCGTCTCCAGTGAGCTCCGCGGGGATTTCGTCACGGGAATCGTCTAGTCACCATGTCGAACAACGCTTCGCTCTCGCGCCAGATTCTGGTCACCAGTGCCCTGCCCTACGCCAACGGCTCGATTCACCTGGGCCACCTGCTGGAGTACATCCAGACCGATATCTGGGTGCGCTTCCAGAAGAGCCGCGGCCACGAGTGCCACTATGTCTGCGCCGACGACGCCCACGGCACCGCGATCATGCTGCGCGCCGAGCAGGAGGGTCTGACGCCGGAGCAGCTGATCCAGAAGGTGAGCGACGAGCACCAGGCGGACTTCGCCCGCTTCGGAGTCGCCTTCGACAACTACCACTCGACCCACTCGGAAGAGAACCGGGCCCATAGCGAGCGCATCTACCGCGCCCTGCGCGACGCCGGTCATATCAGTACCCGCGACATCGAACAGATGTTCGATCCGGTCAAGGGCATGTTCCTGGCCGACCGCTTCATCAAGGGCACCTGTCCCAAGTGCGGCACCGCAGACCAGTACGGCGACAACTGCGAAGCCTGCGGCGCCACCTACACCCCGGCGGAGCTGATCAACCCGGTGTCGGCGATCAGCGGTGCCACCCCCGAGGTGCGCACCTCGACCCACTACTTCTTCAAGCTGCCGGATTTCGAAGACTTCCTGAAACGCTGGACGCGCTCCGGCCGGGTCCAGCCGCAGATCGCCAACAAGCTGCAGGAGTGGTTCGATGCCGGGCTCAACGAGTGGGACATCTCCCGCGATGCGCCCTATTTCGGCTTCGAGATCCCCGACGCCCCGGGTAAGTATTTCTACGTCTGGCTGGACGCGCCGATCGGCTATCTGGCCAGCTTCCAGAATCTGTGCGAGCGCGAAGGCCTCGATTTCGACAGCTACTGGAAGGCGGACTCCGACGCCGAGGTCTACCATTTCATCGGCAAGGACATCGTCTACTTCCACGCCCTGTTCTGGCCGGCGATGCTCGAAGGTGCCGGCATGCGCACGCCGAGCGGCATCAACTGCCACGGCTTCGTGACCGTCAACGGGGCCAAGATGTCCAAGTCCCGTGGCACCTTCATCAAGGCGCAGACCTATGCCGAACATCTCAACCCGGAGTATCTGCGTTACTACTTCGCCGCCAAGCTGAGCTCCCGCGTCGACGATCTCGATCTCAACCTCGAGGACTTCGCCGCCCGCGTCAACGCAGACCTGGTCGGCAAGGTGGTCAACATCGCCAGCCGCTGCGCCGGGTTCATCAACAAGCTCGCCGGCGGCCAGCTCTCCGCCCAGTGCGCCGAGCCGGAACTCATCGCCCGCTTCATCGCCGCGGGTGACGAGATCGCCGCCGACTTCGAGGCCCGCGAGTTCGGCCGCGCCATGCGCCGGATCATGGAGCTCGCCGACGAAGCCAACACCTATATCGCCGACAAGGCGCCCTGGGTGCTGGCCAAGGAGGGAGGGCGCGAGCAGGAGGTGATCGACATCTGTTCGGTGGGCATCAACCTGTTCCGCACGTTGATGGTCTACCTGCAGCCGGTGGTACCGGCGATGGCTGAACAGGCGCGTCACTTCCTGCAGCTCGACTCGCTCGACTGGGCCAGCCGTCAGCAGGTGCTCGAGGATCATGCCATCGGCAAGTTCAAGCCGCTGATGACCCGGGTCGAAAGCGACAAGATCGCCGCCATGATCGAGGCTTCCAAGGAGGTGCTCGCCGAGGAGAAGAAGCTGACCGACGGCGGTGACGCTCGGCCGGCCGGACCCTCACCCTTGGCCGAGACGCCGATCGCCGACGAAATCGCCTTCGATGACTTCCTCAAGGTGGATCTGCGTATCGCCGAAATTCAGCGCGCCGAATATGTCGAAGGCTCCAACAAGCTGCTCAAGCTGACCCTCGACCTGGGCGGCGAGACACGCACGGTCTTTTCCGGCATCCGCAAGGTCTACGCCCCCGAGGCGCTCGAAGGCCGGCTGACGGTGATGGTCGCCAACCTGGCGCCGCGCAAGATGCGCTTCGGCGTGTCCGAGGGCATGGTGCTGGCCGCCGGCGACGCCCCTGATCAGAAAGACGCCGGCATCTACCTGCTGTCGCCGGATAGCGGCGCCCAGCCTGGCAGCCGCGTGACCTGAGCCCTGCGCTGACACGGCGCCACTCCCCGTCGCGCGCGGCCTTCCGGCCGCGCGCTGTCGTTTCAGGCCGGCGCCAGCGACGCCTCGAAGCGCCAGCAGCAAGGGGCTATAATGAGGCGCTTTTCCACCCGCCATTACGACCCCGGAGCCTGCGCTTGCCCCTTGCCGAGATCAGCGTCGAACGTATCGACGCCGAACTGCCCCAGACCCAGTGCGGCAAGTGCGGCCACCCGGGTTGCCGCCCCTATGCCGAGGCGATCGTCGCCGGCGAAGCCGTCAACCGCTGCCCGCCCGGCGGCGAGGCGACCCGAGACCGCCTGGCAGCGCTCACCGGTCGTCCCGCGCTGGCGCTGATCGAGCCCGCCCAGACACCGCTGCTGGCGGTGATCCGCGAGGCCGAGTGCATCGGCTGCACCAAATGCATCCAGGCCTGCCCGGTGGATGCGATCCTCGGTGCGGCCAAACAGATGCACAGCGTGATCGCGTCCGAGTGCACCGGCTGCGAGCTGTGCGTGGCGCCCTGCCCGGTCGACTGCATCGATCTCGTCGCGCATCCGCAGTGGCAGAACGCCACCGATACGGCCGAGCGCCAGCGCTATCTCGACTGGCGTGCCGCCAACGGGCGCCGGCGCTTCGAGGCGCGCAATCGCCGCCTGGTGCACAAGGCCGAGGAGAAACGGCGCAAGCGCGAACGCCGCCTGGCCGCCACCCGCGCCCAGGCCGAGACGGCCGCGCCCAGCGCGGCGGTGGACGCCACCGCCCTCAAGGCGCAGCGCGCCACCCTCAGTGCCAAGGCCAGACGTCTACAGCGTCAGCGGGATCAGGCCAGCGGCGAGACGCGGGCCGCCCTCGACCAGCGCCTGGCGGCACTGGAAGCCCAGCGGGCAGACATCGAGCGCCAGCTGGGGAGCACGCCATCGGCACCCGCCGCCCCGACAGTGCCGCATATCGCCGTGGCCGCCGCCGAGCAGGCGCTGCGCAAGGCGCGGCAGACCGCGGCCCGGCTCGAGCGTGAGGGCAAGCACGCCGAGGCCGAACGCGCGCGGGCGCAGGTCAGCGAAGCCGAGACCCATCTGCGCCAGGCCCGCGGGGCCAAGCCGACGTCACACGAAACGGCCCCTTGAATCTGGCCGAGCGGTGCTGGCCCATGAACGTCAGCCAGCACATTCAGCCCAGAAAGCCCAGAAAGCCCAGGCCAGCGAATCCGGCCCGAGAGAGCCACAGCGAGATAGCCGCATGAACGCGAGCAAGCGTGAACAGATCTTCGCCCGTATGAAGGCGCACAACCCCAACCCGACCACCGAGTTGAACTGGACCACACCGTTCGAGCTGCTGGCGGCGGTCCTGCTCTCGGCCCAGGCCACCGATGTCGGCGTCAACAAGGCCACCGCCAGGCTGTTCCCGGTGGCCAACACCCCGCAGGCGATCATCGATCTCGGACTCGACGGGCTCAAGGAGCACATCAAGACCATCGGCCTCTACAACACCAAGGCCGAGAACCTGATGAAAACCTGCCATATCCTGGCCGAACGCTACGCGGGAGAGATCCCGCGCACCCGCGCCGAGCTGGAAGCGCTGCCCGGCGTGGGGCGCAAGACCGCCAACGTGATTCTCAACACCGCCTTCGGTGAACTGACGATGGCGGTCGACACGCATATCTTTCGCGTCGCCAACCGCACCCGCATCGCCCAGGGCAAGAACGTGCTGGAGGTCGAGCAGAAGCTGCTGCGCCACGTCCCCAAGGCGTATCTCAAGGATGCGCATCACTGGCTGATCCTGCACGGCCGCTACACCTGTCTGGCGCGCAAGCCGCGCTGCGGCAGCTGTGTGATCGAGGATCTGTGCGAGTATCCCGACAAGGTCGAGATCGCCTGAGCGCGGTGATGCCGGCGCCTCACCGCGCTAGGGTTTGTACGAAAAGTCGGCGAGCGAAGAGACGACAGCAATCGGCGAAAACGGACCGATCCGTCGCTCCAGTTCACAGGGTGCCAATGAGCGCTTCGAGCCGATGTCTAACGCCGTATTGCCAAGCACAGACTGCTTCCGTACGGAGCCTCGTCTCAGGGCGAGGTGGCCGGCTTCAGCGTATCCCGCACCCGCCCGTCCGCGTCCTGGCGGCCCAGGTCACCGGCGGGTTGCCCTTCTGCCTTGGCGCTGCCCGTCTCGGGCGTCGGCGCCTCGGGCTGGGAGACCGCGCTATCGGCCGCCCCGGCGTTGGAGGACTCATCACCGGTAGTGTCAGTGTCGCCCATGGTCGCGGCGGAGGGCTCGGCCTGGGATGGCTCGGCACCCGCTGCCGGCCTGTCCGAGCCAGCCGCAGCAGCATCCGAGGCAGGCGCCTCCGGCGTCGAGATGGCAGTCGGCGCACTGCTCTCGGTCGCGCCGTGGCGGCTGTAGACGATCTTGCGTGTCCCCCCATCGCAGCTGCCCACCACTTCGGCACCGGCATGCGGCTCACCGGCCCGTACCACGCCGCCCTCGACCTGCGCGTTATCGACGATCTCCAGCAGGAAGTGGCGCGCCCCATTGGCGCGAATCGTCTGCTCGATCTGCGTCTGCAGCTTGCTGCAGGCCAGGCGAGCCTCCGGCTGCTGGTCGAACGGCGAATCGCTCTGCCGCGCCTGGGCCCAGGCGAGCGACGACAACAGACTGATACTGCTCAACCCCGCCACGACGGCGAACTTCCAGGTAAAAATACGCATAGATACTCCTCGATCCATGGCAAGGCACGGAGGGCTGAGAGGGGAACACCCTCTGACAAGACCGACAATTCGCGCAGACAAGACAGAGCCGATCATCCCGTCTCGCCCGACCGGGATGCGCAAGGCCTCACAGCCGCAGCTCCCCGCCTCTCTCGATCGCTCTCTGATAGGCCGGACGGTCGCGCATCTTCTGCAACACTTTTCTGATATGCGGACGCTTGGAGAGATCGGCACGACTTTCCGCCGCCAGCAACGGGAAACTCATCTGAATGTCGGCCGCGCTGAAGGTCTCTCCTGCGAACCACGCATGCTGGCTCAGTTCACTCTCCCAGTAATCGAGATGCCTCTCGAGCTGGGGGTCGAGGAACTTCTGCCGGACCCCGTTGGCCAGCAGCTTGCCGATGGGTCGAATGACCGCGGGCACGGGCGGCTTGCCCAACTTCGAAAAAACCAGCCTCATCACCAGCAGTGGCATGGCCGAGCCTTCGGCGTAATGCATCCAGTAGGTGTAACGCAGCCGCTCCGGCGTATCCGCCTCCGGCACCAGGGCTTCGCCATGATAGCGGGAGACGAGATACTCGATGATCGCGCCGGATTCCGCGACCGTATGGGCGTCATCGGTGAGGACCGGCGACTTGCCGAGCGGATGGATCCGTTTCAGCGCCGCCGGTGCCAACATGGTCTCGGGGTCGCGTCGATAGACCTCGATCTCGTATTCGAGTTCCAGCTCTTCGAGCAACCAGAGAATCCGCTGGGAGCGGGAGTTTTCCAGGTGATGAACGACGATCATGGGCAGGGCATCCTTGGCCGGCAGCGCTAACTGAGCTTAACGATAGGGGGTTATCGGGTTCGCCGCCACCGGCATGATTCGCCCGGTCAGGCGCTGGCCCCCAGGCCCAGCACAGCGGCATAGGCATCACGCCAGTGCGGCCACTGCCAGGCGCGGGCGTCGGGCAGCGCCGGGCGCTGCTCGGGATGACGCAGCCACTGCTCCAGGCGCATGGCCAGCGCCTCGCTATCGCCGCGATAACGGTAGGCGTCATCGTAGTAGTCGGGGAAGCAGAGTCGGTCAGGCACCAGCGGCACGCATCCGCGGGTAACCGCCTCCATGATCGCCAGCCCCTGGAATTCATGATCGGTGGTGGAGACCACGATGGCGCTCGACTCGAGCATCCGGGCATAAACGTCGCTCGGCTGCTCGCCCCAGCACACCACGCGCTCACCCAGCCAGTCGCGGGCCTGATCGAAGATCGCCGGGCGGTTGCGGAACTGCTGGCCCATCACGGCGACCTCGAACGCCACCTCCTCCTCGATCAGCCGCGCCAGCGCGGCAAAGAACGCCTCCGGATTCTTGTCGTACTCCCAGCGGTGGTTCCACACGATCCGGTGGCCGCCGTTCGCCGGGCGCTGCGCCATCGTGGGCAGCGGTACCGGCAGCAGCTGCGCCCGCTCGGCCAGGCCGTCGAGCCACGTCGCCGGACACACCCGCCCCGGCATACGGGCGAGAAAGGCGCGCACGCCGTCACAGAAGCTATCGCGGTTGTAGCGGCTGTTGAACACCACGCTATCCGCCGCCAAGGCGGCATAGAGATTGACCATCATCGGCTCGGGGCGCGGCGTCTGGTGTGCGGAGGCGGGAAAGGCAAACTGGTTCTCGTGGAAGTAGACCACCTTGTGCGCCCGACCCAGCGCCGGGCAGAGCCCGACCAGAGTGGCCAGATCCACCATCGAGGTCGCCACTACCAGATCGTAGGTCTGTGCCAGCGCCGCCTCCTGGGTGACCTGCCAGATCAGCGGGTTGGCACGGATCGACCAGGCGAAGTGGCGCGGCGGCAGCTCCAGGCGCGTCCACTCGACCTCAGGGAAGGCGTTCATCAATCCATCGGCCCAGACCCGATGGCTCACCGCGGCGTAGGCGGACAACAGTAGCGCTTTCATGAGTCCATCTCGGGCAAAGGCTTTCTCCCGTCAAGGTTGTCTCGGGCCAAGGCTTCGACTCGCCAAGACGCTCACCCGCCAGGGACCTTGTCGAGCAGAGACGTGCACTCCCGTCGAGCGCGCCGGTTGGCACAAAAGACGACGGCGCCCGGAGGCGCCGTCATCGGTTGGCCAGGGGAATGGCCGGGCTCAGTGCGCCTGCTCGAACATCGCGTCACCGATATCATCGATATAGCGCTGGCTCTTGCTCACCATCAGCGCCACGCAGGCGTCTTCGCCGGGCACCACGTCGGAGCGTTCGAAGCGCCGCTCGCGCACCTGACCATCGTCGCCGGGCTTGCGAATCCAGCCGCTGACCCGGTACTGACCGTTGGCCGCCTGCGGCGCCGGCACGATCAAGAACCCCTTGTACTCGACCGCCTCGCGCTCCTTCTGCGGCTTGGCGCTATCCGCCGTGCGCTCGCCACCCAGCCAGCCGGAGAACAGTTTCTTGAGCATGGCAACCTCCCCTCGTGCGATGACCGGCGCGGTATCGCGCCGGTCTTGGCCTCAGCTGGCGGAACGGCCCTTGCCGGCGGCGATGCGCAGACGCAGGGCGTTGAGCTTGATGAAGCCCTCGGCGTCTTTCTGGTCGTAGGCGCCGGCATCATCCTCGAAGGTCGCGATCGACTCGTCGAACAGCGACTGCTCGGACTTGCGCCCCACCACTGTCGCGCTGCCCTTGTAGAGCTTGACCCGCACCACGCCGTTGACGAAGGTCTGGGTCTCGTCGATGGCGGCCTGCAGCATGCGACGCTCCGGGCTCCACCAGTAGCCGTTGTAGATGGTCTTGGCGTACTTCGGCATCAGCTCGTCTTTCAGATGGGCCGCTTCGCGGTCCAGGGTGATCGACTCGATGGCGCGGTGGGCACGCAGCAGGATGGTGCCTCCCGGCGTTTCGTAGCAGCCCCGGGACTTCATGCCGACATAGCGGTTCTCGACGATATCGAGACGCCCGACACCGTTGTCGCCGCCGAGCTGGTTGAGCTTGGCCAGCACCTCGTGCGGCTTCAGACGCTCGCCGTCGATCGCCACCACGTCACCCTTCTCGAAGGTGAGTTCGAGATAGGTCGGGGTATCCGGCGCCTCTTCGGGCGACACGCTCCAGCGCCACATCTCCTCTTCGGCCTCGGCCCACGGATCCTCGAGAATGCCGCCCTCGTAGGAGATGTGCAGCAGGTTGGCATCCATCGAATAGGGCGACTTCTTCTTGCTCTTGGAGAAGTCCACCGGAATCTGGTGCTCTTCGCAGTAGTTCATCAGCTTCTCGCGGGAGGTGAGATCCCACTCGCGCCACGGCGCGATCACCTTGACCCCCGGCTTGAGCGCGTAGGCACCCAGCTCGAAGCGCACCTGGTCATTGCCCTTGCCGGTGGCGCCGTGGGAGATGGCGTCGGCGCCAGTCTCGTTGGCGATCTCGATCAGCCGCTTGGCGATCAGCGGACGCGCGATGGAGGTGCCCAGCAGGTACTCGCCCTCGTAGATGGTGTTGGCGCGGAACATCGGGTAGACGTAGTCGCGCACGAACTCCTCGCGCAGGTCCTCGATGTAGATCTCCTTGACCCCGAGCGCCTGCGCCTTGGCGCGAGCGGGCTCGACCTCTTCGCCCTGGCCGATATCGGCGGTGAAGGTGACCACTTCACAGGCATAGGTCTCCTGCAGCCACTTCACGATCACGGATGTATCAAGGCCGCCAGAATAGGCGAGGACGACCTTCTTGATATCGGACATGCGGCAACTCCTTGGGTGTGACGTCTCGAGGGGTATGACACCCCGAGCGCTCGAACGGCTCGCGCCGAGCGTGGCTGATGGTGGCACTGCAGCCCGCGGCGGGCGGCACGGGCTGCTGTACGCGTGAATCGATCCCGGATTATAACGCCCCCGCCCCCGCGCGAACACCGAGTGGCGGGACGCCGAGGCCCGAAACTGCTAGACTTTTCGCCATTAACGTCAGCGCCACGGCGGCCGTCTCACAAGAACGTGCCACGCGGCGCTGCTTCGATTCGGGCGGTGCCATCGCCGCCACCCCAGGCAACGGGAGTACTTGCATGTCGGACGCCAGCACGAGAGAGCTGATGGCGCAGCGTTTTCGTGGATATCTCCCGGTGGTGGTCGATATCGAGACCGGCGGCTTCAACGCCGCCACCGATGCCCTGCTCGAGGTCGCGGCGGTGCCGCTGACGATGGACGAACAGGGCAACCTGCTGCCACTGGAAACGCTCTCCTTCCATGTGGTGCCATTCGCGGGGGCCAACGTCGAGCAGTCGGCGCTGGACTTCACCGGCATCGATCTCGACAGCCCCTTCCGCCAGCAGATCGCGGTGAGCGAGAAAGAGGCGCTGGACGGTCTGTTCAAGCCGATCCGCAAGACGATCAAGTCCCATGGCTGCACGCGGGCGATTCTGGTCGGGCATAACGCCGCCTTCGATCACGGCTTCTTGAACGCCGCGATCCAGCGCTGCGGCATCAAGCGCAACCCGTTCCACCCCTTCTCGAGCTTCGACACCGCCACCCTGTCGGCGCTGGCCTACGGTCAGACCGTGCTCGCCCGCGCCTGCCAGGCCGCCGGCATCGAGTTCGACAACGCCGAAGCGCACTCGGCCAGCTACGATACCGAGCGCACCGCCGCGCTGTTCTGCGCCATCGTCAACCGCTTCAAGGATCTCGGCGGCTGGCACCTGGCGATGCGGGAGCAGGGCTTCGAGGATATTTGAGCCCAGCCCGCCCTGCCTCTCCATTACCCGCGCTCGCGGTCATCACCTCGAGCGCGCCTTGCATGTCTCGACTCGCCAGGCTGAAAACGCCTCTCTAAAAACGCCAACGCCGCCCCGAATCCGGGGCGGCGTTGGCGTTCGTACCTGGCTTCGCGGCCGGTGGCCGCTTTTCCTCAGCTGTCGCTGGAAGCTTCCGCCGACTTCGCCGCCGCTTCCTTCACCATCGGCTCGAGCTCACCGCTCTGGTACATCTCGACGATGATGTCGCAGCCGCCGACCAGCTCGCCGTCGATCCACAGCTGCGGGAAGGTCGGCCAGCTGGCGTACTTGGGCAGCTCGGCACGGATGTCCGGGTTGTCCAGGATGTTGACGAAGGCGAAACGCTCGCCGCAGGCCATCAGCGCCTGCACCGCCTGGGCGGAGAAGCCGCACTGCGGCAGCTGCGGGGTGCCTTTCATATAGAGCAGAATCGCGTTGTCGCCGATCTGCTGCTTGATGGTGTCGAGGGTATCGCTCATGGGACGTCCTTTGACGGGACGAGCGCGAACACGGCGCCCGTCGCGTGGCTACAGATGAAGTTTGACCGTGACACTCATTCTACTGATGACGTGGCGCGAAAACACCCCTGCCCCGGCGATCGCCGCCCCACGCCTGCTCGGCGCCGCCACCGCGGGCCATTGCGCGGCTGCGGGGGGCTGGTTAGGATGAAGGATCTCGCACGAACCGGCAGGCAGCTCCGCCGGTGACGGCGCCGTTCAGCGAACCGTTCCGACGGCTTTTCGCTCACGGCGCTTTTTTTCTTTGCAGGGCTCTCCCCCCGCGGCCGCTACCGCGCGATGCTGGGTCTGCTCTGCAGCGAACCGGCCGCCGCCACCCGGCGACCGGCATTCGAGTTTGCCGCGCGGCGCGAGGGGCGCTGCCGCAGAATTAGTGAAACGCTGGATAAATCGCCGAACAGGATGAAGGGCAAGGCGCCCGGAACGCAGAAAGCGAGACATAACATGAGGTTAGGCGAGCTTTCTAGTACCGCGTAACGCAGCCATTCGCTTGTGCAGGCATTTATGCAGTGATTCCTTGGCCAAAACGAACGGGAACTGCCCATGAGCGCACGCCACTTTCTGACCCTGCTGGATCTCTCCCGCGACGAGCTCGCCTATCTGATTCAGCGCGCGATCAAGATCAAGAACACACTGAAGACCCAGGGGCCGACCTATACGCCCTTCAGCAATCGTACCCTGGCGATGATCTTCGAGAAGTCCTCGACCCGTACCCGGGTCTCGTTCGAGACCGCGATGGCCCAGTTCGGCGGGCACGCGCTGTTCCTGTCACCGCGCGATACCCAGCTCGGCCGCGGCGAGCCGATCGGCGATACCGCAAGGGTGCTTTCGGAGATGGTCGATGCGGTGATGATCCGCACCTTCTCCCACGATGGTCTCGAGACGTTTGCCGCCAGCAGCACGGTGCCGGTGATCAACGCCCTCACCGACGACTACCATCCGTGCCAGCTGCTCGCCGATGTCATGACCTGGACCGAGTGCCGAGGCCCGGTCAAGGGCAAGACCGCGGTGTGGATCGGCGACGGCAACAACATGTGCCACTCCTGGATCAACGCCGCCCGTCAGTTCGACTTCCAGCTGCGCATCTGCTGTCCGCAGGGCTATGAGCCGCGCCAGGACATCCTCGACGCCGCTGGTGATAACGCGCTGATCGTGCGCGACCCCGCCACGGCCGTACGCGGTGCCGACCTGGTGACCACCGACGTGTGGGCCTCGATGGGCCAGGAGGAGGAGCAGGCCAAGCGCGAGCGCGATTTCGACGGCTTCCAGGTCACCGAAGCGCTGCTCGACCAGGCCGCCGCCGACGCCATCTTCCTGCACTGCCTGCCCGCGCATCGCGGCGAAGAGATCAGCACTACCCTGCTCGACGACCCGCGCGCGGTGGTGTGGCAGGAAGCCGGCAACCGCCTGCACGCGCAGAAGGCACTGATCGAGTTCCTGCTGCTGGGCCAGGTCGACTGATCCAGGTCGACTAAACCAGGCCGACTGAGCCAACACGCCCCCCTCATCACCGCCGGCCCCGACGCCGGCGGTGATGCCGGCTCCACAGCGAGCCGGGCCTTCAACGTTTCTTCGCCGTCTCTCTGCCATCTATTCGCCCTGTGCCGCCCGCCGTGCCAGGCGACGTCGACGCGCCTGACGCCAGGCCAACAGCGACACCGCAATCAGCGCGAGCGCCGCCAGCACCCCCAGGGCCTGCCCCAGATCCCCGCTCAGGGCGGACTCTCCCAGGACCACAAAGGCCACCCCGTAAGGGCCTGTGGTCAGCAGCGCCACCGTGAGATAGATCGAGCGCGGCACACCGGCCACACCGAGGGCGTAGTGCTTGATGAACATCGGCACGCCCGGCACCAGCTTGATCAGGAAGGTGACCCGCCAAGCACTGCGGCGATCCACATCGAGCTCCGCCAGCGCGGGAAAGCGCCGCTGGAGCAGCTGACGTAGACGCGGGCGCAGGCGGCTGTGCGCGATGGCGTAGCAGAGCAGCAGATTGCACAGGGTCGCCAGCGCGGCCACGGCGAGGCCGCCGGCCACGCCGAAGCGCAGCCCGGCGACAATGAAGAAGGGGGTCATCGGCACGCCCAGCGCCGGCAGCACGATCATGGCAAGGGTGAACGGCAGCAGCTGCAACTCCTCGAGCCAGCCATGGGGCACGCCGCCGTACGCCGCGAACAGCACGCACAGGGCGACGCCGAGCCCCGCCGCCAGGGCCACCCGCCACCAGCGCCAGGCAAGTTTCATGGCGCGCTGCCGCCGCGGCAGAGAGCGCTGCCGCGCGGCGGCGACAGCGGATCGGGGATCATCGGGGAGAGCGGAATCGGCATGTGTCATGCCTCCCGATGGAAAGCGACAAGCATGACACGCAGATGACAGCCGATGGCATCACTCGAGGTTGTCGAGCCCCTTCTCCGCCATCGCCACGGCGCGGAACAGCGCGCGGCGCTTGTTGAGCGTCTCCTGCCACTCGTCGTCGGGGTCGGAGTCGGCGACGATGCCGCCACCCGCCTGCACGTGCAGCTCGCCATCCTTGAGCACGGCGGTACGGATGGCGATCGCCATGTCCATGTTGCCGTGCCAGGAGAGATAGCCCACCGCGCCGGAGTAGATGCCGCGCTTGACCGGTTCGAGCTCGTCGATCACCTCCAGCGCGCGGATCTTGGGCGCCCCGGAGAGCGTGCCCGCAGGGAAGGTGGCACGCAGCACGTCCATCGCCGACATGCCGCCACGCAGCTTGCCGGTGACGTTGGAGACGATGTGCATGACGTGGGAGTAGCGCTCGATCGCCATGCGGTCGGTCACCTCCACCGTCCCGGTCTGACTGATGCGACCGATGTCGTTGCGCCCCAGATCGATCAGCATCAGATGCTCGGCGATCTCCTTGGGATCGGCCAGCAGCTCCTCCTCCAGCGCCTTGTCCTGGGCCGGCGTGGCGCCGCGCGGGCGGGTACCGGCGATCGGCCGCACCGTGACCTCGTCGCCCTCCAGCCGGGTCAGTATCTCCGGCGAGGCGCCGATCACGTGATGATCGCCAAGATGGAGGAAGAACATGTAGGGCGACGGGTTGAGGCTACGCAGCGCGCGGTAGAGATCCAGCGGCGGCGCCTGATAGGGGATCGACATGCGCTGGGAGGGCACGCACTGCATCAGATCGCCGGCCAGCACGTACTCCTTGATACGTGCCACCGCCTCCTTGTAGCCCTGCTCGCTGAAACTGGCGTGGAAGTCGTGCTCGGCCACGTCGTTGCGCCCGGTGCCCGGGCTCAGGGTGTTGAAGGTCGCACTGCGCAGCTTGAGCTCGAGCGCTTCGAGCCGTTCCCAGGCCGAGGCCAGCGCATCGGCCTCCTCGGGGTCCGCGTGGGTCCACAGCTGCAGCCGGCCGGAGAGGTTATCGAACACCACCAGCTCGTCGCACACCATCAGCAGGATGTCCGGCACCCCGATCGGGTCGGGCTTCTCGGCGGCGCGCTCGCTGCGCAGACGCGGCTCGATGTAGCGAATGGTGTCATAGCCGAAGTAGCCCACCAGACCGCCGTCGAAGCGCGGCTGATCATCCAGGTGCGGCACCTTGAAGCGCGCCTGGAACTGCTCGATCCAGGCCAGCGGATCGGCCACCTCGGCGACCCCATGCTGCTCGCCGTCGACCAGGTGGCGCACGGTGAAGCCGCGCACCTCGACGCGCTCGCGGCTGGGCAGGCCGATGATCGAATAACGCCCCCACTTCTCCCCGCCCTGCACCGATTCGAGCAGGAAGGTCCAGGGGGCATCGGCCAGCTTGAGATAGGTCGACAGCGGCGTGTCCAGATCGGCGAGCACGTCGCGGGTCACGGGAATACGGTTGTAGCCGGCTTGTGCCAGCTCGGCAAAACGCTCGGGGGTCATCGTCATGAGACCGGGCTCCAACAGGGGAAATCAGCGACAGGCAGATACGGCAATCGGGCTGACAGTCACCATCGCCAACGCTTGACGTGGCGCATCAGGGCGCTGGAACACACGGGGCGTCGGCTATCCGGTTGCATGCGGGGCTCGGTCCAGAGAAAAGGGCGTGAAAATGGTGGCTAGCGGCCGGCGCCAAAGCGGGCGCGGGGCCGGTCGAAAAACCCTAAACGAGTTCCTGAAGCGATTCAACTAGACCGTCGGGGGCGCTCGCCGCCACCGGCTCGCCGTGATTGTAGCCGTAGGGCACCGCCAGGGTACGAAAGCCGGCACGCTTGCCCGCCTCGATATCGTGGCGCGAGTCCCCCACCATCAGGCAGTGATGCGGCGCGATCTCGAAGTGCGCGGCCAGATGCAGCAGCGGCGCCGGGTGCGGCTTCTTCTCGGGCAGCGAGTCGCCGCCCAGGGTCAGGCGGAAGTAGTCGCGCAGCGCCAGCGCCTCGAGGATCGGGTCGATGAAAGCCGCCGGCTTGTTGGTGACCAGCGCCAGCACCAGGCCGCGCGCGTCGAGCGCGTCGAGGGCCTCGCGGACCCCGGGGAACACCCGGGTACGCGCACAGGGGGCGGCACGGTAGTGCGCCAGGAAGCGCGCATGGGCGCGCGACAGCGTCGCCTCGTCGGCAGCGCTGCCGCCCGCGTCCGCGAGCGCCCGGGCCACCAGCAGGTGCGAACCATTGCCGACCCAGTCGCGCACCTTGGCCTCGCCCGCGGGCGGCCACGTCAGGTCGCCCAGCATGGCGTCCACCGCCGCGGCGAGATCGGGAACGGAGTCGATCAGGGTGCCGTCGAGATCGAAGGCGATGAGGCGGATGTCGTCGAGCAGGGGCAGCATCGTGTGCAGTCTCCAGAGGCGGCGCCGCAGCACCATTCGCGGGTGCCAAGCGGCAGCGATGGGCGTATCCTACCGGCTATACTTTCGTCGAGTCGACCGGCCTTTTCGTGACTGTGATCCCTGCTGTAGCCCTCCGCGTCATCTCATCTGCCACGGATCGCGTCATCCCACTTCATCCCGCGCTCGCTCACCGTATCGGCCGCGGCCGCCGGGCAGCGACGTCACTCGACGCCAGCGCAGACACTTTCCCCTTCGTTTTCATCGCTTCCGCAAGGAGTCTTCTGCCATGACCACACCGCGTATCGTGGTGGTCGGTGGAGGTGCCGGCGGCCTCGAGCTCGCGACCCGCCTGGGCCGCAAGCTGGGCAAACGCCAGCGCGCCGACATCGTGCTCGTCGACCGCAACCCCACCCACATCTGGAAACCGCTGCTGCACGAGGTCGCCACCGGCACCCTCGACTCGGGTCTCGACGAGGTCTCCTATCAGGGCCACTCGAAGCACAACGGCTACCGCTTTCAGCGCGGCACCCTGAGCGGCATCGACCGCGACGCCCGCACCATTACCCTGGAACCGATACACGACGCCGACGACGTCGTGGTGCTGCCGGCACGCCAGATCGCCTACGACTACCTGGTCCTATCGGTGGGCAGCGTCTCCAACGACTTCGGCACCCCCGGCGTGGCCAAGCACTGCCACTTCATCGACAGCCCGCAGCAGGCGGAGGAGTTCCGCCGCAACATGCTCAACACCTTCCTGCGCTACAGCGATCCGGAACGGCGCACCCACCCCAAGCTGACCGTCGGTCTGGTCGGCGCGGGGGCCACCGGGGTGGAGCTCGCGGCGGAGCTGTTCGGCGCTTCGAAGATGCTGCACAGCTACGGCTTCACCGCCCTCGACAGCGGCAAGCTCGAGGTGCACCTGATCGAGGCCGCCCCGCGTGTGCTGCCGGCGCTGCCCGAACGCATCAGCCGCGCGGTGCACGGCGAGCTCGAGCGCCTGGGGGTCAAGATCCATGTCGATACCCGGGTCACCGAAGCCAACGAGCACGGTTTCATCACCGCCGATGGCGAACCGCTGATGACCGACCTGAGCGTATGGGCGGCAGGTATCCGCGCCCCGGCCTTCCTCTCCGAGCTGGGCCTCGCCACCGAGCGCAATCATCAGCTCAAGGTGCACCAGACGCTGCAGAGTCTCGACGACGAACGCATCTTCGCCTTCGGCGACTGCGCCGCCTGCCCCCAGGACGACGACAAGCGGGTGCCGCCGCGGGCCCAGGCGGCTCATCAGCAGGCGACCCACTGCTACCACAACCTGCGCGCGGCGATGGCCGGCAAGCCGCTCAAGCCGTTCGTCTACCATGACCGCGGCTCGCTGATCTCGCTGGCACACTTCGAGGCGGTCGGCAGCCTGATGCGCGGCACCTCGGCGCGCAGCCTGTTCATCGAGGGTAGGCTGGCGAAGCTGTTCTACGCCTCGCTCTATCGCATGCACCAGATGGCGATCCACGGCCTGTTCAAGACCGGCATGACGGTGGTCGTGGACGGGCTCAACCGTTATCTGCGCCCCAAGATGAAACTGCACTGAGAGGGGGTGCCCCGCGCTCGCTCAGTCGAGCCGGGGCTCGGGCCACCAGGCCGGCAGCAGCGCCTGCGCCCGCGGCTGGGCGAAACGGTCGTCGAGCAGTTCGATGACGCCGCGGTCGCTGGCGGTGCGGATCACTCGCCCGGCGGCCTGAATCACCTTCTGCATGCCAGGATAGAAGTAGGCATAGTCGTAGCCGCTGCCGAGCAGTGCCTGCAGGCGTTCGCGCATCTGCTCGTTGACCGGGTTGACCTGGGGCAACCCCAGTGTCGCGACGAAGGCACCGATCAGCCGCTCGCCGGGCAGATCGATGCCCTCGCCGAAGATCCCCCCCAGCACGGCAAAGCCCACCCCTGCCCCACCACTCTCGAAACGCGCCAGAAAGCTGGTCCGGGCGGCGTCATCCATCCGCGCTGCCTGGCGCCACTGCGGCACCTCGGGGTGACGCTGGGCCAAACGATCGGCGACCTGCTCCAGATAGGCGAAGCTCGAGAAGAAGGCGAGATAGTTGCCGCGGCGCTGATGGAAACCCGCGGCGATGCGCGCCACCAGCGGTTCGAGCGAGGCCTCGCGATGGGCGTAGCGGGTCGACAGCCGGGTGGCGATGCGCACCTCGAGCTGGCCGGCGGCAAAGGGCGAGCCCAGCGCCAGCCAGGGTGCTGCGTCGGGCACCCCGAGCAGATCGCGGAAGTAGCCCTGGGGCGAGAGCGTGGCGGAGAACAGGGTACCGCCATGGGCGGCGGCGAAGCGCGCGGCCAGAAACGGCGCCGGCACCACGTTGCGCAGGGTCAGCATCGCCCCGGCCCGGCGCTGGCGTCCGCGCGGCGGCTGCCGGGTCAGGTCGCACAGGGAGTGGTTGCCGAACGTCTCGGCCACCCGGCACAGATGCTGCGCCTCGAAGGAGAAGCGCTGCAGCTCGCCGTCCAGCGCGATCGGCTGCTCGCTCTGATACTCGACGATCCGTGATACCGCGTGCTGCAGCGCGGCGATCAACTTGCCCGGCAGACGCTCGAGCACGCGGTAGTCGCGAGTCGTCCCCGCCTCGTCCAGTTGCTCCGCCAGATCCTGCCAGGCCGTGGCGACCCGTGCCAGCGGGCGCTTGAGCGGCGCCGGCAGCTGCGGCATCAGGCGCCGAAAGGCGGCGTGATCGAGGGTCGCGGTATACATGCCGCGACCGCGCTCGACCAGGTTGTGTGCCTCGTCCACCAGAATGCCCACTTGCCACTGCTGCTGCAGGGTCAGCGCGTAGAGCTGGGCGTGCAGATCGAAGTAGTAATTGACGTCGGCGACCACCACATCGGCCCAGCGCGACATCTCCTGCCCCAGGTAGTAAGGGCAGACCTGGTGTTCGAGGGCCACTGTGCGCAGGCCGGCGCGGTCGAGCCAGCCACGCTCGGCGGCTGCCGAGCGTGCCGCCGGCAGGCGATCGTAGAAGCCCGCGGCGAGCGGACAGGCCTCGCCGTGGCACGCCTTGTCGGGGTGCTCGCAAGCCTTCTCCCGCGCGGTCAGCGTGAGCACCCGCAGCGGCAGCGCCGGTGTCGCCTCCCCCGCAGAAGACCCTGCGGGAGCTGGCGCCTCGGCGCAGGCCGCTGACACCCCGGGCGGACGCGCACCGAGCTGTTCCAGGGCTTCCAGCGCCAGCTGCTGGCCGGTGTTGCGCGCGGTGAGAAAGAACACCCGGTCGAGCGGTTCGCCGGGCATCGCCTTGAGCATCGGGAACAGCGTCCCCAGCGTCTTGCCGATGCCGGTGGGCGCCTGCAGCAGCAGCCAGCGCCGGGTGTGGGTGGCCTTGTAGACCGCCTCCGCGAGTTCGCGCTGGCCGGCGCGGAAGTCGGCGAACGGGAAGTTCAGCGCCACCAGCGCGGCGTCGCGCCGGCGGCGATGGGCCAGCTCCTGCTGGGCCCAGGCCAGAAAGCGCTGACAGTGGGTCTCGAACACCTCGCGCAGCTCAGACGCGCTGCAGCGCTGGCTGAGCGGCGTCTCGCGCTGGCTGGCGATATCGAAATAGACCAGGGTCACGTCGAGCTGATCGAGCCCCCGCGCCAGGCACAGCAAGTGGCCGTAGACCTGAGCCTGGGCCCAGTGCAGGGCGCGCTGGTTGGCCGGCTGGCGCGCCAGATCGCCGCGGTGAGTCTTGATCTCTTCGAGCCGGTTGGCGTCGGGGTCATAGCCGTCGGCGCGTCCGCGCACCTCGAGATGCGCATAGTGCCCGGCGAGCGCCACCTCACGCTCGTAGCGCTCGCCGCGGCGCTCGCTCACCACCCGGTGGCCGGCGATGCCCTCCTGGGCCGAAGGCGATGGCGTGAAGCGCAGATCGAGATCCCCCGCCTTGGCCGAGAACTCGCACAGGGCGCGCACCGCGATACGGTAACTCACGCCGAGCGACCACCCGGAGCGCGCGCCAGCGGCACGCCGCCATCCTCTGCCGTCGCGTCCGGCCCGCTCGCCGCGGCGTCCAGGCTCTGCTCCTCCCAGCTGACATAGCAGACGCTGACCGGCATGGCGTGCTCGGCGCAGAAAGCGAGCCAGCGCTTCTGGTTGTCCTGCAGGCGGTCCCCGGGTCCCTTCACCTCGATCATGCGGTAGCGCGCCTCACCCGGACAGAACTGGATCAGATCCGGCATGCCGGCGCGGTTGGCACGAATATCGCCCAGCAGACGCTCGAACCACAGCCGCAGATGGCGCGCAGGAAGACACGTCAGTGCCAGCTCCAGCGTGGTTTCGTCGAGCGCCCCCCAGGCCACGAAAGGCGACTGTATGCCGTGCTTGGCGTGAAAGCGCTGACGCACGATGTCGCGATAGTCATCACACGCCAGCGTCGCCAGGCAGGCCGCGAACTGCGCCTGGCGCCGGGTGTGGAAGTCCTCGTCGAAGAGGTCGGCGGGGCCGCTGTGGAACGGGTGGAAGAAGGCCCCCGGCAGCGGCGCGAAGATCGCCTCCCAGCAGAGCAGGCCGAAGAGCGCATTGATCAGGGTGTTCTCGACATAGATCACCGGCGCCTCGTCGCGGCTCAGATGCGCCGCCACCGCGCCCTCGACCCAACCGCTGCGCGGCAGCGTCAGCGTGATGCGCTCGGGCTCCGCCGGCGCCGCGGCGTCGCGCCGCGGCAACCCCAGCTTGCGCCGCAGACGCGGTACGATGCGCCCCAGCGCCTGGGCCTCGGCGGCACTCACCGGCGCGGCCTCGGCACGCTGGGCCAGTTGCCAGGCATCGTCGAATCGCGCCAGGCGTTCGAGCACCCGAACCCGGCGTAGACGCGCTTCCGGCGCGGCACTGTCGTGATAGAGCGCCAGCGCCTGTTGCAGCTCGCCGTGGCGCTCACAGCGATAGGCGAGCTTGTAGAGCAGCCGCCCGCGACGGCGCTCCAGCCAGGGGTTGTCGAAGGGCGCCTTCGGCACCTCGGCGAGCAGGTCAGCCAACGGTTCGTCGGCATCGAAGCGCTCGCGACAGCGGTGCAGATGATGGTAGGCCTCCAGTTCGTCGCGCCGCGAGAAGGCCCGCGACGATGCCGCCAGGGGAACAGACTCGAAGCGGTAGACGCCCAGATCCGCGAGCACGAACTCCGACCACTGCTGACGCAGGTTACCGAAGAACATCAGCCGGAAGCGCTCGCCCAGGGCATCGACGGTCAACCGGTAGTGGGTATCGTCGAGGCTCGGCAACCATGCCGGCAACGCTCGCGGCGCCGGCGACTCGGCCGCCAGCGCCTCGCGCCAAGCCCCCTTGCCGGCACGCAGCGAAAGCCCCAGCTCGGCCAGCCAAGGCGCCAGATCGGCGGCGAGCTCTTGACGGGTGGTCAATGCGAAGAGTGCTGCCAGCGCCAGCTCGGCATCGGTCTCGACCCAGCCGGCAGCGATCAGCGGGGCCGCTGCCGCTTTCGTATCACCGATCTCGGCATAGCACAGCCGGCTGGCGCGGAAGTCGACGCCCTTGCGCATCACCATACGCACCAGCAGCGCCCGGGAGGGCCGCGGCAGCGCCTCGAAGGCGGCGATGAAGTCGCGCTCCTCGGCCGACAACAGGTCGGTGTAACGCGACCCGAGCCAGTCGAGCACAGTGTGGAAATTGGCCAGGTAGTAAAACGGGTCGTCGAGCGTGGGCAACGCCATAGGGGAGTATCGCATGGAGAGTGGCGAGTGAACTGGCTAAGCATACAGGTTCCGGCCTCGCCATCGAAGTCGCCTCGGCGCCATCTGGTTCGGCGGCGAGCGCTCGAAGCGTATGCCTATCTGGGCTAACCTCGGGGTCTGAGCGGGCCGACGCAATACCGCCATACCGGGTGGCGACGCCCTGCTCCTCTTCGTTCTCCACCTCGGCCATCGTCCCCGGGCCTGCCACTGCCGGAGTGCCTCATGCAGCATTTCTACAACGCCGCCGACACCCTGATCGATGACGTCCTCGCCGGCGTCAGTGCGCTGACGGACGTGCGTATCGCCGAACCCAGCCAGCATCTGCGCATTCTGGTCCGCGCCGACTGGGATCGCGAGCTCCACGGGCGTGACCAGGTCGCCCTGCTCTCCGGCGGTGGTGGCGGCCACGAGCCGGCCCACGCCGGCTTCATCGGCGAGGGCATGCTGACCGGCGCGGTGGTCGGTGGGCTGTTCGCCTCGCCCAGCGTCGATGCGGTACTCGCCGCGATTCGCGAAGTGTGCGGCGCGGCCGGCTGTCTGCTGATCGTCAAGAACTACACCGGCGACCGGCTCAATTTCGGCCTCGCCGCCGAGCAGGCGCGCCAGGAGGGCCTGGCGGTGTCGATGGTGATCGTCGGCGACGATATCGCCCTGCCCGATGCGCCCCAGCCCCGCGGCATCGCCGGCACCCTGATCGTGCACAAGCTGGCCGGCTGGCTGGCAACACAGCAGACCCCGCTGGAGACCTTGAGCGAACGCGTCGACGCCGCCCTGCCGCGGATCGCCTCGCTGGGGCTGGCGCTCTCCCACGCCGCTCGCCCGGGCGAAGCGAAGGCGCCCTGCGCCCCGGAGCTGGGCCTGGGCATTCACAACGAGAGCGGCGTGCGAAGAGTCGAGCCGGAGAGTGCCAGCGAGGCGGTGGAGACCCTGCTGGCGCCGCTCACCGAGACGCTCTCCGCGCGCGGTTACGCACCACCCTACGTGGCCCTGCTCAACAATCTGGGCGGCGCCGCCGAACAGGAGATGCAGGTGCTCGCCGCCAGCCTGTTGGTCAATCGCCGCGGGCTGGCGCTCTCTGGCGTGATCGGGCCGGCAGCGATGATGACGTCGCTAGACATGCAGGGCTTCTCGATCACGCTAGTGGCGGCCGATGACGAGCTGGTCAGCGCGCTCGCCGCCCCGACCACCGCGCCCGCCTGGCCGGGGCTGAACACCCCTTGCGCGCCGGCCCGCTTCACGCCCCAGGTCAGTGAGACAACTGTGCCCGAGCATGTCGAGCGTGACGCCACGGTGGAGACACGCCTGCATGCGGCAATCGAGGTTCTGCGCGACTCACGCCAGGCGCTCGACGACCTGGATGCCCGCAGCGGCGATGGCGATGCCGGCACCAGCCTGGCCAGCGGCGCCGAGGCCGTCGCCAGACGGCTAGACGCCGGCCAGCTCGAAAGCGCCCGGCCGGGCGCGCTGTTCGGCGCCATCGGCGCCTGCCTCGCCCGTGACATGGGCGGCTCCAGCGGCGTGCTGCTGTCGATCCTGTTCACCGCAGCGGGGGCCGAGCTGACCGAGAACGACGATCTCGCCGCGGCGCTGGCGGTGGGCATCGAGCGCATGCAGCGCTACGGCGGCGCGGCACAGGGCGACCGCACCCTGCTCGATGCGCTGATACCGGCGGTGGAGACGCTGCGCGAGGGTGGCGATCTGGCGCTGGCGGCCGAGCGCGCGCGGGAAGGTGCCGATGCCACCGCGACGATGGCCCGTGCTGGCGCCGGGCGCTCCGCCTATCTGCCGGAGAGCGCCCTGCAGGGGGTGACAGATCCCGGTGCCGAGGCGGTGGCGCGGGTACTGCGCGCGCTGGCCGAAGCCTGAACGCGCGGGCTTTTGATCTGGCGCCCGATGCCGCGCCCCGTCTATGGCGCCCGATACCGCGCCCTGTCTATGCCGCCCATCGCTGCGCCTCAGGCGTCGAGATCGGCCTTGAGCTCGCGCCACAGCTGGCGGTACGCCAGGGTCGCGCGGCTGCGCGGTGCCAGGTCGGCCAGCGGCCGACACTCGAGGCTCATGCGTTCGACATCGCTGGCATAGGGAATCCAGCTACGCATGGGCCGGCCGAGTGCCGCCGGGGGTGAATCGATCCAGTCGCGGTGCAGGGTGCGCCGACGGTCGACCAGATTGAAGAAGGGCGAGAGCCGCTCGCGCTGACGCTTCTTGAGATCGAGATGATCGAGCATGCGCGAGAAGGCCTGCACCGAGAGCGGGCTGGGGATGGTCGGTACCAGGATACGGTCGGCGGCGCGGATCAGCTGCTCCGCCAGTGTCGAGAGCCCCGGCGGGCAGTCGAGGATCATCAGCCCGTACTCTTCGCCGAACGGCTCGATCAGCCGCTTGAGGTGCTTGTCACCATCGGCGCTGGCGCCGAGCAGGCGATCCAGCTCGCGCAGGCGGATGTCCGCCGGCAGCAGATCGAAGCGCTCCCACGGTGTGTGCTGCACCTGCTCGCCGAGCGGTGACTTGCCGGCGAGCAGCTTGGAGACCTTCTTGCTCAGCCCGCTCTCGCCGCCCAGTATCCAGGTCGAGGCGCCCTGGGCGTCGAGATCCCACAGCAGCACAGGCACCCGATCGCGATTGGCCTCCCGGGCCAGATTGACCGCCGCCGAGGTCTTGCCCACTCCGCCCTTCAAGTTGTGCAGCGCCACGACCTTCATGCTCTCGACCACCCAACGTTAACATATCATTACAGTTTAAGGGCTTGGATTCTCTGGCGTGATGACAATTCGATGACAATCGTTGTCACGCTGCGCCAGCCAGTGCCGCTTCTGTGCCGCGCCAAGACGCTTGATCGCCGCCTCCCGCTTGAGCGCCTCGCTCTGGCTACCCACTCGCTCGACGTGACGCAGCGTCAGTGGCCCGCGCCCACGCAACGCACGTGCCCCCTTGCCTCGACTGTGCTCGGCGAAGCGCCGCGCGACGTCGGTGGTAATGCCGGTATAGAGCGCGCCGGCGGCGGTCTCGATCAGATAGAGATACCAGGGACGGTCGTCGCTCCCCGCCTCGCGGCCGCACTCGCTCGCTGCTGCCACGCCCTCAATCCAGACTGGCGAGGGCGCTGCGCATCTCGCCGAGCACGCCATCGTAGCGATTCGGGTCGTCGAGGCTGCGCGCCTTGAAGATCGACGAGCCGGAGACGAAGGTATCCGCGCCGGCGCGGGCGATCTCGGCGATGTTCTGCGGCGAGACACCGCCATCGATCTCCAGCCGGATCGGCAGCCCGCTGGCATCGATCCGGCGCCGCGCCGCCTGGAGCTTGTCGAGCGCGGCGGGAATGAACGACTGGCCGCCGAAGCCGGGGTTGACGCTCATCAAAAGGATCATGTCGAGCTTGTCCATCACGTAGTCGAGATAGGAGAGCGGCGTAGCCGGATTGAACACCAGCCCGGCCTTGCATCCACGGCTCTTGATCAACTGCAGCGAGCGGTCGATATGCTCCGAGGCTTCCGGGTGGAAGGTGACATAGCTGGCCCCGGCGTCGATGAAATCACCGATCAGTTGATCCACCGGCTTGACCATCAGATGGCAGTCGATCGGCGCGGTGACCCCGTGCTTGCGCAGCGCCTCGCAGACCATGGGTCCCATGGTCAGGTTGGGCACGTAGTGGTTGTCCATCACGTCGAAATGGATCATGTCGGCGCCGGAGGCCAGGACATCATCCACTTCCTGTCCCAGGCAGGCGAAGTTGGCGGAAAGAATCGAGGGAGCAATCTTGAAATCACGCATGTGACGCAGAGTCCTGACAGTGAAGGGCGTGGCATGGGCCTCGGTATGCCTGCATTCTAGCAGCCCTCGGCGACGCTGCGGTTAGCCGATCGTGCGCTCACGGGCTATGCTCGGCCAGACACCGCGGCGGATGGGCCATCCGCCGGCGCTGACGGTCTTGCTGCCTCTATCTGGATCCCGACCTCCAGAGCCCTACCCGATCGGCAGCCAGACCCAGACCACAATCAAAAACAGCATCAGGATCAGGAGCCCTCCCATGTCCTCACGCGTTCGCACGACCGTCCGGCGCTGGCTATCGATCAGCCTCTCCACACTCTATCTGGGCGCCGCCCCGCTGGCGCTGGCTGATTCGGCGATTCTCGAGGGCGAGCGTTTTCATCCGCAGGTGGGTGAACACGGCATGGTCGCGACCAGCCACTACCTGGCCTCGCAGATCGCCCACGACGTTCTCGCCAAGGGCGGCAATGCGGTGGACGCCGCGGTCACCGCGGGCTTCGCGCTGGCGGTGACCCAGCCGCGCTCGGGCAATATCGGCGGCGGCGGCTTCATGTTGATCTCCGACGAGCAGCGCGACGAGGTGATCGCCATCGACTACCGCGAGAAGGCGCCCGCGGCGGCCTACGCGACGATGTTCCAGAACGACCAGGGCGAGGCGGTGCCGCAGCTGTCGCGTTTCACCCACAACGCCTCGGGCGTGCCCGGCACGGTGGCCGGCCTGGCCCTGGCGCTGGACAAGTACGGCACGCTTAGCCTGGCGGAGGCGCTGGCGCCGGCGATCACCCTGGCCGAGGAGGGCTTCAGCGTGCCGCCGCGCTTCGCCGAAGGGCTCGAGCAGGCCCAGGATCGACTCAAGCAGTGGGACTCCACGCGCAAGGTCTTCTACAAACCCGACGGCTCCAACTATCGCGCCGGCGAGCGCTTCCGCCAGCCCGATCTCGCCGCCACGCTCAAGCGCATCGCCGCCAAGGGCCCGCGCGAGTTCTACGAGGGCGAGACGGCGCGTCTGATCAGCGCCGAGATGCAGCGCCACGGCGGCCTGATGACCGCTCAGGATCTGGCCGACTACCAGCCCAGGATTCGCCAGCCCGTACACGGCAACTATCGCGGCTACGATGTCTACGCCATGAGCCCGCCCTCCTCCGGCGGCGCGCATATCGTGCAGATGCTGAATATCCTCGAGGGCTACGACATTCAAGCCATGGGGTTCAACTCGGCGCGCACCATTCATCTGATGGCCGAGGCCATGCAGCGCGCCTACGCCGATCGCGCCAAATATCTGGGCGACCCCGATTTCGTCGACGTGCCGCTGGCCGGGCTGACCTCGCCGGCCTACGCCGCCAAGCTGCGCGCCGAGATCCCCCTCGACCACGCCACCCCGAGCACCGAGATCGCCGCCGGCAACCCGCTGCCCTACGAGTCCAACGAGACCACGCACTTCTCGATCGCCGACGACAACGGCCTGGCGGTCTCCAACACCTATACCATCAACTTCAGCTACGGCTCGGGCATTGTGGTCGACGGCGCCGGCTTTCTGCTCAACAACGAGATGGATGACTTCTCGGCCAAGCCGGGTGCCCCCAACGCCTACGGTCTGATCGGCGGCGAGGCCAACAAGGTCGAGCCGCGTAAACGCATGCTGTCGTCGATGACCCCGACCATCGTCAAGAAGGATGGCAAGAACTTCCTGATCACCGGCAGCCCCGGGGGCTCGCGCATCATCACCACGACCCTGCAGGTGGTGATGAACGTGATCGACCACGGCATGAACATCCAGAGCGCGGTGAGCGCGCCGCGTATCCACCACCAGTGGCTGCCCGACGAGATTCGCATCGAGGATGGCATCAGCCCCGACACCCAAGCCCTGCTCGAGGCGATGGGCCACACGCTCAGCCAGCAGGCGGCGATGGGCGCGGCCCAGTCGATCCTGATCGAACCCGACGGCACCTTCACCGGCGGCGCCGATCCGCGCCGTTCGACCTCCTCTGCCATGGGGCTTTGAGTGCAGGCTCGCCGCGTCCCGGGTAGCCGGTGCTGATGTCACGCAGGCCGTGGCTGCCGATCGTGGTGATCGCGCTGGCCGAGTGGTTCGGCACCACGCTCTGGTTCACCCCCAACGCGGTGCTCGCCGAGCTGCGCCAGGCGTGGGCGCTGGATGCCGACGACCTGGCCTGGCTCACCGGCGCAGTACAGGTGGGCTTTCTGCTCGGCACCCTGGGGATCGGGCTCAGCGGGCTCGCCGATCGCCACGATGCCAGTCGGGTATTCGCCTTTTGCGGGGTGATCGGTGCCGCCAGCAATGCAGCGCTCGCCTATGCCGGCGGTCTGGGCCCGGCGGTGGCGCTGCGCCTGATCACCGGCATGGCGCTGGCCGGTATCTACCCGGTGGGGATGAAGCTGATGGTGGGCTGGGCACCCACCCGAACCGGTGCGGCGCTGGCATGGCTGGTCGGCATGCTGGTGCTGGGCACCGCGATGCCGCACCTGCTGGCGGCCCTGGAGCTGCGCGGCGGCTGGCAGCTGACGCTCTGGCTGGCCTCGCTGCTGGCGCTGATCGGCGCCGCCGGCGTGGCCTGGCTGGGGGAAGCGCCCCGCTCTGACCCGCACCCATCGCGCCCGCGGCTAGGTGGGTTGGCGGCCTTTCGTCTCGCTGAGTTCCGCCGCGCCGCCTGCGCCTATTTCGGCCATATGTGGGAGCTCTACACGCTGTGGGCGCTGCTGCCGCTGCTACTCCGACATGCCCTGCCCGGGCTCTCCGCGACCGGCGTGGCACTCTCGAGCTTCACCCTGATCGCGGTAGGCGCCCCCGGTTGCTGGCTCGGCGGCTGGCTGAGCCAGCGCCATGGCAGCCTGGCGGTGGCGCGCTGGGGCCTGGCCGGCTCGGCGCTCTGCGCGGCGCTCTACGCCCTCACCGCCGGGATCCTGCCCACCGCGGCGCTGATCGCCCTGCTCGGTAGCTGGAGCCTGCTGGCAGTGATCGACTCGCCGCACTTCTCGGCGCTCTCGGCGCGCGCCTGCCCCGCCTCGCTGGTGGGCAGCGCGCTGACCCTGCAGAACGCCATTGGCTTCGCCATTTCGGCGCTATCGATCGGCCTGCTGCTGCCGTGGCTGCCCCTGCTCGGCCAGTCGCTGGCCTGGCTGCTGCTGCCCGGCCCCCTGCTCGGCCTCCTGGCACTGGGTCGCCCCCGCTGAGCGTCCTCGACGCCCGCTGCATCGCTTATAGAAGGCATGCGCATCGTTATACCCAAATGACATAGATAGTCATATTGTAATTCCATATGGGTTTATTTAGCCTGCTCCGCTAGCCACACACGATAAGAGCGCCGCGTGCGCCACAAGCCATCACCATTCAGGGAACCCACATGCTCCGACTCGCCTCGTCTCGCCGCTGGTTCGCCGCCTCCACCCTGGGTCTGGCCCTCGCTCTGGGCAGCATTGGCCCGGCACAGGCCGATCAGCCGCGCGAGCTGCTCAACGCCTCCTACGATATCGCCCGCGAGCTGTTCGCCGCGGTCAACCCCAAGTTCGTCGACTGGTGGCAGCAGCAGCACGACGAGCAGGTGAGCGTGAAACAGTCCCACGGCGGCTCCTCGACCCAGGCACGCTCGATCATGCAGGGCCTGCGCGCCGACGTGGTGACCTTCAACCAGGTCACCGACGTCAACGTGCTCGCCGATGCCGGGCTGGTGGCCAAGGATTGGCAGGCGCAGTACCCCAACCACGCCTCGCCCTACTACTCGACCACCGCCTTCCTGGTACGCAAGGGCAACCCCAAGCAGATCGAGAACTGGGACGACCTGGCGCGCGACGACGTCGAGCTGGTGTTCCCCAACCCCAAGACCTCGGGCAACGGCCGCTACACCTACCTGGCCGCCTGGGCTTACGCCGATCAGGCCTTCGACGGCGACAAGGCCAAGATCGAAGCCTACATGAAGCGCTTCCTGGGTAACGTCGAGGTGTTCGACACCGGTGGCCGCGGCGCCACCACCACCTTCGTCGAGCGTGGCATCGGCGATGTGCTGATCACCTTCGAGTCCGAGGTCAACAACATCCGCAGCGAGTATGGCCAGGATGGCTACGAGGTGGTGGTGCCGCCGGTGAGCATCCTCGCCGAGTTCCCGGTGGCCGTGGTCGAGGAGTACGCCGAGCGCAACGGCAACCTGGATCTGGCCAAGGGCTACCTGGACTACCTCTACACCGAAGAGGCCCAGCGCCTGCTCGCCGGTTTCAACTACCGGGTCAACGACGAGGCGGTGGCAGCGGAGTTCAGCGACCGCTTCCCGCAGACCGAGCTTCTGCGCGTCGAAGACGTCTTCGGCAGCTGGCCCGAGGCGATGAAGACCCATTTCGCCAGCGGCGGCGAACTGGACCAGCTGCAGCGCCGATGATCGCCGCGACCCTGCGTCGGCGGGCCAGCCGCCGTGTCCTGCCGGGCTTCGGGCTATCGCTGGGCGTGACGCTGACGTTCGTCTCGCTGATCCTGCTGCTGCCCCTGACCAGCCTGGTGGGGCAGCTGTCGCAGCTCAGCCTGTCGCAGTACTGGTTTCTGATCAGCGACCCGCGCATCCTCGCCAGCTACCGGGTGACGCTGCTCGCCGCGGCCGTAGCGGCGCTGTTCAACGCTGCCTTCGGGCTGCTGATGGCCTGGGTGCTGGTACGCTACGAGTTCCCCGGCAAGCGCATGGTGGATGCGCTGATGGATCTCCCCTTCGCACTGCCCACCGCGGTCGCCGGGGTCACCCTGGCAACGCTCTACTCGAGCCAGGGCTGGGTCGGGCGCTGGCTGGAGACGCTGGGCCTGCCGATCGCCTATACCTGGGTGGGCATCGCCCTGGCCATGGCCTTCACCAGCATCCCGTTCGTGGTGCGCACGGTGCAGCCGATCCTCGAGGATCTGCCGAGCGAGGTCGACGAGGCCGCGGTGACCCTGGGTGCCCGCGATGGCCACGCCTTCCGTCGGGTGATCCTGCCCCACCTCTGGCCGGCACTGGTCACCGGCACCGGGCTCGCCTTCGTGCGCTCGCTAGGCGAGTTCGGCGCGGTGATCTTCATCGCCGGCGGCAAGCCATTCGAAACCGAGATCACCTCGCTGATGATCTTCGTCAAGCTGCAGGAGTACGACTATGCCGGCGCCGCCGCGGTGGCCTCGATCGTGCTGGCGACCTCGCTGGCGCTGCTGCTGGTGATCAATCTGTGGCAGGGGCGCTTCACTCGCCGCCTGCATGGAGGGGGAGCCTGATGATCCGTATCGGTGATGCCCCCGGCGTGCGCCGGCTGCTGATCGGCGTGGCGCTGGTGCTGACCGCGCTGTTCCTGCTGCTGCCGCTGGTGGCGATCTTCGCCCAGGCGCTGATGGGTGGCATCGATCTCTACTGGCAGAACCTGAGCGACCGCTACACCCTGGCGGCGATCGGACTGACCCTGCTGGTGACGCTGCTGACGGTGCCGATCAACCTGGTGTTCGGGATCTTCCTGGCATGGCTGGTGACCCGCTTCAACTTCCCCGGACGGCGCCTGCTGCAGACGCTGATCGACATCCCCTTCGCGGTCTCGCCGGTGGTCGCCGGGCTGGTCTATCTGCTGCTCTACGGTCGCAACGGCTGGCTCGGGGGCTGGCTCGACGGCTACGATATCCAGATCATGTTCGCCTGGCCGGGCATCGTGCTGGTGACGATCTTCGTCACCTGCCCCTTCGTCGCCCGCGAGCTGATCCCGTTGATGCAGGCCCAGGGCGCCCGCGAGGAGGAAGCCGCGGTGACCCTGGGCGCCTCCGGCTGGACGATCTTCCGCCGCGTCACGCTGCCCAAGATCCGTCACGCCCTGCTCTACGGCGTGATCCTCACCAATGCCCGTGCAGTGGGCGAGTTCGGCGCTGTCTCGGTGGTCGCCGGGGCGATCCGTGGACAGACCAACACCCTGCCGCTGCAGGTCGAACAGCTGTATCAGGACTATAATACCGTCGGTGCCTTCACCAGCGCTTCGCTGCTGGCCCTGCTGGCGCTGCTGACCCTGGCCGCCAAGGCGGCACTCGAATGGCGCGCCGCGCGCCGGGAGAGCCTCGCATGAGCATCCGTATCTCGCAGATCGACAAGACCTACGGCGCCACCCGCGCGCTGGAGCCGATCGACCTCGACATCCGCGATGGCGAGCTGATCGGTCTGCTAGGCCCCTCGGGTTCGGGCAAGACGACGCTGCTACGCATCGTCGCCGGTCTCGAGCAGGCTGATGGGGGCACGATCCACTTCGGCGAGCGCGAGGTCACCCAGGTGCACGTGCGCGAGCGCCGGATCGGCTTCGTCTTCCAGCACTACGCCCTGTTCCGCCACATGAGCGTGTTCGAGAACGTCGCCTTCGGCCTGCGCGCGCTGCCGCGGCGCCAGCGCCCTTCGAACAGCGATATCCGTACCCGCGTCATGCAGCTGCTGGAGATGGTGCGCCTGAGCGCTTTCGCCGAGCGCTTCCCGGCCCAGCTCTCCGGCGGCCAGCAGCAGCGCGTGGCGCTAGCCCGGGCCCTGGCGCTCAAGCCCGACGTGCTGCTGCTCGACGAGCCGTTCGGCGCGCTCGACGCCAAGGTGCGACAGGAGCTGCGCCGCTGGCTGCGCCACCTCCACGAGGAGCTCGGCTTCACCAGCCTGTTCGTCACCCACGACCAGGAGGAGGCGCTGGAGCTCTCCGACCGCGTGGTGGTGATGAGCAACGGCCGGGTCGAACAGATCGCCACCCCGGATACCCTCTACCGCGAGCCGGCCAACCGCTTCGTGTTCGAGTTCCTCGGCGAGGTCAACCGGCTGGAGGGCGACGTCGCCAACGGCCGCCTGACCTGCGGCAATGCCAGCGTCAGCGTGCCGGGGGTCGAGCCGGGCCGCCGTGAGCTGCTGCTGCGCCCCCACGAGGTGCATCTGGCCGAGCATGCGATCCCCGCGGCGCACCTGCCGATCACCGTGGCGGCGATCGTCCCGGTAGGGGCCGAAGTGCGCCTCGAACTCGAGGCCGACTGGCTCGAGGAGCCGTGGCTGGCCAGCGTCAGCCACGCCGAGTTCGAGCGCCTGGGCATCACCCGCGGGCGGCGGCTGTTCGCCCTGCCCAGCCGGCTGCACGGCTTCGATGCCGCCGGTGCGCAGAATGTCGCGCTGCCGGTCGGCTGAAGCGCTACGAGCGCCCGCGCAAGCCGTCTATACTGGGCGGGTCCTTCCCCGCAGATTCGAGAGGTAGTTATGCGTCAGTGGTTTGCGCTCAAGTGCGTGGCGATTCTTGGGGTGCTCGGCCTGCTCGCCGCCTGCGCCCAGAGCCCACAGATTCTCTCCGTACAGCCGAAGGTGAGCGGCGGCTTTCCGCACACCGGCAGCGGCCAGACGGTGACCCTGAACGTGGTCGACGGGCGTGACGACAACGTCATCGGCACCCGCTCCGGCACCGCCTCAGCCACCTCGACCATCACCGTCGAAGCCCACGATGTGATCCCCAAGCTGCAGGCACAGGCCGAGAACGCGCTGCGTAGCATGGGCTTCAATCCCACCACCCAGGAGAGCGGCGGCCCCTCGCTGACCCTGACCCTGTCGGAACTCGACTACGCCCGCGGCAGCGCCGACGAGCCGCTGCTCGGCGCCTCCCAGCTGCAGGCGATCATCACCGCCAAGGTGGAGAACGGCAGCAACACCTATACCGGCCGCTATACCGCCAAGCGCAAGCAGAGCTACGCCTTCAAGCCCGACTGGGACACCAACAACCGGATGGTCAGCGAGCTGCTCAGCAGCGCCCTGGACCGCACCTTCCGCGACCAGCAGCTGGCCAACCTGCTGGCGCGCTGAACGCCCTACATTGTGAACGCCCTAAATTGGGCACGCGCAAACATCGGGCACCCGCAAACGACGACGCCCGCAGCCGGAAGGCCGCGGGCGTCGTCGTTTGCAGCAGGGTCGTCGGGGAGCCGTCCCTCAGCCGCAGGGCCCACGTCGCATCAGATGCCATACCGTCTCGCAGGCCCCCTTGGCGTCCGGCTCACCCGGGCCAGCCAGTCGCTGCAGCGCGAAGTTAGGACCCAGCAGGCGCTCGACCTCTTCGGCGTCGACGCTGTAGGGCGGCCCCCGCTCGCCATTGGCATGGGTCAGGGTGACCAGCAGCCCCTGGGTGCCCGGCAGGAATAGCTGAGCCAGATGGTGGGCGTAGCGCTGCCGCGAGGCACGCGGCAGCGCGATCAATGCGGCGCGGTCGTAGAAAGCCGCGAGTTCGGCCGCCTGCTCGACGTGAAAGCGGAAGAAGTCACCGCACCACAGCTCGATCCGCCCCTGACGCACGCAGGAGAAACCGGCCTGGGCGTAGCGCAGCGCCGGCAGCGCCCCCTCGCCGATGAACTGATCCACCGCCAGCGGCGATAGTTCCACCCCCAGCACCGGATACGCCTGCGCCGCCAGCCAGCGCATGTCGTGGCTCTTGCCACACAGCGGCACCAGCACCTTGGCGCCGGCGGCCAGCCCCAACCGCGGCCAGTGGTCTACCAGGGCAGCGTGAGGGGCATCACGATGAAACCCGATACGCCCCTCGCGCCAGCGTCTCAGCCAATCGATCTGCATCCGCCCTCGCCCTCTCTCTTCACCACCTGGCCCGAGGCCGCATCACCGCCTGGCCCGAGGCCCCGGCGACGCCTGACAGGCGACCTTAGAACCAGCGGTCGCGCTTGCGCCGGCGGCGCGGCAGATGCGGCACGATCAAGCCCAGGATCAGACCCGCCCCGGCGACCCCGCCGCCGTACATGAAGTAGCGCATCAGCAGATCCTCCTCCTGGGTGTCCAGACGCGCCTGCATCTCGCGCATCTTGGTCTCCGCCTGGGAGTAGGCCTGACTGAGCTGGTTGTTGCTCGCCTGCAGTTTGTCGACCTGCTGCTGGCGGCTGGCGAGTTCGCTGCGCAGATCCGCCACGCGCTGGTTCCACTCACCGTCGATACCGTCGAGGCGCTTGGTCAAGCTGGCGACCTTGTCACGCAGGGCCGGCAACTGCTGCTGAGCGCTCGGCGTGTCCTGCACGAAGCGCGACTGGATCCACACCTCGTCACCATCGGGGCCACGCACCTGGGTGTAGTCGCCCTGGGTCTGCAACACCGTGACCGGATCGCCACTGTCGAGGGTGCCGACGATACGGTAGCCGTCGGTAGGGCCACTGCGCACGAAGGTGGGCAGCTTGTCGCTGACCCAGTGGTCGGTCTGCGCCGAGACACCGGCGGAGAACAAAAGCGCCGCGCCCACGGCGCAGCCCATCGCAACATTTCGCATTTTCAACATGTCGTCGTGATCTTAGTGGCTAATGGATAACGGTTCGGCTTCGTTCCACGCGACGATGAGCGGCCTCCGCGTCCTGCAGAGGCTTCGTTGGGCCGCGGGCGGCGGGCGCCCACAGCGGTTGTCCGGTTGCTGGACTGCCGTCCCGCACGCCTCCCGGGGAGACATCCACACTTTCTGTGGATAACGTTTGGGACAACTGGTTTCATGTCGTCGTCATACTCCGGTCATCTCGGCGCTGGCGACAGATTGGTGAATTTCTGATCAATGCCGACGCCTGCACCAAGCTCGACCTCAGCTATCGTCGCGCGGCGGCCACGCCATCGGACGCGGAAATTCGGCGACATTGCCCTCGGCCTTGACCGCCTTGGCCGCCCCGCCACGCTCGACCTCATCGATGCGCACGATCGCGCTGTAGGGGATGTAACTGCGGCTGACGCCGTCGAAGGTGCGCCGCAGCTTCTCGGCGCTGGGATCGACAACGACCTTGCTCTGATCCTCGAAGACGAACGCCTCGACTTCGATGAATCCCCACAGGTCACTCTGAAAGATCTCGCGGGCGTAGAGTTCCCACACCTCCCCCTGATTGTGGAAGACCACCCGATAGACCGGCTTGAACGACATAGACGCAAGACTCTCCGACATCACGGCGCCCGGCGCCATCACCATCAGCACAGACCGGGTCGCAAATAGGCGCAAGGGTATCACAGCCGGATGGGCTTGCGAGCGCCACGGGTTGGCCGCCAGCCGCCGGCAGCCGTATAATGCCGCGTTCGCGACGATAGCGACCTCGCTCGACGGCGACACTCCGCCGCGCGAAACGCTCTTTTATCTTTCCCCACGAGTACCGGTGACGCGCGCATGGCCGCAACGCAACCCATGACGAAGAAGCTCTTCATCAAGACGCACGGCTGCCAGATGAACGAGTATGACTCCGCCCGCATGGCGGATTTGCTCGGTGAGTCCCACCGCCTCGAGATGACCGACGACGAGCGCGAAGCGGACGTCATCCTGCTCAACACCTGCTCGATCCGCGAGAAGGCGCAGGAGAAGGTGTTCCATCAGCTCGGCCGCTGGAAGAAGCTGAAGGCCGCCAAGCCCGACCTGGTGATCGGCGTGGGTGGCTGCGTGGCCAGCCAGGAAGGCGAGAACATCCGCAAGCGCGCGCCGCACGTCGACATGGTGTTCGGCCCGCAGACCCTGCACCGGCTGCCGACCATGCTCGATGCCCGCAGCAAGAGCGCAACGCCGATCCAGACGGTGGATGTCACCTTCCCGGAGATCGAGAAGTTCGACCACCTGCCCAAGCCCAAGTCCGACGGCGCCACCGCCTTCGTCTCGGTGATGGAGGGGTGTTCGAAATACTGCACCTTCTGCGTGGTGCCCTACACCCGCGGCGAGGAGGTCTCGCGTCCGTTCGAGTCGGTGATGGAAGAGGTCGTGCACCTGGCCGAACAGGGCGTGCGCGAGATCAACCTGCTGGGGCAGAACGTCAACGCCTACCGCGGCCGCGACGCCGAGGGCGACGAGATCGACCTGGCCGAATTGATCGCCTGCGTGGCCGCCGTGGACGGCATCGACCGTATCCGCTTCACCACCTCGCATCCGGTGGAGTTCTCCGACAGCCTGATCGAAGCCTACGCCGAGATCCCCGAGCTGGTCAGCCACCTGCACCTGCCGGTGCAGTCGGGCTCCGATCGCATTCTGGCGGCGATGAAGCGCGGCCATGGCCGCGACATGTACATCGACAAGCTCGAACGCATCCGCGCCCTGCGTCCGGACATCAGCTTCTCCTCGGACTTCATCATCGGCTTCCCCGGCGAGACCGACGAGGATTTCGCCCAGACGATGGATCTGATCCAGCGTATCGGCTTCGACGCCTCGTTCAGCTTCATCTACTCCAAGCGCCCGGGCACTCCGGCCTCTTCGCTGCCCGACGACACGCCGGAAGAGACCAAGAAGCAGCGTCTGGCGCTGCTGCAGACGCGGCTCAATCAGCAGACCCAGCAGATCAGCCGACGCATGGTCGGCAACGTCGAGCGCATCCTGGTCACCGGCTTCTCGCCCAAGGACCCGGGCCAGCTCTCCGGGCGCACCGAGAACAACCGTGTGGTCAACTTCCGCGCCGACGACCCGACCCGCCTGATCGGCCACTTCGTCGACGTCTCGATCACCGAGGCGCTGCCCAACTCGCTGCGCGGCGAGCTGGTCTCCGACGTTCGCCATTGAGCCACCCCGCCACCGCGGCCATGCGCGGCTCATCCCGAGCCGCGTGGGCCACTGCCGGCCGCGGGGGCTGCGCTCCGCGGATGCGGGCGATTGGTTATCCTGGAGCATTGCCCCCGCGGGAAGCGTCGCAGTAAGCTGACAGCCTCCACTTCACACCATCGACGGATCCTTCTGCGTTGACTCAAGACCAACAGTCCGCCCAGCGCGTCGTGTCACTGACGCTCGAACCCAACGATCCCATGCGCCTCGCCAGTCTGTGCGGGCAGCGCGACGAACATCTGAAGCTGATCGAAACGCGCCTCGGGGTGACGCTGCGCAATCGCGGCAACACCTTCCAGCTCGCCGGCCCCGACGCCAGCGTCAAGGCCGCCGCCAACGTGCTCGAACACCTCTACCGCGAGACCGAGGCCGAAGAGCTGCTCCCCGACACCGTCCACCTCTATCTGCAGGAGTCAGGGGTCGAGGCGCTCGAGGAGGAGAGCGGCGATCTCGAGGAAGGCGGCATTCTGATCCGCACGCCGCGGGCGCTGATCAAGCCCCGCGGCTTCAACCAGCAGGGCTATGTCGCCAGCATTCGCCGCCACGACATCAACTTCGGCATCGGCCCGGCGGGCACCGGCAAGACCTATCTGGCGGTGGCCGCGGCGGTCGAGGCGCTCAATCGCCAGGAAGTCCGGCGCATCCTGCTGGTGCGTCCGGCGGTCGAGGCGGGTGAGAAGCTCGGTTTCCTGCCCGGTGATCTGGCGCAGAAGATCGATCCCTATCTGCGCCCGCTCTACGATGCGCTCTATGAGATGCTCGGCTTCGAACAGGTCAACAAACTGATCGAGCGCCAGATCATCGAGATCGCCCCGCTCGCCTACATGCGCGGGCGCACGCTCAACAACGCCTTCATCATCCTCGACGAGAGCCAGAACACCACGCGCGAGCAGATGAAGATGTTCCTGACGCGTATCGGCTTCGGCTCCACCGCAGTGATCACCGGCGACGCCAGCCAGGTCGACCTGCCGCGGGGGTCGAGCTCCGGCCTGATCCATGTGCTGGAGGTACTGCGCGACACCGCCGGTATCGGCATTACCCAGTTCGCCCCCAAGGACGTGGTACGCCACCCGCTGGTGCAGCGCATCATCGAGGCCTACGACCTCCACGAAGCCAGCGAGGAGGCCGCCGATCGCAAGCGTCGCGAAGAGCGGCGTCAGGCGCGCCTGGAGGCCAGCGCCGCGCGTGACGGTGGCGCCTCGTGAGCCTCGAGATCGACCGTCAGGTCGCGGTGGCCGACGCGGCCACCGCCGAGCTGCCCAGCGCCGCCGATCTCGAGACCTGGATCGGGCGGGTGCTCGACCACGCCGAGGAGTCGCGCCGCGAGCTCACCGTGCGCTTCGTCGAACGCGACGAAAGCCGCCAGCTCAACCGCGACTATCGCGGCAAGGACAAGCCCACCAACGTGCTCTCGTTCCCCTTCGAGGGGCCGCCGGGCATCGAGGTGGGGCTGCTCGGCGACCTGGTGATCTGCCATGCCGTGGTGGTCGCCGAAGCCGCCGAACAGGGCAAGTCCTGCCACGATCACTACGCCCATCTGGTAATACACGGTTGCTTGCATTTGCTCGGCTATGACCATATAGATGACGCAGAGGCCGAGCAGATGGAGGCGTTGGAGCGCACGCTGCTGGCCGGGTTCGGCATTGCCGACCCCTATTTAGAAGACAGATAGTCAGACGATTCGCAGGCGCGCGCCAAGACCGGAGCGACAGCGGCCAGGCGGCGTCTACCGAGGCGCCGGCCATACCGTCGTCACGTGATCGCTGACCGAATCGACCGTCCAGGCAACCACATCGAGCCCATGCCGACATCGACGTACGCCGCTCCCTGCTGGGAGCGTATCGACGCAAGCCCGTCCCAACCGGCCGATCCCACCGACGAGCCTCCGCCACGCTGCGCCCGGATGCAGGGACGCGGCCCAGGTTCCGCTACCGCCCCAGTGGCGGCAAGACAACATCACCGACACGCGCTCACGGGCCGACTTGGGTCCGCGAGCGCTTTTCGTTTTCGTACCCAGCCCCAACGGCATCCGAGGACAAGAGACTCCCACTCATGAGCGAAGACCGATCGAGTAGCCAGAGCAGTCGATCCTGGCTGGAAAAACTGATCAGTACCTTCTCGAGCGATTTCGACGAGCCCAGCTCCCGCGAGGAGCTGCTCACCTTCCTGCGTGAAGCGGGCCCCAAGCTCAACCTCGACCAGGACGCCCTGACCATCATCGAGGGCGCCTTCCAGATCAGCGACCAGCAGGTGCGTGAGGTGATGATCCCGCGCTCCCAGGTCACCGCGGTGTGCGTCGACCAGCGCCCGGAGGATTGCCTGCCGATCATTCTGGAAACCGCCCACTCGCGCTATCCGGTGATCGACGACAATCTGGATGACGTCCTCGGCATCCTGCTGGTCAAGGATCTGCTGCCGCTGCTCAAGCGCAACAGCCAGGAGCGCGAGACCTTCTCGCTGCGCGACGTGCTGCGTCCGGCGATGTTCGTGCCCGAGTCCAAGCGTCTCAACAGCCTGCTCAAGGAGTTCCGCGATACCCATAACCATATGGCGATCGTGGTCGACGAGTATGGCGGTACCGCCGGCATCGTCACCATCGAGGATATCCTCGAGCAGATCGTCGGCGATATCGAGGACGAACACGACACCGACGAGGAGGAGGACATCCGCGATCTCGGCGACGGCACCTTCGCAGTGCGTGCGCTCACCCCGATCGAGGATTTCAACGAACAGTTCGGTACCGAGTTCTCCGACGAGGAGTTCGACACCGTCGGCGGGCTGATCATGCAGCGCTTCGGCCACCTGCCGCGACGCAACGAGCATACCGATCTCGGCGAGTGGCGCTTCACCGTGCTCAATGCCGACAACCGGCGCATCCGGCTGCTGCAGGCGCGCCCGGTGCCGGCAACGCTGGAGCAGGAGCGCGCGCGCCACCTCGAGGACTGACGCGCACGGCAACCGCCGCGACGCCGTCGAGCGACTCTGATATAAGGGGCACTTTGCGCAAGGAGTGCCCCCAATGCCCGCCGCTCTGCCCCTCATTTCCGCCCGCCGCCCGTGGCCGGCCTATCTCGCCGCGCTGGTCGCCGGGGTGCTGGCCACGCTGAGTTTCGCCCCCTTTCATCTATGGTGGCTGGGGCCTATCGCCGTCGCCCTGGTGGCCCTCGATCAGCACCGCCTCACTCTGGGTCAGGCCACCCTGCGCGGCTGGCTGTTCGGGGTCGGGCTGTTCGGTAGCGGGGCCTCCTGGGTCTACGTCTCGATCCACGACTACGGTTACACCGGCATGCCGCTGGCGCTGTTTTTGACCGTACTCTTCGTCGCTACCCTGGCGCTGTTCCACGCCTTGATCTTCGGCCTCTACCGCCGCTTCACCACGCCGCGCTGGGCCGTGTTGAGCTTCGCCGGTGCCTGGGTGCTGGGCGAGGCCTTTCGCAGCTGGGCCTTCACCGGCTTCCCCTGGCTGCTGCTGGGCAGCGCCCAGGTCGATTCGCCGCTGGCCCCCTGGGCGCCGATCGGTGGGGTCTATCTGCTGTCGCTGATCGTGGCGCTATCCGGCACCCTGCTGGTGGCCTTCTGCCGCCGCCGCTGGTGGGCCGCGGCGCCCCTCGCCGTGCTCTGGCTGCTGCCGCTGGCGCTGCCGACCCACTGGACCCAGCAGGCCGCCGACCCGCTGCGCTTCGCGCTGCTCCAGGGCGACCTGCCCCAGCTCAGCAAGTGGAGTGCCGAGGGCCAGCGTCAGGCGGTCAACACCTATACCCGCATGACCCGCGAGCTGCCCGACGACGTCGATGTCATCGTGTGGCCGGAGACCGCGCTGCCGATGCTGGCGCAGCAGGCGCTGCCCTATCTGGAGCGGCTACAGGCGACGCTGCCGGCGCAGAGCGCACTGCTCACCGGCATCGTCCAGCGCGATGCCGACGATCACTACTACAACGCCATCATCGGCGTCGGCGCCACCCGCGGCGAGTACCGCAAGGTGCACCTGGTGCCGTTCGGCGAGTACCTGCCACTCGACTCCCTGCTGCGCGGAGTGATCGACTTCTTCGACCTGCCGATGTCGAGCTTCAGCGCCGGCGCCGACTCGCAGCCACCGATCCTGACCCACCGCATCGCCATCGGCAGCGCCATCTGCTACGAGATCGTCTACCCGGACCTGGTCGCCGAGCGCGCCCGTGACAGCAATGTGCTGCTCACGGTCTCCAACGACACCTGGTTCGGACACTCGATCGGCCCGCTGCAACATCTGCAGATGGCCCGCCTGCGGGCGCTGGAGAACGGCCGCTACGTGGTCCGCGCGACCAGCAACGGTGTCACCGCGATCATCGACGACCAGGGCCGGCTGCGCGAGCGCGCGCCTCAGTTCACCCCCGCCAGCGTGGTCGGCGAGGTGGTCCCGATGACCGGGCTGACCCCGTTCACCCGCACCGGCAGCTGGCCGGCCTGGGGGCTTGCGCTGCTGCTGCTGCTGCCGGGTCTGACCCGCCGCTTCCAGCGCGCCTGATACCTTGGAGGTGTTTCCAAACTTTCTGACGATGGGCGCCGGAGGGCAGGGCAAAGCGAGGGTCCTTTGCCAGGGATGGCAAAGGTAGCGCCCAGGGAGGGATTCACAGCGCCCTCGCGACGCCCTGCCCCGGATAAGCCCACGTCGTCTAGCGATTGTGGAAGGCGCTCTAAGCCGGGTCGAGAGAGGCGGCGGCGTCAACGCCGTCATTTCCGCAAATGCGACCCGGCTTTATCGATTGGGCCCGACGCGCCCACACGCCCTTGTCAGCCCGCCCACGATGGCGAAGGATGGGAACCTGAACTCATCCTTCGCGTATCGAGCCATCCCATCATGACGCTTTCCCTGGTATCCCCCGACGAGGTTCGCACCGCCTTTTCGCAGGCGATGTCCGACATGTACCGCCACGAGGTGCCGCAGTACGGCACCCTGCTCGAGCTGGTCGCCGACATCAACGCCAAGACCTTGGCGGCGGACCCCGAACTGGCGCAGACGCTGGCTGCAGGCGGCGAGCTCGAACGCCTCGACGTCGAGCGCCACGGCGCCATCCGGGTCGGCACCGCCGAGGAGCTGTCGCTGCTGCGCCGGGTCTTCGCCCTGATGGGGATGGAGCCGGTCGGCTACTACGACCTCTCCCAGGCCGGCGTCCCGGTGCACTCCACCGCCTTCCGCCCGGTCGACGAAGCGGCGCTCAAACGCAATCCGTTCCGCGTCTTCACCTCGCTGCTGCGCCTCGAGCTGATCAGCGACGACGACCTGCGGCGCCAGGCCACCGCCATCCTCGCCGGGCGCGATATCTTCACCCAGGAGGCGCGCGAGCTGCTCGAACTCGGCGAACGCCAGGGAGGCTTCGATGCCCACCAGGCCGAACGCTTCGTCGGCGCCATCCTGGAGACCTTCCGCTGGCACCAGGACGCCACCGTGGATCACGCCACCTATCAGGCACTGCACGACGCCCACCGCCTGGTGGCCGACGTGGTCTGCTTCCGTGGCCCGCACATCAACCATCTGACGCCGCGCACCCTGGATATCGATGCCGCCCAGGCGGCGATGCCCGCCTACGGCATCGACCCCAAGGCGGTGATCGAGGGTCCGCCGCCGCGGCGCTGCCCGATCCTGCTGCGCCAGACCAGCTTCAAGGCGCTCGAGGAGTCGATCCGCTTTGCCGGCCGCGACGACGGGACCCATACCGCGCGCTTCGGCGAGATCGAGCAGCGCGGCATCGCCCTGACCCGAGCCGGTCGCGAGCGCTACGACGCTCTGCTGGCGCGCTCGCGCGAGTTGCCGCCAGCCGCCGACAACGCGGCCCACCAGCGTCAGCTGGGCGAGGTCTTCGCCGATCTCCCCGATGATCTCGACAGCCTGCGCCAGCAGGGCCTGGCCTACTTCCGCTATCGACTGAGCGATACCGGCCACGCCGCCCTGGCCGCAGGCGAGACACCGCCGGCGGACCTGGACGCCCTGATCGCCCGACACTGGGTCGAGGCACTGCCGATCACCTACGAGGACTTCCTGCCGGTCAGTGCCGCCGGGATCTTCCAGTCCAACCTGGGCGACACCCGCCACGCCGCCTATGCCAGCGAGTCGAACCAGGCCGCCTTCGAGCTGGCACTGGGGCGTCCGGTGCTCGACGAGTTCGACCTCTATTCGCGGTTGGAGGAGGACTCCCGCGAGCGTCTGCGCCAGCAGCTGGGGCAGTGAGCCTGACCGGCGCCAAGGGTGCCAGCCGCCCCTTCCCGAGGTCGCAGCGGGAACACTCTTCGTCGCTGGCGCAGCGCGCAGCCAAGGCGTTCGGCTCTAGGCTTGAGGGCTAACCCTCTGCTTGCGAGTGACCGGACGTGCCCAACAACAACAATCACCCCGACGCCGAGGTCGACATCTCGACGCTGCGCAAGGTGATCGCCGCCTCGGCGATCGGCAATTTCGTCGAGTGGTTCGACTTCGCCGTCTACGGCTTCCTCGCCGTGGTGATCGCCAATCACTTCTTCCCGCCCGGCGACCCGTCGCTGGCGCTGCTGCAGACCTTCGCCGTGTTTGCGGTCTCCTTTGCCCTGCGCCCCCTCGGCGGTATCTTCTTCGGCATGCTCGGCGATCGCATCGGCCGCAAGCGGGTGCTGGCGATGACCGTGATGCTGATGGCCGGCGCCACGACCCTGATCGGCCTGCTGCCGACCTACTCGAGCATCGGCCTGCTGGCGCCGCTGGCTCTGGCCCTGGCGCGCTGCATCCAGGGCTTCTCCGCCGGCGGCGAGTACGCCGGCGCCTGCGCCTTCGTGATGGAGCACGCACCGCGCAGGCGCAAGGCGCGCTACGGCAGCTTCGTGCCGGTCTCGACCTTCGCCGCCTTCGCCACCGCGGCGGCGCTCACCTACGCCATCAGTACGCTGCTCTCGGAGCAGGCCATGACCGACTGGGGCTGGCGCGTGCCCTTCCTGATCGCGGCGCCGCTGGGGCTGGTCGGCCTCTACATGCGCATGCGACTCGACGAGTCGCCGGCTTTCCAGGCGCTCAAGGCGCAGCACGCCGTGCCCCACTCGCCGCTGGGCGAGACCCTGCGCTCCCACGGTGCCACCATCGTCTGCCTCAGCGCCTTCATCTCGGCGACGGCGCTGTCGTTCTACATGTTCACCACCTACTTCACGACCTACATGCAGGTAGTGGGGGGAGCGACCCGCACCACGGCCCTGCTGGCGAGCCTGGGAGCGCTGCTGTTCGCCGCCGCGCTGTGCCCACTGGTCGGACGCTACGCCGACAGGGTCGGGCGCCGGCGCACCATTCTCTCCGCCGGCATCGCGCTGATCGCGGCGGTGTTCCCGGCCTACACCCTGGCCGCCAGCGGCGAGTGGCTCTCGTCGATGATCGGCGCCGCGCTGATGGCCGTCGGCGCGGTGATCTGCGGCGTGGTCACCGCGGTGCTGCTGTCGGAGCAGTTCCCCACCCGGGTGCGCTACACCGCCTCCGCGCTCTGCTACAACGTCTCCTACACCATCTTCGGCGGCACCGCGCCGCTGGTCGCGACCTGGCTGATCGACAGCACCGGCCACCCTCTGGCTCCGGCCTACTACCTGATCGCGATCACGCTGCTGGCACTGTGGGGCGGTATGCGCCTGCCGGAGACGGCGGATCGCGCACTGGATGCCGACGAGTCGACCTGGCGCGAGGTCGCGCCGGACACAGAGCAGCCGTTACCCCGCTGAGGTGGTCGTCGAAGCGAGATCATCGGGGCACCAGAGCGCCGAGAGATAGGCATGGCGGCCCGCCCCGCAGCGGTCCCCGAGTATCGGGAGCGCCGCGGAGACGGTTTCCGCGATAAAAGTGCCCGTCAGCGGGCGCGGCAGGCGCCGGGCCGTGGCCCGGCCCGGTCGGGATCAGTCGGTGGCGGGGCGCGGTGCGCCAGAGTCGCGCTGGAAGTAGCGGTGACCGCAGGCGTGGCACGCCTCCAATCGCTTGACCTGGGTGAAGGTGACGCTGGCACTGCAGTGGACGCAGCTCATGCGGCCGGGCAGCGCGATCTCGCCGGCGGTGTAATCGGCACGCGCCGCTTCGAGATCGTCCTCGAAGCGTTCGCGGTCGATGGTGGTACGATCGGCGATCGAGAACAGCGCTTCCGAGACCCGCCGCGACAGCACGTCGAGATCGATACCCAGCCAGCTCGCCACCCCTTCGCCGCCCTTGGCCAGGAACTGACGAAAGTCGCGCATGTCGCGCTCGACCCAGGCGCGCAGCAGGGCCATCTCATCCTTGGTGAACTCTTCGAACTCGGACTCGAAGGCCACCGCCTCGTCGAGTTCGCGCTGAAAACTCTCCCAGGAGAGCTCGCCACCGCCATCTTTCAGCCGCGTGAGGACACGTTCGTAAGCCTCGCTCAGGCGTGAACGCTCCTGCGGGTCCTGCGGCGCTGATTGATGTTCTGTCATGGCCATCTCCTTCTACATTGACCGCTACATGTCCGGCGCGTCGCCTTTTCGTACAAAGTGTCAGCGACGCCCGCTTTGTCGCCGCTCACGGCACGCTCTTCAGAGCCGCGGCGGTGTCTGCTGCTGCGCCGGCCGGCATCGCACGCCCCTACCTGCCGCAGCGGGTCTGGGGTATGCTTGTGGGCCTGAAAATCGACGCCGGCCCCGCACTTTCCGTCTCTTCAGAGTATAGCTTTTCGCGGGACGCCTGGCGCTCTCTCACGCCGAACGCAAGGTGCATGACCGAACCGATGGACGCCCACTACAACCCGCAAGCGATCGAACGCGCCGCACAGCAATTCTGGAACGAGCATCAGAGCTTCAAGGCGAGCGAGGATCTGACTCGCGAGAAATTCTACTGCCTGTCGATGTTCCCCTACCCCAGCGGCAAGCTGCACATGGGTCACGTGCGCAACTACACCATCGGCGACGTGGTCAGCCGCTTCCAGCGCATGCGCGGCAAGAACGTGCTGCAGCCGATGGGCTGGGACGCTTTCGGCATGCCGGCGGAGAACGCCGCGATCAACAACGGCGTAGCCCCGGGCAAGTGGACCTACGCCAACATCGACTACATGCGCAGCCAGCTCCAGGCGCTGGGCTTCGCCTATGACTGGGACCGTGAATTCGCCACCTGCGACGTCGACTACTACCGCTGGGAGCAGTGGTTCTTCGCCAAGCTGGTGGAGAAAGGCGTGGTCTACAAGAAGATGTCCACGGTCAACTGGGACCCGGTCGACCAGACCGTGCTCGCCAACGAGCAGGTGATCGACGGCCGCGGCTGGCGCTCCGGCGCGCGGGTCGAGCGCAAGGAGATCCCGCTGTGGTTTTTGAAGATCACCGACTATGCCGATGAGCTGCTGGCCGATCTCGACAAGGTCGAGTGGCCCGAGCAGGTCAAGACCATGCAGCGCAACTGGATCGGCAAGTCGCGCGGCATCGAGCTCACCTTCGATGTGGCCGGCGCGGACCTCGCCGCCGAGCTGCGCGATCTCGATGTTTACACCACCCGCCCCGACACCCTGTTCGGCGTCACCTATGTGGCGGTCGCCGCCGGCCACCCGCTGGCCAAGCACGCGGCCACGAGCGATCCCGCCCTGGCCGAGTTCCTGATCGAGTGCCAGCAGGGGGGGAACTCCGAGGCCGAACTGGCGACCATGGAGAAGCGCGGCCGCGATACCGGGCTGCGTGCGATCCATCCGCTCACCGGCCAGGAAGTGCCGATCTTCGTCGCCAACTTCGTGCTGATGGAGTACGGCACCGGCGCGGTGATGGCGGTGCCGGCCCACGACCAGCGTGACTGGGAGTTCGCCACCAAGTACGACCTGGCGCTGGCACCGGTAATCGCCGACGCCGACGGTCAGGCCCCCGACCTGAGCCAGGGCGCCTATGTCGAGCATGGGCGTCTGATCAACTCCGGCGAGTTCGACGGGCTCGAGTTCGAAGCGGCGTTCGATGCCATCGCCGCCAGGCTGGAAGCCCAGGGCCGCGGCAAGGTCAAGATCAACTACCGCCTGCGCGACTGGGGCGTGGCGCGTCAGCGCTACTGGGGCGCACCGATCCCGGTCAAGTACGGCCCCGAGGGCCAGACCGTACCGCTCACCGACGCCGAGCTGCCGGTGGCGTTGCCGCTGGAAGTGGAAGTCGACGCCTCGGGCTCGCCGCTCAAGAAGATGCCGGCGTTCTACGACCTGGGCGATGGCTGGACCCGCGAGACCGATACCTTCGACACCTTCATGGAGTCCTCCTGGTACTACGCGCGCTTCTGCTGCGCCGACAATCCGGAGGCAATGCTCGACGAGCGTGCCGACTACTGGCTGCCGGTGGATCTCTACATCGGCGGTATCGAGCACGCCATCCTGCACCTGCTCTACGCCCGCTTCTTCCACAAGCTGATGCGCGACGAGGGCCTGGTCGGCAGCGACGAGCCGTTCCAGCGCCTGCTCACCCAGGGCATGGTGATCGCCGAGACCTTCTACCGCGAGTCCGCCAACGGCGCCAAGCAGTGGTTCAATCCGGCCGACGTGGAGGTCGACCGCGACGACAAGGGCCGCCCGCTGCGCGCCCGCCTCGGCAGTGACGGCGAGCCGGTGGAGATGGGCGGCATCGAGAAGATGTCGAAGTCGAAGAACAACGGGGTCGACCCGCAGGCGATGATCGATCGCTTCGGCGCCGATACCGTGCGCCTGTTCATGATGTTCGCGGCCCCGCCGGAGCAGTCGCTGGAGTGGTCCGACTCCGGTGTCGAGGGCGCCCACCGCTTTCTCAAGCGGCTGTGGAAGCTCACCGCCGACCACCTGGCCGCCGGCACTCCGGCCGCTCTCGACGTGACCGCCCTCGACGACGCGGCGATCGATCTGCGCCGCAAGACCCACGAGACGATCGCCAAGGCGGGAGACGACATCGGCCGCCGCACCACCTTCAATACCGCGATCGCCGCGGTGATGGAGCTGACCAACGCCCTCGGCCGCTACGCTGATACCTCGCCCCAGGGGCTGGCCGTGGCCCGCGAAGCGCTCGAGGCGTGCGTGCTGCTGCTGGCACCGATCACTCCCCACGCCTGCCATGCGCTGTGGCAGTCCCTCGGCCACTCGGATCCGGTGATCGACGCCGCCTGGCCGGAGGTCGACGAAAAGGCGCTGGTCAAGGCCAGCATCGAACTCGCGGTGCAGGTCAACGGCAAGCTGCGGGCGCGCCTCGACGTGCCCGCCGATGCCGACAAGGCAGCGGTCGAAGCCCTGGCCATGGCGGCGGAGAACGTCCAGCGCCATCTCGAGGGCAAGAGCGTACGCAAGGTGATCGTGGTGCCGGGCAAGCTGGTCAATATCGTCGCCAACTGACCCCCGCACCCGCGCAACCCGAACCATTGGGCGGATGGGATCATCCGCCCCCGGCACCGCCCTGGCGGTGCCGCTCTCGACAAGGAGTTATCTGATGATGCGTCGCCCCGTAGTGATCGGTCTGCTGGCGTTGGCTGTGACCACGCTGGCGGGCTGCGGGTTTCAGCTCCGCGGTCTCGGACAGGCCGAACTGCCCTTCTCCAAGATCGCGCTGAGCGCCAATGTCTCGCCGTTCAGTGAGATCGTACGCCAACGGCTCAAGAGCGCCGGCGCCGCGATCGACGACAGCGCCGATCTGCGTCTCAATCTGGGCGACGAGCAGGTCAGAGATCGCCGCCTGACCCGCGCCGACTCCGGCAGCCGCGAGACCGAGATCACGCTCACCGCGCCCTTCTCCGTACAGCGCGTGGGCGACGGCGCCTACCTGCTGAATCAGCAGCAGCTGCAGACCTCGACCACGGTGCTGCTGTCGGACAACAACCTCTACGCCAGTGACGAGATGCGCAAGCAGACGGTCGAGCGCCTGCGCCGCGAGGCCGCCGACCAGTTGATCGACCGTCTGGCCGCCCTCGATACGCCATGACAGTCTTGACGCCATGAAAGTCTTTCCCGACAAGCTGGAAGCGGCGCTGGCCAAGCGCCTGCCGCCGGTGATCGTGGTCTCCGGCGACGAACCGCTGATCCATATGGAGGCGTGCGATGCGGTGCGCCGGGTCGCCCGGGAGCGCGGCATCGAGGAGCGCGAGGTGCTCCACGTCGAGTCGGGCTTTCAGTGGACCCAGCTGCTGGAGTCGGCGGCGAGCCTGTCACTGTTCGCCTCGAGCAAGCTGATCGAGGTGCGGCTCGGCGGCCAGTCCCCAGGCCAGGAGGGGGGCAAGGCGCTGGAAGCCTACGCCGACAAGGCCGGCGACAGCGACAACGTGCTGCTGCTGAGCGCCCAGCGACTGGACCGCAAGGCGCAGTCGAGCAAGTGGTTCAAGGCGCTCGACAAGATCGGGCTGTTCGTGCCGGTGTGGCCGGTGGATCATCAGCGGCTGGGCTTCTGGATGCGCGACCGCGCCACGCGCCACGGGCTCAATCTGGACATGGACGCGGCGCGCCTGCTCGGTGAGCGCACCGAGGGCAACCTGCTCGCCGCTGACCAGGAGCTGCAGAAGCTGGCGCTGCTGATGCCGCCCAATGCACGGCTGACACTCGAGTCGATTGCCAGCGGTGTCGAGAGCAGCGCGCGCTACGATGTCTTCACCCTCACCGATGCCTGCCTGCGCGGCGAGCGCGAGCGGGTCGCACGCATCGTCGGTGGCCTGCGCGAAGAGGGCATCGAGGCTCCGGTGGTGCTGTGGTCGCTGACCCGTGAACTGCGCACCCTGCTGTCGATCTTCCAGCATCTCGATCAGGGCCAGAGCCTCGACCACGCCTGCAAGGCGCAGCGCCCGATGATTCCCGAGAAACGCCGTCCCGGCTATCAGCAGGCGCTCAACCGCCTGCCGCTGCGGCGGCTGCACAAGCTGTTGCTGTTCTCCCAGCGCATCGATCTGGCGATCAAGGGCGCCGTGCCGCTGCCGGTGTGGGACTGCCTGCAGGATCTGGCGCTGACGCTGGCCGGCGGGCGTGGCCTGCTGGCGGAGATGCCCCACGCCTACCGCGTCGGCTGAGCACCGGCGCCGACGACCCAGGGCCGACGCTCGACGCTCGACGGCCGACAGCCGCCGCATGCCCCGCGGCCCGGCGTGGACACACGCCGGGCCGCGTCGTCTCAGACGATCTCGACGTGCGGGGGCGTGTCGACCCCACTGATCGCGACGTCGTCGCTCATCGCCACTTCATTGTCGAGACTGCTGCTGTCGCTGGTGGCGGACGTTGTATCGCTGGCACTCGGCGTGCCGCTGCCACTCGCGGTCGAGGTACCGGTGGCGGTCAGCGTGAAGTCGGCCAGGTTCATGGCGCCGCCGTTGAAGGTCAGCCGCAGCACCTGCTCCCCCGCCGCCAGATCGAGCGTAACGCCATCATTGCTCTGGTAGTTGTTCCAGCCGCCGGTGTTGATCACGCTGGCCGAGGTCGCGCTATCGTAGACTTGGCCCTCCTGCGCCACGCTGGCGGTGACGCTGCGCCCACCGGAGGTGGTGGCAGCGGCGAACGACAGCTGGTAGGTGCCGGCCTCGGCGACATCGAGGGTGTACTCCACCCACTCGCCGTTGTCGATCCAGCCGATCGCCTCCCCATCGCCGCGAATGTCGACGCCTTCACCGCGGAAGTCCGTGCCCAACTGCGCGTCGCTGCTGTCGTGGTAAGCCACCCCTTCGCCACCCTGATCGTAGAGTGCAGCCTGCAGGGTGAACTCGCTATCCACCGTCCAGGGCGTACCGTCGGCATTGAAGGCGCTCTGGCTGGCCGGTGTCAGGGTGAACGACGCCAGGTTCATGGCGCCGCCGTGGAAGGTCAGGCGCAGCGTCTGCTCCCCCGCCTCGAGCATCACCTGATGGCTCTGGGTGGGCAGGAAGGTGTTCCAGCCTCCGGAGTAGCCGACACCGACATCGGCCACGGCGTAGACCCCGCTACCGTGGTCGAAGGTGGCGCTGATCGAGCGCGTGCTGTCGCCCTCGGCCCCCAGGGCAGAGAGGAAGGAGAGATCGTAGACGCCGGCGCTGTCGACCTCCAGGGTGTACTCCACCCACTCACCCTCCTCGATCCAGCCGATGGCGTCGCCATCGCCCTGGATATCGACCCCGATATCGCGAAAGTCGGAATTGCCCAGCTGGGCCTCGCTCGAATCCTTGTAGGCCAGGTGCGCCGGCCCTTCGTCGAACAGCGCGGCGTCCAGGGTGAGGCCGTCGGCATCCACCGCCCAGGGTGTATGGGTGTCGTTGAACGGTGAGCGCACCGCCGGCTGGATACCCTGGACCAGATAGACGTTGTCGTTGTAGTCGTAGTTGATCCCGGTGTAGTCCATCACCACGAAGTAGGTGTCGGGAATCGCGTTGTGCTCGCTGTCGTAGGCCTGGAACACGCGCACGGTATAGCCGCGCTCGATACCGGTGTCCGCCGGCGGCGGCGTACTGCCCCCGTGCGGGTTGAGCGAGGGGTCGGTGGAGAGGTTGGCGACCGAGATGCCGAAGACATCGTCGCCGGCCCAACTGTCGGGGATGCGGCCACGGTCGAAGGTGGCAGTGGCGTAGTTGCCGTTGGCGACATGGGGCAGGAACGACTGGCTGTAGAGCGAATCGTGGTTCATCAGCGAGGTGCGCTCACTCTTGTCGCCCGGCGCATGCAGCGCCAGCAGCGCACCGCTGTATCCGTGCAGCGCCGCCAGCTGGGTCACCTTGGCGCTCTGTGCACCATCGGCCAGCTGCCAGTAGCGCGACAGTACCTCTTCGTCATTGACCGCCCGGTAGAGATCGAAATCCTCCAGCACCGACCCGCCGCCGCCGTCGAGGGTGGAGAGGCCGTCGATGTGGTTGCCGAAGCCGAAGACCCGCCAGATCTCGTTGAGGTTGGGCTCCCAGCCGCCCTCGTCGCGGGCCTGCCAGAAGCCGGCCAGCTGAATCTGGGTGATCGGCGTGTCGGCGTCGTTGGAGTGGAGGGTCAGCGTGCCCTGGAACACCCCATCGTCGGCATTGTTGGCCGGCGGCGTATAGGCGGCGCGGTCGAACAACACGTCTACCGACAGCGCGGCGCCCGGCGCCAGCACGTGCCCTTCGAGGGCATCGGGATCGCTCAGGCGGAAGGGGCCTTCCAGCGTGGCGCCCGTCAACGTCAGGTCACCGCTGCCCTGGTTGGTGACGATGACCGTACCGCTGTCCTTGTACTCCCGCGCCTCCGGTGCCGACCCGCTGGCGTGGTTATTCTCGAGATAGTTGAAGGCGAGCCGATCGCTGAAGAAGGCGGGATCGGCGCTGACCGCACTGATCTTGCCGTCGGCGACCACGCTGAGCGGCTCGTCGGGCACCCGCAGCAGGTCGATGTCGGGACCATTGGCGTTGGGGGCGGTCACCGCAATGGTATTGCTGCCGGCGGTCAGGGTCACCTGCACGGTCTGATAGACCCAGTCGCTCACCGTGGCGCTCTTGGCCGGGAAGTCGACCGCCGGGTAGTCGCTGCCGTTGACCTCCAGTGCCAGGGGGCGATCGGCCTTGCCGGTGGTCAGCGAGTAGCGGAAACCGATCTCGTAGACGCCGCTGCTGGCGACCTCCACCTGCCAGCTCAGGGTCTGGTCGCCGCTGCCGACGAAGTCGACATAGCCGTCACCGGAGGCGTCGCGGTCGCTGACCGTCGACGGTACCACCACGGCGCCGCCCTCGAGGGTGGCGCTCTCCGCTTCGTAGACGGTATAGCCCGGGGAGCTGTCGTGGACCAGCACCTCGAGCTGGTCGATGTTGGGGCCGGTATTGTTGACCGAGCGCAGCGTGATGCTGTTGGCGCCGGCCAGCAGCGTCGCCGGTACGTCCAGCGTCTGCCAGGTGTTCCAGGCCGTATTGCCGCTGCTGACGCCGGCCGGCGGTGCGAAGCCGTAGGTACCCACGCTCTCGCCATTGACGAACACCTCCAGCGGGCGCTCGCCGGTGCCGCCGTTGGCGTAGCGCACCCGCAGTACCGCATCGCCGGCGTCGCCCGTCGCGACATCGACATTGACATTGAAGGTGATGAAGTCGTTGTTGGTGCTGCCGAAATCGGCGTAGCCGCCGACCACGCCGTCGCTGTCGTCGGTGTTGCCATCCACGCCATAGGCGCCGGGGCGCACGCCGGAGGCGGTGCCGACATTGGCCGACGCCGGCTCGGGGGTGTCGCCGTCGCGGATCACGATCTGGGCGCCGGCGCCGCTGGCGATCGTCGCCAGGGTGTCGTCCTCGGCCTGGATCGTGGCCACGCTCTTGAGATCGTCGCCCGGCACCACGACGTCACCGGGGACCGGATCGAGACGAATGATCTGGCTCTGGCCATTGGTACGATTGAGCGTCATGAGATAGAGCTGTCCTGTCAGCGGGTTCTGGATGATGTCCAGCGGGTCGACGAAGCTGATCACCTTGCCATCGGGGTCGCGTAGCACGCTGTCGCCGCTGACCTTGCCGTCGGCATCCAGCGTGATCCAGCGGACGTCGTCGCCGCCGGAGTACTCGACGAACAGCAGACTCCCCTTGAGCGTGGCGCCGAACACGCCGCTGGTGTATTCGATCGCGCCGTTGGGCGAGCGGTTGGTCCCCAGCGAGTAGATATCCTCACCGCGGTAGTTGGGGTCGGGCTGGGTGCCCACCGGATACTCGTCGGTCTCGTTGAGATCCTTGCCGCTGGTCGGATTGCCGCCGTTGAGTACGTACTCGTCATGCAGCGGATTGGGATGGCCGTAGTAGCCGCCCTTCTCGATCTGGAACAGGAAGTCGTCTTCGATGCCGACATTGATCAGCCCCTCGTCCACCGCCGTTGCCGGGTCGTCCGGCGTGCTGCCACCCGCCGCAGAGCCGTTGGTGGGCAGGTAGAGCGAGCCGTTGGAGTGCCACACCAGGTCGTAGGCGTTGCGAATGCCGGTGGCATAGATCTTGAGCACCGCGTCGGCGGCATAGGGGTCGTAGTACTGGATCAGCAGATTGCCGTCGGCATCCTGCATGCTGGCGGTGCCGTCGGCGGCGAACACCAGATACTGCCCCCCACCCATATCGATCGGGCCATTCTTGAGGTCGCCGTCGCTATCCGGATAGCGGGTGTTGGAGCCGTCGATGGGCAGCGGCTCGGTGGAGACGTCGAAACCGCCGGGGGGCGCCTCACGGTAGGGGTCGATCTCGAGCACACTGGCATTGAGCAGGCGCTCTGGCCGATTGCCCCAGGCGCTGTCGTCCTGGCCCATGGCGGTGTTGGCCCCCTGGGAGACATACATCAGATAGGGCGGCACATCGGGGTTGGTGAGCGCGTCGTAGGCCGGGTTGGCGTGGAACACCAGGCTGTTGGTGACGTGGTCGCCATTGGAGCGTGGCAGCCCGGCGATATAGGTCTGGGCGCTACCGCTGAACACGGTGTCGTCGGGATCCAGGGTGATCTTGCTCACCCGACCGCTGAAGTCGGGCACGCCGTTGTCACGCCCGGTGAGCGGGATCGGGTAGTTGTCGGTGACCCAGATCACATCGGGATCGGTCGGATCGAAGGTCAGGCCGATGATGCCGCGGGCGCCGGCGTCATCCTGGAAGTAGTCCAGCGCCAGGGTCTGCTCGTGGGACAAGGCGCCGGTGATCGGATCGATGTCGAAGCGTCTGATCTCGCCGTTCATGGTCGAGACGTAGAGCTTGCTGCTGTCCGGCGACAGCGTCATCGAGGTGAACTGATAGGCGTCGTCCTCGACGCCATTCAGCTCCACGGTCGAGTTGAAGGCCACTTCGCTGTCCGGTATCTCGGCCTCGGCGCCGGTGACGAAGGTGGTGGTGAACTTCTGGAAGTCCCGCGTCGGCGCCGAGGTGTCGGTGTTGCTGCCGCGATCCTGGAAGCCATCGATCACCAGGGTGTAGCTGGTGTAGGGGTCGAGCCCGTCCTTCGGCGAGATGGTCAGGGAGTCGAAGCCACCGGTGGTGTTGATGTTGAACGCCACCGCTTCCCCGGTGACGGTGTTGAATAGCCGCACCGAGCCGTCCTGCAGGCTCTCCAGCAGGGCACCGCCGCGCCCCTCCACCACCGAGATGCCGATGAAGATATCGGAGGTGGGATCGATCCCCACAGGCGGGCTGCCGTCGCTCGGCTGCAGGTCGACCTCGACCTGGTTCTGCCCCACCCCGGCCACCGCGCGCGGATCGGTGAAGTGGGCGTAATCCAGCGGTGCGGCGCGATCGTCGTCGGGGGTGAGATCGGGCAGCGGCTGGATCTCGAGGTACTGGATCTCGGTATTGGCGCTGTCGGCGCCGATCGAATCCAGCGTCAGACGGCCGTCGGTGACATGCACCACCTTGGTGATCAGCGTGGAGCGATAGCCCTGACTGTCGTCGGCGGGGTTGGCGTCGGCGGGGAAGTCGTCCGGGCGCATCGGCACCAGGCGCCCGAACGCCTCGCCCTCGGCGTTGATCACGTTGACACTATCGTACTGGCCACCGCTGTCGCCGAGCGAGACGGTCACTTCGTAATAGCCGTCGTCGAGGGCGATCTCCCAGCCGGCGTGCTGGGCATAGCCCGGCTTGGCGAAACCGGCATAGGTCGCCTGCAGGCCATCGACGCCGGCCAGCGCACCCGCGCGATTGCCCAGCGCATCGGGGTCCTGGCCGCTGATTCCCATCGGCGTGGTGCCATTGGCGGTGCCGTCGGCGATCGACGCCTCGGTGACCCAGCCATAGGCGTGCGTCTTGCCGTCGACCTGGAGCGACTGGGCCCCGAAGGCGAGGCCGGTATCGGCCACGTAGCCTTCGGGGGTGGCGGCATTCGCCGGCTGGAAGTTGATCTTGATCACCGGGCGCTCGCCCGGCTCGACCACCGGATCGACCACATGGTGCACCTCGAGCTTGTCGATATTGGGGCCACCGGCACTGATGTTCTCCAACCGAATGGCGTTGCTGCCCGCGGTCAGCGCCACTTCGTAGCGCACCTCGGTCCAGTTCTCCCAGCCGCTCGCCCCATCGCCGGTGGAGACAAAGGCGACCTTGCCCTGGGACTCGCCGGCGACGATCACTTTCATCTCCTGAGTGTCGCTGGCGCCGTTGGCGTAGCGCAGCACCAGCGCATAGGTGCCCGCCTGCACCACCGACACCTGGAAGCTGGCGGCATCGCCGACCTGTTCCCCCATGTCGAGATAGCCACTACCGCTGTAGTCGCCCCAGAGCCCATCGCTGCCGGCAGCGGGGTCGCTCTCCGGGTGGCTGGCATCGCGCACCACGGTGTCCGCCGGCGAGCTGCCGTCGTCACGCGCCATCGCTTCGCCCTCGATACTGGCGACCAGGGTCGGCGGCGCGCTCATCTCACCGGCATAGTCGAAGGCGATCTGATCGATGTTGGGGCCGTTGGCGACGCCGCCCTCGGCGGCGCTCGGCAGGCTCAGGGTCAGCGCATTGGTGCCCGCCGACAGTGGCAGCGTCACCTGTACCTCGCGCCAGCTGGACCAGCCGCCGGTGGGCGGAAACGACACCAGCATGGCGGCGCCATTGTCCAGATTGAGCAGCAACGGACGGTCCCCGCCACCGCCATTGGCGTAACGGATGGTGGCGGTATAGAGCCCCTCGACGCTGGGCTCGGCGTGGAAGATGACGCTGTCCCCGGCGTTGCTGCCCAGGTCGACATAGCTGTCGCCGATCGCCGCGGCACGATGGTTGCCACCGGCATCGGGATGCGCGGTGTCGACCCAGCGGGTCAGTGACGGGTCCGTGGTGGCGCCCAGGTCATGGATCTCGACCCGGCTGGTATCCTCCGCCTGCAGGGTGAAGCTCGGCGGCATACCCACCGCCGCCTTCACCAGCGACAGGGCCAGGCTGTCGACGTTGGGCCCCTCTGCCAGCAGATTCTCCATGCGGATACGATGACTCCCGGGCTCCAGCGCCAGGGTCAGCGTCGCATGGTCCCAGGTTTCCCAGCCGGCGCTGCCACTACCGGTGCCGGCGAAGCCGAGCACGCCCTGGGCCTCGCCATCCACCTTGACCGCCATCGGCCGCGAGGTGGTGGCACTGCCGCTGACCGCATAGCGGACATCGAGCTGGTAGGTGCCGGCGGTCTCCACTGTCACGTCGAAGTAGGCGGCATCCCCCACCTGGCTCCCCATGTCGAGATAGCCACTGCCGCTGTGGCCATCCCACAGCCCGTCGCTGCCCGCTGCCGGGCTGCTCTCGCGGTGGTCTGTGTCGCGCACCCCGGTGTCGGCCAGCGAGCTGCCGTCATCGGCGATCAGCGAGGTCCCCTGCAGCGTATAGACATCGCTGGACCAGCCCTCGTCGTTGACGATCTCCAGCGCCTGGGTCTGGGCGCTGCCCACGATCGTGGTACCGGCGCTATTGACCGCCTCGATCTTGAGCAACGCGCCTCCGCGCCCGGTGTCACCATCCAGCGCCACCCAGTAAGGGGTGATGAAGGTGCTGTGCTGCTGCTGGTTGCCGCCGGCATCATCGAGCGTGACCACGACCCCTCTGACCTGACTGGCGCTGAAATCGGCCCCGTCGAGCGGCGTCACCTGCAAGCGATAGCCGTCACCGATCAGATCGCGCGTCACCGCATCGCCAGGCGCTAACGTCCTGACGACGGTTCCGGATTGAGCATCGACAATGGCAAGCGAGAACATGGATAGCGCCCCTACGCAGGAGTGAATGGCCACGGTGCGGCGCTTGGGTCACGCGCGCACAGTTCCGGGAAACGATGGAGAAGGCCCGCCGATCCTGGCGGGCGGATATATCGAAGGCGACCCGATCGCGCGCCAGGCACTCGATGCCGCCACGGCGTGAGTGCGGGGCCGGGGAGTGTCTGAAAAGTCGAAGAGTGCGGCAGTTTTCAGACATCGCCTAAAGTCTGACTCGACGGAAACTAACCCGTCTCCGAAGCCTGCGAAAGTTGAAACTTCTCCCACTCTCGAGGTGAGTTTCAGGAAATGATTGAAGGCGATGGAATGATGACTCCCGGTGCCAAATCCGAGGCCATTGATTTATCGACACTCGAGGCCAAAAACCGCATTAACGTTTCGTTACCAATGCCGGAATAATGAGATCACTCGTGAACGCAGCATGAGAAACATCAGACTATGAAACAGCGCCAAATCCCCGACAATCGGCGCCTCAAGCGCGGTTATTCTCGGCAGACAGGTATCAGGCGGCCACACGAACCTTCTATCGCGCGATTCAAAAAGCATTGATTATCATGATAAAAAAACCGTTCACGACAACATCGATACCATCCCTAGCGGACAAAGTTCACCGCGGCTCTGGGCTTGCAAATATCTTCACAATCTCCGCATTCTGACGCCGACCAAGCGCCCTTTCCAAGCGCCCCACGCCACTTCACCGGGCCATCACGTGAACCGACCTCCCCCAAAGACAGCCATGTATCAAGCGCTGATCGCTTGCCGAAAGTCGTTTCTCTGCGTGCTGTTCTTCAGCTTGTTCATCAATCTGCTGATGCTGGTTCCCTCCATTTACATGCTGCAGGTCTATGACCGGGTCATCACGACACGCAGCCCCGAGACGTTGACGATGCTGACCCTGGTCGTGCTCTACCTGTTCGCGATCATGGGAGGCCTGGAGGTGGTGCGCTCGCGCATTCTGGTACGGGTCGGCAATCGCTTCGATCGTGCGCTGAGCGAGCCGCTCTATCAGGCCTCGTTCCAGCGCGCCCTGGCGACCGCCGGCAAGCCCTCGGCACAGGCGTTCAGCGATCTCGCCACGCTGCGCCAGTTCATCGCCGGCCATGCCCTGTTCGCCTTCTTCGATGCCCCGTGGATACCGCTCTATATCGGCTTGCTGACACTCTTCCACCCCTGGTTCGGTGCCTTCGCGACGGCCGCAGGCATCATCCTGATGGGCCTGGCGTGGATCAACGAGAAGAGTACCCAGGGGCTGCTCGGCGAGGCCAACCGCGCCCACGCGCAAGCCCAGGAGATGGCGGCGAGCAATCTGCGCAATGCCGAAGTGATCCAGGCCATGGGGATGCTGCCCAACCTCCACCAGCGCTGGCAGCAGTGCCAGCAGGCCTATCTGCTGCACCAGTCACGTGCCAGCGACCGCGCCGGGGTGCTGAGCAATCTCTCCAAGACCCTGCGGGTGACCTTCCAGTCGCTGGTGCTGGGGCTGGGCGCGCTGCTGGTCATCGAAGGCAGCCTGACCGGCGGCATGATGATCGCCGGCTCGATTCTGATGGGCCGGGCACTGGCGCCGATCGATCAGATGATCGGCGGCTGGAAGGGCTTCATCCAGGCGCGCGCCGCCCATGCCCGGCTCGACGCGCTGCTGGCGAAGCTCGCCGCCGAGCGCGAGCGCATGCCGCTGCCAGCGCCGACCGGCGACGTGGCGCTGAGCGCCGTGAGCGCCGCCCCGCCGGGGGCCCAGGCGGCCACGCTGCACGAGATCGCCTTCCACTGCGTACCGGGTGAACACATCGCCATCGTCGGCCCCAGCGCCGCCGGCAAGTCGACCCTGGCACGCGTGTTGCTGGGCGTCTGGCCAGTGCAGCACGGTGAGGTGCGCCTGGGCGGCAGCGACATCGCCCAGTGGCCGCGGGAACGCCTCGGCCCGCATCTCGGCTACCTGCCCCAGGATGTCGAGCTGTTCGACGGCAGCATCGGCGACAACATCGCCCGCTTCGGCCAGCTCGATCCCGCCGAAGTGCTCAAGGCGGCCCACAAGGCGGGGGTCCACGACATGATCCTGCACCAGGCGCAGGGCTACGACACCCTCATCCAGGGCAGCGGCGGCGTGCTCTCCGGCGGCCAGCGCCAGCGCCTCGGGCTGGCGCGGGCACTCTACGGCTCGCCCTGCCTGGTGGTTCTCGACGAGCCGGATGCCCACCTCGACACCCTCGGCGAGCGCGCCCTGATCGCCTGCCTCGCGCAGCTCAAGCGCGAGGGCACGACGCTGTTCGTGGTCACCCACACCCCGGCCATTCTCGATCACGTCGACCGCGTCATTCAGCTGGAGGCCGGACGCATCGTGCGAATCGACGCCCGCACCCGATCCGATACCCCCACCGCCAGCAGCGGGGTACAGGCGCTGCGCCTGCGCGCCCGCGGCCGTGTCGGCGACGCCGTGGCCACGGCGCGCCCCCCACAGGAGTCCTCGCCCTCATGAGTGCCACCACGCCCCTGTCACTCGGCCCCGGCGCCTCGTCGGGCGGCGCCCCGACCGGCGACCGCACCACCTGCCGTGCCGGCCTCGGTCTGCTGGCGATCGCCCTGGGCGGTTTCATGCTGTGGGCGACCAGCGCAGACCTGGCGGTCGCAGTGGTCGCCCCCGGCACGGTCACGGTCGAGGGTGCGACCAAGAAGATCCAGCACTTCGAGGGCGGCATCGTCAAACGCATTCTGGTCAGCGATGGCGACCACGTGAAGGCCGGCCAGACCCTGATCGTGCTCGACGATACCCAGCCGCTCTCCAAGCTGGCGATCGCCCAGTCCGAGTACCGTATCGCGCTGGCCAGCGAAATCCGCCTCAACGCCGAACAGGCCGATCGTGACAAGCTCGCGTTTCCCGCCAGCCTGCTGGATGACCCGTCGCCCCGGGTACAGGCGGTGATCGACGTGCAGCGCCGGCTGTTCGAGGTGCGCCGCAAATCCCAGGCCGATGCGCTCGCCGCGCTCGACGAGAAGGCACGCCAGATGAACCAGCAGATCGCTGGACTGGAGTCGCTGCAGCGCATCAACCGCTCGCGCATTGCCTCGCTGAATGGCGAGGCCAGCGACTACCGCACACTGTTCAGCGAAGGGCTGGGTGACAACCAGCATCTGCGCGAGCTGGAGCGCCAGGTGCTGCAGTATCGCGGCGAGAATGCCCAGCACGCCGCCGAGGTGGCACAGTTGCGCTCGCAGATCAGCGAGAACGGCCTGCAGCAGGAGATTCAGCGTCAGGAGTACCACCAGAAGGTGGGCGAAGCGCTGAAGACGGTACAAGCGCAGGTGACCGATGCCCAGGAGCGCATCACTGCCCTCGGCGATCAGGTGACCCGGACCACCATCGCGGCGCCGGTCTCCGGCACCGTGGTCGGTTCGCAGATCCATACCCAGGGCGCGGTGATCCGTTCGGGGGATACGCTGATGGAGATCGTCCCTGCCGACGAAGCCTTCGTGGTCGAGGCACGGATCCCCGACCGCGACATCGACAACGTGCATGCCGGCCAGCCCGCCGAGATCCGCTTCAGCGCCTTCAACCAGCGCCTGACTCAGGTGGTACCGGGCGAGGTCGCCCATGTCTCCGCGGATACCTTCGAGGACGAGGCCACCCGGGCCCACTACTACAAGGCGCGCATTCGGGTCACCCGCGCGGGCCAGGCCCAGATCAACGCTTCGATGCAGCTACTCGCGGGGATGCCAGCGGAGGTGATGCTGCAGACCGGTGAACGAACCTTCGCCAGCTATCTGCTGAAGCCGTTCGACGACATGCTCGCCCGCGCGCTGCGAGAAGAGTGATGCGCCGCGACTCATCTTGGACGCTCTGGCGCCTGGTATCCCGGCATCTGCCACGGCTGGCCCTGGGTCTGGCGCTGAGTGGCGCCAGCGCGCTGGCGCAGTCGGACTCGCCCGCGCTACCGCCCCTGCCGGCGCTGGTGGGTCTCGCTCTCGACAATGACAGCGGCCTGCGCAGCCGACGCCTCGATAGCCGCGCGGTGGAACAGGAGGTGCCAATGGCACGCGCGCGTCTGCGCCCCCAGGTCAGCGCCAATGCTGCCTACCGTCTGAGCGATGCCGACAATATCTATACCCGCAACCCCGCAGACTATCCGGATGCCGACTACGCCAAGCGGGTCTCCGGACGCACCCGCGACAGCAGCTGGGGCCTGCGTCTGAGCCAGCCGCTGTTCGATCTCGAGCGCTGGCGTCAGGTCGACAAGGCCGGCACCCAGGTGGATGCCGCGACGCTCGAGGTGGCGGTGGCCGAACGCGATCTCGCACTGCGGGTCATCGAAAGCTATCTGGATGCCTATCAGGCCTCGCGCAAGGTCGGCCTGCTGATCGCCCAGCGCGAGGCGCTGGTGCTGCAGCAGCGCCAGGCACAGCGCGCCTATGAGCTGGGCGTGGGCGATCGCATCAATCTGCTCGAGTCGCAGTCGCGTCTGGATCAGGCGATCGCCGACCAGACCGCCGCCGAAAGCGACATGGCCAATGCGGTCAGCGATCTCGAACGTCTCAGCGGCGCCACGCTCGACTTCGCCCCGGCGCTGATCGAGCCGCCGCCGACCCTGGCCCTGGACCCCGAGTCCCGTCCGCTGGACGATCTGCTGGCGCTGACCGATGGCAATCCACAGGTCGAGCTGGCCAGGCGCCAACAACGGGTCGCCCAGGCGGATACCGCCCTGCGCCACGCAGCGCGCTATCCCAAGGTCGACCTGGTGCTCGACTACAACGATCTCGACAGCGACGACCCGCTGCGCACCAGCCGCGACCTGAGCGCCGGGGTCGAGGTGAACCTGCCGCTCTATCAGGGCGGCTACACCACCGCCAGTATCCGTCAGGCCGAGCTCAGCGCCCTGGCCGGCACCGCGGCGCTCGACGATGAGCAGCGCCGGGCCCAGCAGGAGGTGCGCAAGCGCCTGCGCGGCATGCAGGCGGATCAGCGTCAGCTCCAGGCGCTGCAGCGCTCCACCGAATCGGCGAGTCTGTTCCTGGCCGCCGCCCAGCGCGGTGAGGGGCTCGGGCTGCGCGATCTGGTCGATGTGCTGGATGCGCGCTCGTCGCTCTACGATCTGCGCATTCGCTATGTCGAGTCGGTATGCGCCTACCTGCGCGACCGCGCCCATCTCGACGCCGCCATCGGCGGGCTAGACTCGCCGTCGATCAGCGCGCTCTTCGCGGTGCTCGGGCGTCTGGAGCACCAAGATGAAGCGCCAGCGCCGGGTAGCTAGCGGCTCGACCGGCTTCTGCTACCTTGGCTATAGGCGGTCACGCCGGAGACGGCGTGACGCCGCGACGACTCACGTTGGCTCAAGGAAGATTCCCATGACGACGCTACCGCTCTGGTGCTTGTTGATCACCGCCCTGCTCCCCTTCTGGCTCGCCTTCTGGGGCAGCGCCGTGCGGCGGCGCGAACCTGGCGGTCTCGACAACCATCATCCGCGCCAGCAGTACGCTACCCTGGAGGGCAAGGGGGCACGCCTGTGGGCTGCCCAGCAGAACGCCTGGGAGGCTCTGGCGCTGTTCACCGCGGCGGTGGTCGCCTATGGCTACGCCGGTGGCGGTGGCTGGCTGGGCAGCGCCGCCTGTCTCGTGTTCGTGCTCGCGCGGGTCGCCCACGGGGTGTGCTATGCGCTGGACCTGGCGACGCTGCGCTCGACGGTGTTCATCGTCGCCTTTCTCGCGGCGCTGTGCCTGTTCGCCCTAGCGCTCCTGTGAGCACCGCGACCCGCCTTGGGCCCGTTCAAGTTTTAGCCAATAGCGTCGATAAAGTTCGGGTCAAGGATGAGTGATTCCTGCCAGAGATCGAGATCCATAACCCATGCCCATCGACGACGACGCTCCCCTCGGCCGGACCGCCGGCCAGGCGCCGCAAGCCACGCAGGTGGTCGACTTCAGCGCAGCGTCATCGCCGTCGACGGGTCATGGCACGCCACGCAACTGGCCGCTGGATGCACTGACGATACTCGGCCTGGTTCCCTGGCACTGGTCGCTCCCCGACGCCTTCTGCCGGCTGTTCTCGCCGAGCGTGCAGCATGACACGGCACCGACTCAGCTGAACTTTCGCGAGCTGCTGCGCTCGATGGTGCCAGCAGAGCGTCAGCGCCTGCTGCATCAGTGGCGACGCCTGATCTGCGGTCTCGACGACCGCTTCGATCTCACCCTGCAGCCCGACGGTCGTTACCCCGAGCTGCGCTGGCGAATCCGCGGCGCGGTGACACTGCGTACCCCGGAGGGCCACCCGCTGGCCGCCGCCGGCATGCGTGAGGTGGTGGCCGAAGAGAACGTCTGCGATATCGGCAGTCGCGTGCGCGCCCATGCGTTCGTTGCCTCCCGCGACCCGATGCTGGTGGTCGGCGAACAGTGGCAGATTCTCGAGGCCAACGACGCCTTTCTCGAACTCGGCAACCGCCCCCTCAGCGACATGCTCGGCCGCCCGCTGCACCACTATGTCAGCGCCAATGCGCTCTCCTCGCCACCCGCCACGGCGGTCAGTCGCGAACGCAGCCACCATCATGAAGGGGTGTTCGATGCCGGTAGCGGCGACGCCATCCCCGTCGAGCTGACGCTGAGCGACTTCACCCTCGGCGACAGCAGCCAGGTCCACTATATCGCCGTGCTGCGCGACATCTCGGCACGCAAGCGCTCGGAGCGCGAGCTGGAGCACCTGGCGAGCATCGACACCCTGACCCAGCTGCCCAACCGCGCCACCCTGCAGTACGCGCTCCAGCGTCAACTGCGCCAGATATCGCCGATCCACGCCCTGGCGGTGCTGTTCATCGATCTCGACGGCTTCAAGCACATCAATGACTCGCTCGGCCACCAGGCCGGCGATACCCTGCTGCGGATCATGGTCAAGCGCCTGCGCGCCACCCTGCGCAGCCGCGATCTGATTGCGCGCTGGGGCGGCGACGAGTTCGTGGTGGTGATCGACGTGGGCAGCGATCGCCAGCTGGCTCCCCATATCTCTCGGCGCCTGCTGGAAGTCCTGGCCCAGCCAATGGTGATCGGCGGTCATCAGATCAGCGTCACCGCCAGTATCGGCATCGTCCACGCCCCGTTCGACGGCAAGGACAGCGAGACCCTGCTCAAGCATGCCGACGTTGCCATGTACGCGGCCAAGGACAGGGGCAAGAACGCCTTTGCGCTCTATCACGACCAGCTCAAGCACCACGATCTGGAAAAGATGTCGATGCTCTCGCAGCTGCGCGACGCGATCGTGCAAGAGACGCTCGACTTCCTGGTCCAACCCAAGTTCGACCAGCATAGCCAGATCGTCGGCGCCGAACTGCTGGCCCGCTGGCACACCGAGAGCCACGGCCAGGTGCCCCCCAGCACCTTCGTCCCCCTGGCCGAGCACAACGGCATGGCGAGCGCACTCGGCACCCTGGCAATCGAGCACGCGGCCCGCTGTGCGGCGAAGCTGGCGGCCAACGGCCACCCCATTCCCGTGGCGGTCAACATCTCGGCGCTGCACGTGATGGACGAAGCGCTACCGGAAACCCTGCGCAGCGCCTGCCGCCGCCACGCCATCCCCACCGATCTGATCGAACTGGAAGTGACCGAATCGGTCTTCCTGGAGAATACCCGGGCCCCCGAGGCGCGTATCGAGAAGCTGCGCCGCCAGGGCTTTCGCGTGGCCATGGACGACTTCGGGGCTGGCTACTCGTCGCTGGGCTATCTCAAGCGCCTGCCGTTCGACACCATCAAGATCGACCGCAGTTTCCTCAGCGACCTGGAGGCCGATCTGCGCTCGCGTCACCTGCTCGAGGGTATCGTGGGGCTGTGCGAACTGCTCGGCATGGAGACTATCGCCGAGGGGGTCGAGACACAGGCCCAGTGGCAGTTGCTGCAGGCACTGGGCATCAAGCGCTACCAGGGCTTCTACCTGGGGCGCCCGATGGCCACCGACGCCCTGCTCGAGCGTCTCGGCGTGCACGCCGACGAGGCTGGCCGCGCCCGCTGAGGCGGGCTAAGGTAGAGCCCCCAACCGCCGCCCGAGAGTCCTGCATGTCGTTGACCCTGAGTCTGGTCGCCCCGGCCTCGTTCACCGCTCCCGATCTTCTCGATCAGGCCGCCGAGGCGCTGGCCGAGCTGGATATCGGCGTGCGCTTTCCGCCTCGTCTGCAGGTGCGCTGTCGTTATCTCGCCGGAGACGTGGCCCACCGCCTGGCGGTGCTGCAGGCCGCCTACGCCGATCCCGACACCGACGCCGTATGGGCCGTGCGCGGCGGTTATGGCTGCGCCCATCTGGCTACCGAGATCGACTGGTCACGGCTGCCGCCCAAGCCGCTGATCGGCTACTCCGATCTCAGTGTGCTGCTGAGCCAGTGCCAGCGCCACGGCTTGCCGGCGATCCACGGTCCGGTGATGAAGGAGGGGCTCAAGCTGGTGGCCGAAGACCCGACGGTACGCGCCGCCAGCCGCAGTGACCTGGAGGCCCTCAAGGGCCTGCTGCGGGGTGCGGTACCCACCAGCGTGGCGCTGACAGCGATCACCGCGAGGCCCGAGCACCGCAGCAGTGGCCCACTGGTGGGAGGCAATCTGGCGGTGCTGGCGAGCCTGGCCGGCACGCCGCTGGCGTTTCGTGCACCACCGGGCGCGATCGTGATCCTCGAGGATGTCGGCGAGCCCTACTACCGCCTCGAGCGCGATCTGTGGCAGCTGGCGTACTCCGGCGCCCTCGACGCGGCAAGCGCGGTCTGCCTGGGCACCTTCGAAGGCTGTGAACCCTACGCCGATCTGCGCCTGGAGACGCTGTTCGAGACCTGGCTGACACCGCGTGGCATTCCGCTGTTCAGCGGCCTGCCCATCGGCCACGGCCGCGACAACCTGCCCTGGCGTTACGGTGCGACGGCCAGCATTATCGACTCACGCCTGCACTTCTCGGCCTGAGCACTCCCCGCAACGACACCCGGCGCCACCCGAAGGATGGCGCCGTGTGCCTTCGACGCAATGACGGCAGACCTCACTCAGTCACGCCGATAGGTCCCGACCAGCCGGCTCATGCCCAGAATGTGCGGCTCCAGCTCATTGAGCAGTTCGCGTTGGGTCAACCCCTCGGGCAGCTCGGTCAGGGTATCCAGCGCCAGTACCCAGAAATAGTACTGGTGCACCCCGTGGCCTTCCGGCGGCATGGGCCCGCCGTAGCCGACGGCACCACCATCGTTGACGCCGGCAGTACCCTGCCGGGTATCTTCCTCGAGTGACGTCACATCCGCCGCCAGGTTGTAGAGCAGCCAGTGCACATAGCCGTAGCTGCCATCCTTGACCAGCGGCGCATCCGGGTCGTGGCAGATGACCGCGAACCCCTGGGTGCCCGCCGGTGCATCCCGCCAGCTCAAGGCAGGAGAGAGATCCTCACCCTCCGCCGAGTGACGTTTGGGAATGGCCGCATTCGGCGCAAAGGCGGTACTTTCGACGTGCATGCTCGACGGTGCAAAAGGCATGGGGTAGCTCTCCTGAGAAGCGATGAACGGTGACGCCGACGCGTCTGCTGGTCTATCAGAGGTGGTGGCGCCGGCGTGAGATTCAACCCGACCGTGAAACTCAACACGACATAGAACGGCTCGACGACGCGCCAGGAGTGATGTCGTGCCGCGGGCCATACCCGCATGAGGGCAGCCAGGGACGCAGCGCCCGCCAACAGTATGACGCCGGCAGCTCGCGTCCACGAGCTGCCGGCGTCGGATGCCGCAGCCTGAGGTGCTACGGCAGAGTCACGAACTACGCGATCAGAGCCGTTCGAACACCGTCGCCACACCCTGCCCCATACCGATACACATGGTCGCCAACCCCAGCTTGGTGTCTTGCTGGCGCATCACGTTGAGCAGCGTGGTGCAGATGCGCGCCCCGGAGCAGCCCAGCGGGTGGCCCAGGGCGATGGCGCCGCCGTTGAGGTTGACCGCCTCGTCGAGGCGGTCGAGCAGACCGAGATCCTTGAGCACCGGAATCGACTGCGCGGCGAAGGCTTCGTTGAGCTCGACCGTCTGAATATCGGCGATCTTGAGCCCAGCGGCCTTGAGCGCCTTCTGCGATGCGGGGACCGGGCCATAGCCCATGATCGAGGCGTCGCAACCGGCCACACCGGTGGAGACGACCTTGGCCAGCGGCTCGAGCCCCAGCGACTTGGCGCGTTCGTAGCTCATCACCATCAGCGCCGAGGCGCCGACCGAGAGCGCCGACGAGGTCGCCGCGGTGACGGTACCGTTCTTGGGGTCGAACACCGGTTTGAGCGAGGCCATCTGCTCGAGGCTGGCGTCTTCACGCACCACCTCGTCATGCTTCACCAGCGTGCGGAAGCCCTGCTGGTCGTGCCCTTCGATCGGCACGATCTCGTTGTCGAACCAGCCCTGCCGATTGGCGTCGCTGGCACGCCGGTGCGAACGCAGGCCGAACTCATCCTGCTGCTCGCGGGTGACACCGTGCATCTTGCCCAGCAGCTCGGCGGTCAGCCCCATCATCATCGCCGCCTTGGCGGCATGCTTGCTCGCCGCCGGGTTGACGTCGACCCCATGGGTCATGGGCACGTGCTCCATGTGCTCGACGCCGCCGATCAGATAGCAGTCACCCATATCGGCGCGAATGTTGGCCACCGCGATGTGCAGCGCGCTCATCGACGAGCCGCACAGGCGGTTGACCGTCTGCGCCGGTACCGAGCGCGGAATGCCGGTGAGAATCGCCGCGTTGCGGGCGATGTTCATCGACTGCTCCAGGGTCTGGTTGACGCAGCCCCAGATAACGTCGTCGACCCCCGCCGGATCGAGCCCGGCGTTACGCGTGAACAGCGCCTGCATCACCGCCGCAGAGAGGTTCTCGGCGCGCACGTTGCGGAAGGCGCCATGCTTGGCCTTGGCCATGGGAGAGCGAACGGCATCGACCACCACGGCATCTCTTGCATGCAAACTCATAACGTTGACTCCGGTTGGTGGTGAAATCAGGCGTCGCCGCCGGCCTCGGCGTAGAAGCGCTCGCCCCGGCTGGCCATCTCGCGCAGCCGCTCGGTGGGCGCGTAGAGCGCGCCGAGCTCCGCCGCCAGCCGCTCGGCCAGGGCGACGAACTCGGCGCAGCCCATGGCGTCGATATAGCGCAGGGCACCGCCGCGGAACGGCGGAAAACCGATGCCGTAGATCAGTGCCATGTCGGCCTCGGCGGGAGAGCCCACGATACCCTCTTCGAGACAGCGCACGGTCTCCAGACACAGCGGTACCATCATGCGCGCGATGATCTCGTCATCGTCGAGCTCCCGTGTCTCGCGCTTGACCTCGGCCACCAGCCGGTGCGCTTCGTCGTCGTGAAGCTTCTTGGGCTTGCCCTTCTTGTCCTCTTCGTAGCGGTAGAATCCCTGGCCGTTCTTCTGTCCCAGGCGCTGGTTGTCGAGCATCACCTGAATCGCCGACTTGCCATCCTGCCCCATGCGCTCGGGGAAACCTTCGGCCATCACCTCGCTGGCGTGCACCGCGGTATCGATACCCACCACGTCAAGCAGATAGGCCGGCCCCATCGGCCAGCCGAAACGCTCCATGATCTTGTCGGTGCGCTCGAAGTCGACCCCCAGCTCGACCAGACGGCTGAAGCCGCCGAAATAGGGGAACAGCACCCGGTTGACCAGGAAACCGGGGCAATCGTTGACCACGATCGGGGTCTTGCCCATCTTGCGCGCATAGGCGACCGTCGCCGCCACCGCCGCATCCGAGGTGTGCTCGCCGCGGATCACTTCGACCAGCGGCATGCGGTGCACCGGGTTGAAGAAGTGCATGCCGCAGAAGTTCTGCGGGCGCGACAGGTTGGCCGCCAGGCGGTCGATCGAGATGGTCGAGGTGTTGGAGGCGAGGATGGTCTCCTCGCCCACCGCCGCCTCGACCTCCTTGAGGACGGCACCCTTGATCTTGGGGTTCTCGACCACGGCCTCGACCACCAGGTCGACCTCGCCGAAATCGCCATAGGAGAGCGTCGGGCGAATATTGCTCAGCACTTCGGCCAGGCGCGTCTGGCTCAGCTTGCCGCGCTCGAGCTGCTTGGTCAGCAGCTTGCGCGCCTCTTTCAGCCCCAGCTCCAGCGCCTCGGACTTGATGTCCTTCATCAGGATCGGCGTGCCCTTGTAGGCGCTCTGATAGGCGATGCCGCCGCCCATGATGCCGGCACCCAGCACCGCGGTCTGATCCACCGTCCTGGCGTCGCGCTCGTACTGCTTGGCGCGCTTCTTGACCAGCTGATCGTTGAGGAACAGCCCCACCAGGTTGTAGCAGACGTCGGTCTTGGCCAGCTTGGCGAAGGCGTTGGCCTCGATCTGCTGAGCCCGCTCGCGCTCCTCACCGGCGCCCTTCTGGATCACGCGGATCGCTTCCACCGGCGCCGGATAGTGCGGGCCAGCCTTGCCGGCGACGTATCCCTTGGCGGTCTCGAAGGCCATCATCTGCTCGACCGCATTGAGCTTTAGCGGGGCCTTCTTCTCGGCGCGGCGCGCCTGATAGTCGAGATCGCCGTCACGGGCCTTGGCGAGCACGTCACGCGCGGCGTCCAGCAGTTGATAGCCCGGGACCACCGCATCCACAGCACCCACCTTGAACGCACTACCGGCGTCGTTCTGGCTGCCGCCGGCGATCCACTCCACCGCGTTGTCGGCACCGATCAGGCGCGGCAGGCGCACGCAGCCGCCCCAGCCGGGCAGGATCCCCAGCTTGGTCTCGGGCAGGCCGATCTGGGCGCCCTCCGCCATGACCCGGAAGTCGGTGGTCAGGCAGAGCTCACAGCCGCCACCGAGGGCCAGGCCATTGATCGCGGTGACCGTGGGGAAGCCGAGATCCTCGATGCGATTGAACAACGCATGGATCTGCATGTTCATGTCGACCAGGAAGGCTTCGTCCTTGGCGAACATGGCGTGGAACTCGGTAATATCGGCACCGACCACGAAGACGTCCTTGGCGCTGGCGATCACCAGCCCCGCGACGTCGCTCTCGCACTCCAGCGCCGTCACCGCTTCCTGCAGCTCCCCGATCACCTGGGAGGAGAGCTTGTTGATCGATTCCGCCTTGAGATCGAGCGTGAGGACGACGACGTTGTCCGCCTCCCGCGCCATCCGAATGGCATCGCCTTGATAGAGCATGGGATTCTCCGTGCCATGACTGCGAAACCACCTTCGGGATCAGCCCCGAAAGCGAATCATACGAGCGTTTGAATATCACCAGCTTGAGCCGCCCAGAGGGTAGCGTCAAGCTCAACCAAAGTCGTGACCAGCCCCGGACGAGGCCAGGGCCCGTCGAGCCCTGCCCCCGTCCGCGCCGGTCCGGGTCATGCCCCCGCAGGCAAGGCGATAGGCCGCGCGGGGTGGCCCAGCCGAAGAATCAGAGGCCATGCGTTGGCAATGCTGCGCCGACGCTCGCGACAGTCGCACCAGAACACGCCCGTCGCGGTGCCTTGGCTCACCACCCCATGGCACAATGTCGCGGCCGCGACTGGGGTCTCGACAGGCCCGGGCATGACGCTCCGCGGAACCGGCGTCTCTCAGCGTAGGCCAAGTGAGTCGACGCGCCCCGCGGGACATCTACAACGAGGACGTTTTCATCGTGATCGATAACGAGATCGCGCTCCCCGCCAGGCTTGCCTGGCTGGAGCCGCTCATCGCCCGGCTGCAGCGCTATCTGTGGCTGTGGCCGCCCATTGCTTTCGTCCTGGGCCTGCTGGGGTTCTTCCTGGTCAACCGCCAGCAGTGGCTGGGCGCCGTGCTGGCGATAGGCCTGTTGCTGACCTGGCTTTTGCTGATCGTCGAGAGCGTGGCCAGCCGCTGGCTCTCGCGGCGGGGCAGACAGACCGGCCTGCCCCGCGCGGTGACCACCTTCATCACCCAGGTGGTGCACCAGGAGACGCTCTTCTTCTGCCTGCCTTTCTTCCTGGCGACCACGATCTGGGCCAGCGGCCAGGCGCTGTTCACCGGCCTGATGGTGGGCTGCGCGCTGCTGGCGATTCTCGACCCGCTCTACTTCGGCCTCTCCCAACGCCACCGCTGGCTCTACTTTCTGCTCCACTCGCTGTGCGTGTTCGTGGTCATGCTGGTGACGCTGCCGATCATGTTCAGCCTGACCACCGGCGAGAGCCTGGTGCTGGCGATCGCCGCCATGACCTTCTTCAGTCTGCCCAGCCTGATCGGCCTGCTGCGCCCCGCCGGCGCGGTACGCTGGCTGGCGATGTTCGGCCTGCTGATCCTGCTCGGCGGCCTGGCCTGGAGCGGACGTGCCTGGATTCCGCCGGCGACGCTGTGGCTCTCGGGCAGCGCGCTCTCGCCGGGCTTCGACACCGCCACCCGAACGCCCCGCGGGGAGATGGTATTGACGCCGGAGAACCTGCGCGCCCGTGGTCTCTACGCCTACACCGCCATTCGCGCCCCGCGCGGCCTGCGCGAGAAGATCTATCACGTCTGGCGCCACGATGGCCGGGTGGTGGAGCGTATCGCACTGATCATCCACGGCGGCCGCGATCAGGGCTATCGTGCCTGGACCCACAAGCAGAACTTCAGCGGCGATGTCAGCGGGCGCTGGCAGATCGACGTCACCACCGCGGTGGGCCAGCGTATCGGCACCCTGCGTTTCACCGTGGCCGACGACGCCGACGCCACCCACGCCGACGGGCGTATCCATCGGCCTCCGGGCATCCCCGGCTGGAACATTCGCCATCTGCTCGGTAGCCGCGGCGAGTGACCGCACGCGGCACGACTTGCATTATCCTGCAGCGCTTTGGAGAATGTTAGGACGTTCACGATTTTAGGTAATCCGCTATGCCGCAACATATCGGCTTCAAACTGGCGCGCCTGCCGCGACTCTGGCGTGCCGTCATCGATGAACGCTTGGCGCCGCTGGGATTGACCCAGACTCGCTGGGTGACGCTCTACAACCTGCGCCGCATGGGTGGCGGCCAGGCGCAGTGCGACCTCGCCCGGGCGATCGGCGTCGAGGCCCCATCACTGGTGCGCACGCTCGACCAGCTGGCCGAGCAGAATCTGATCGAGCGCCGACCCTGCGCCGAGGATCGCCGCACCAAGCGCCTGCATCTCACCGAAGAAGCGGCGCCGCTGCTGGAGCAGATCGAGGCGATCGTGGATGAGGTGCGTGACGAGATGCTGGCCGGTTTCAGCGAAGAGGATATGCGCACCTTCGAGAGCATGCTCGATCGCATCGAGAAGAACGGCGTCGCGCTACAGCGCCAGTCGGAGCAGAATCGGGCCGGCTGAGGCCGCCCTTCACGCTGGCCGGCCGGGCGGTGGCGCCGGGTTGCCACTGCCCGCGAGCGTATCCCGCATCGCCAGCCAGCTCGGCCATTCGCGCTCGAAGCGCGACAGTTCCACCGCCTCCTGCCACCACACGCACAGCGTATGCTGATGCGACTCCACCGCCAGCGCATCGTCGGGTAGCGTCTCTAGCCAGGTCTCGAGCGCCGCCAGGCGCGTGGCGTCGAGCGACGGCAGTGGGGCCTGCCGCCAGCGCCAACCCGCCGTCGCCGGAGCCAGGGCATCGCTGCCGGCGCGGTTTCTGACCAAGGTGAAATCGCTGCCGGTGAGCGTGCCGGGGTAGCGCAGGCGATACCCGGCCAGCGGCAGATCCGGCTGCGCGATCGGCGCCTTGGCGAAGGAGAGCTCGCCGCCGTGCCCTTTGGCGTACCGCCGCAGGCGCCCACGTACCGACTCCGCCCGACTCGGGCGCAGCCACATCATCGGCGACAGTACCAACAGCACCGCCACCAGTAGAAATCCCAGTACCGCCATACCACCTCTTCTCCCTGACCCCTGGTCCTGCCCCCGGCTTCGGGGTTTCGGTCATGTTTACAAAGCGTTGCGTACAACGCCGGCATGAACGATGATCGGCTGCGGCAGCATGCCGCGGCCAGCGCGCATCGCCGCCGTTGTACGCCCAATGGACCCAGCTTAGAGTGGGTATTGTCATTCGCCGGATGGGGAGTTCACCCATGAGCAACGAATATCACCACGTGCTGGTCGCTGTAGACCTCACCAAGGATTCGCACAAGGTGCTCGAGCGCGCGATTCCGATTGCCCGCCGCAATCAAGCCAAGCTCTCGATCATGCACACGCTGGAACCGCTCGGCTTCGCCTACGGCGGTGACATTCCGATGGATCTCACCAGTATCCAGGATCAGCTGGACGAGCACGCCACGCAGCGTCTGGGCGATATCGCCGACCCCTACGATATCCCGCGCGAGGATCAGCATATCGTGGTGGGCATGCCCGACACCGAAATTCAGCGTTTCGCCAAGGATCACGGTGTCGATCTGATCGTGGTCGGCTCCCACGGCCGCCACGGCTTCGCGCTGCTGCTGGGCTCCACCTCCACCGGCGTGCTCCACGGTGCCGAGTGCGATGTGCTCGCGGTACGCGTGGGCAAGGATGGCGACAGCGTCGAATAACGCCTCAGGTGGCCCACCGCACCCATGCGTGCGGTGGGCCTCTGGCACTGCGCCCTCGGCGCCTCAGCTCTCCCCTTCCGCCATCGCCTCCAGCGTCATCCAGCGCTCCATCGCCGCGTCCAGCTCGGCCTGGACCTGAGCCAGCGCCTCCAGCGTCTCGGTGAACTGGCCACTCTCCTGCTGATAGAAGGCAGGGTCGCTCATACGGGTCTCGAACTCGGCCACCCGGGTCTCCAGTGCCTCGATCGTCGCCGGCAGCGCATCCAGCTCGCGCTGCAGCTTGTAGGAGAGTTTCTGGCGGCGCTTGTCCGTGGCCGCGGGCGCAGTCGACTGACTGGCGTCCCGCGCGCTGTCGCTTGCCTTGCCGGCACTGGCCTCAGCTGGGGGCGCGGCCGGCTGCTCCCAGGGCGCCGGCGGCAGCTTGCCACCCTGACGCACCCAGTCGCTGTAACCGCCGACGTACTCGCGCACCACACCCTCACCTTCGAACGCCAGCACGCCGGTGACCACGTTGTCCATGAAGGCGCGGTCGTGGGAGACCAGCAGCAGCGTGCCGTCGAAGTCCAGGAGCAGCTCCTCGAGCAGCTCCAGCGTCTCGACGTCGAGATCGTTGGTGGGCTCGTCGAGCACCAGCACGTTGGCCGGCTGGGTGAACAGCTTGGCCAGCAGCAGGCGGTTGGACTCCCCGCCGGAGAGCGCGCGCACCGGCTGGCGGGCACGCTCGGGGGTGAACAGGAAGTCCTGCAGATAGCTGATGACGTGCTTGTCCTTGCCGCCGACGCTGACCTTGTCGCTGCCCTGGGCAACGTTGTCGTAGACGCTCTTGTCGAGCTCGAGTCCGGCACGCAGCTGATCGAAGTAGGCCACGCTCAGGTTGGTGCCCAGCCTCACCTCACCGGCGCTCGGCGTCATCTCACCGAGCAGGATCTTGAGCAGGGTGGTCTTGCCGGCGCCGTTGCGCCCGATCAGCCCGATGCGGTCACCGCGCTGGATCTCCAGCGACAGATCACGAATGACGATGCCGTCTCCCCCGCGGGCCTCGGCGTAGCCGTGGGTGACGCCCTTCAGCTCGACCACGCGCTTGCCGCTGCGCTCACCGCTGTCGACCTGGAACGACGCCTTGCCGGTACGCTCGCGCCGTTGGGCCCGCTCATCGCGCATCTTCTCGAGCGCACGCACCCTTCCTTCGTTGCGCGTGCGCCGCGCCTTGATGCCCTGACGGATCCAGCTCTCTTCCTGGGCCAGCTTCTTGTCGAACTCGGCACGCTCACGCGCTTCGACCTCGAGCTCGTGCGCCTTCTGCGCCTGATAGGTGGCGTAGTCGCCGGGATAGCGCCCCAGACGCCCGCGATCCAGCTCGAGAATGGCGGTCGCCAGCCGCGACAGAAAGGCCCGGTCGTGGGTGATGAACAGTACCGCGCCCTCGAACGCCAGCAGCTGTGTCTCCAGCCAGGCGATGGTATCGATGTCCAGATGGTTGGTGGGCTCATCGAGCAGCAGCAGGTCGGGGCCCGCGACCATCGCCCGGGCCAGCGCCACACGCCGCCGCCAACCGCCGGAGAGGTCGCTCATCAGGGTATCCGCCGGCAGGCCCAGTCGGGTCAGCACGGTATCGATACGCTGATGGAAGGACCAGCCGTCGAGCGCTTCGAGCCGGGTCTGCAGCGTTTCCAGACGGCGCATGTCGGGCTCGGCCTGGGCCACCAGCTGGTGATACTCGGTCAGCAGGGCGCCGGTCTCCGGCAGCCCCTGGGCCACGACTTCGAAGATGGTCGCCTCGCCGGCATCCGGCAGGGCCTGCTCGAGTACGCCGATCTTGAGTCCAGGGGCGCGCCAGACATGGCCGTCGTCGGCCTGGTTGTCACCGGCGATCAGTCTCAACAGGGTCGACTTGCCGGTGCCGTTGCGTCCGACCAGCGCCAGGCGCTCGCCCTTCTCGATGACCAGGTCGGCGCCATCCAGCAGGCTGTGGTGCCCGTAGGCGAGTTGCAGTTGTTCCAGGCGAAGCAGGGCCACGTTGATCCTCTCGGTGGTGATGCATGCATGATCGGCAGCCATTGTACCCTGCCCGAGCGGCAGCACCGATAGCGGGCTGCACTCGCGGGGCCGGCGTTTTACAATGGTCGGCTTCGAAACACCCACTGCAAGGAGTGCCGCTTGAGCGACACGTCCCCCGACGCCTTATCCGCCGCCGACTCGCCGCTACCCGAGGCGCTGCGTCTCACCGCCCCCGCGGCGCTGGTCGACATCGGCGCCAACCTCACCCACGAGAGCTTCGAGTCGGATCTGCCGGCGGTGCTGGCCCGGGCCGAGGCGGCCAACGTCCGCGCCCTGATCGTCACCGGCGCCGACCCCGAGGGCGCGGAGCGCGCCTGTGCCCTGAGCCAGCGCCACCCCAACCTGTGGGCCACCGCCGGCGTGCATCCGCACCATGCCGCCGACTGGAACCACGCGCTGGAGCGCAGCATGCGCGATCTGCACGCGCAGCCCCGCGTGGTGGCGGTGGGCGAGTGCGGGCTCGATTTCAACCGCAACTTCTCCTCGCCGGCGGACCAGGAACGCGCCTTCGAAGCGCAGCTGGCGCTGGCCGCCGAATCCGGACTGCCGCTCTTTTTGCACGAGCGCGACGCCGGCCGCCGCATGCTGGAGATGCTGCATGAGTGGCGTCACCGCTTGAGCGATGCCGTGATCCACTGTTTCACCGGCGAGCGCGACACCCTCTACGGCTATCTCGACCTCGACCTGCATATCGGCCAGACCGGGTGGCTGAGCGACGAACGCCGCGGCCACCATCTGCGTGAGTTCATCGCCGAGGTGCCCGCCGAGCGGCTGATGGTGGAGACCGACTGCCCCTATCTGCTGCCGCGCAACCTGCCGGCCAAGATCAAGGGCCGTCGCCACGAGCCGGCTCTGCTACCTTGGATAGTGAGGGAGCTGGCGCGCTGGCGCGGCGAGGATGAGGAGGCGCTGGCCCGCGCCACCACCCAGACCGCCAGCCGCTTCTTCCGCCTGCAGGAGACTTTCGAGCCATGAGCGAATTTCCCGGTTTCATCGCCGTCGAGACCGGCGATGACAACGCCAGGCCGCTGGCGATCGCCTGGGCGCTGCCCAACGGCCAGGTCAAGCACACCCTGATCCAGCCCGACGACGACTGGCTCGACCAGGAACTGCTCTCGCTCGGTGGCTACGGCCTCGACGAGCTGCGCCAGTTCGGCGTGAGCCCGCTGGATGTGCTGCGCGAGCTGGAGAACGACCACTTCAGCGAGACGCTCTATACCGCCGGCGTGCAGGACGATGAAGCAGCACTATCGCTGATGTTCGATGACTTCGGCGTCGATCCGTTCGTCGAGCTGGCGCCGGCGGAGATTCTCTATCCCGAGCTCTCCCCCGGAGAGTGGTCACGGGCACGCGGCGAACTGTTCGGTGAGCTGGGGCTCGAGCCGCTGCGGCCCGAGCACGAAGTCCAGGTGATGCTCTATCTGCATCAGCGCCTGAGCCAGGGCTGAAGGCCGCAGGTGCCGTGGCGATCACGCACTGGTGAGCGCTGTTCTCAACCGCGCGCGGCCGGCGGCGATCGCCACGGCGCGGGGCTCGCCCTGACGATAGAATGCCCGCAGCGTGGCGACGAAAGCGTCGGCGCGCAGCGGCAAGCCCTGATCACGATAGCGTTCGGCGCGCGCCGCAACCTGGGCGGCGAAAGCCTGGCGGTCGACGGTGACGCCGTCGAGATTGTCCACGCTGACCTCGAAGGACTTGGCACAGGCCTCGCACAGTAGCCGCTCCAACGCCTGCGGGGCGACTTCGACCTGCTCGAACGCCGCCTGCTGACCGGCATCGCGACCATCCGGCTCGTACCAGTAGCCGTAATCCTCCAATTGACGTCGCGCCGCGCCGGCGATGCACCAGTGGCTCACCTCGTGCAGGGCACTGGCGAAAAAACCGTGGGCAAAGACGATACGGTGATACCCGACATCGCCATCGGCAGGCAGATAGATCGGCTCGTCGTCACCCTTGATCAGGCGCGTGTTGAAGGTCTCGGCGAAGACCCCGTCGAATAGCGCTATGACATCGTCGATGGCGTGCAACATGACTCCTCCTTGGCCGCCCGGCAGTATACGGAAGTCCATGCCCGGCGCCGAGCATCCCCCGACGACTCCTGCTAATATTCCCGCCCTGTCCGTCCGGTCAAGGAGCGAGCCGTGTCGACCCTCCCCCGCCTGCCGCACTGGCGTCGCGAAACGTCGGCGCTGCTGCGTCTGAGCCTGCCAATCTGCGGCGCCCAGCTGGCCCAGTCCGGCATGAGCGCCGCCGATGTGATCATGTCCGGTCGTGCCAGTGCCACCGACCTGGCTGCAGTCTCGGTCGGGGCCAGCCTATGGGTCCCGGTGATGCTGCTGATGACTGGCACATTGATGGGTCTGACCCCGTTGGTGGCCCATCAGATGGGCGCCGGCCGACCCCAGCACGTGCGCGCCAAGGTGCATCAGGCGCTGTGGGTCGCACTGCTATTCGGCTGCCTCGCGGCGCTCACCCTGGGGCTGGGCTCGGGCCTGGTGTTCCGCTGGATGCAGGTACCCCAGGAGGTCGCCACCCTGGCCACGGACTATCTCGGCGCCGTGGCCCTGGGTATTCCGGCAGTGGCGCTCTATCAGGCGCTGCGCGCCTTCTCCGATGGCATGCATCACACGCGTCCGGCACTCTGGATCAGCCTGATCGGACTGGCGGTCAATGTGCCCAGCAACTTCCTGCTGATCTACGGCGGGCCCGGCCTGGTCGAGCTGCTCGGCGAAGGCGTACCCACACCGCTGCGCCAGTTGCCGGCGCTGGGCGCGCTGGGCTGCGGCTTCGCCACCGCGCTGTCGATGTGGTCGATGTGCCTGGGCATGGCCTGGTACACCCGGCGCAGCCGCGCCTACGCGCCGGTGGTGATCTGGACCTCGCCCACCGCACCGCGTCTGCGCGAGATCGGCGAATTGCTCTACATCGGGCTCCCCATCGGGCTGGCGATCTTCTTCGAGGTCACCCTGTTCACGGTGATCACGCTGTTGGTCGCCTATCTCGGCGAGATCACCGTCGCGGCCCACCAGATTGCGCTCAACGTCACCTCGATCCTGTTCATGCTGCCGCTGTCGCTGAGCATGGCGCTCACGGTACGGGTCAGCAACCGGGTGGGCGCCGGTGATCTGACACAGGCGCGCTTCGTGGCCTGGAACGGCGTGACCGTGGGTCTGCTGCTGGCGCTGTTCAACTGCGCCGTACTGTGGCTGCTGGCGCGCCCCATCGTGACCCTCTACAGCGCAGACAGCGCGGTGCAGTCACTGGCACTGTCGCTGATCCTGCTGGCGATGCTGTTCCAGGTCTCGGACTCGTTGCAGGTCAATCTGGCGGGCGCCCTGCGCGGCTACAAGGATACCCGCGTGGTGATGGGCATCACCCTGATCGCCTACTGGGTCATCGGGCTGGGGGTGGGGCACGCCCTCGGGCGCGGCATGGCAGGAATCCCCGAGCTGGGCATCTACGGTTACTGGATCGGGCTCAACGCCGGCCTGACCGCAGCCGCCCTGATGCTCGGCTGGCGCCTGCTGATCAAGGGCCGCACCCCTCCCCAGGCCGCACACGGTGGTGGAAAATCGGCCGCCAGGGCTTAACACCCTGGCAAAGGCTGTGCTAATAGTGGTTTTAGATCGTCACAACAGCATTTTTAGATCGTCATGACAGCGGGTCTAGGCCATGAGTTTGGCTCGGGTCATCACACTGGTCCCATGTCATGACAGTAGCTATAGATGATAGATAGGTGATAGACAGTAGGTCATAGACAGTGGCGTGACGTGGTAACCGGCCGCACCAGGGTTGGTACGAAAGTCAGAGAGCGAAGGCTGTTTTCGTACCAGGCCCGGGCAACAGCGAGTGAAACACCGATAGCGGCTGCAGGTAGTTCCGAGGCCCAAGCCGACCGATTGCCGACCAGGAGGGTAGCCATGGGAAGCCAACTTTCCCCCCGCTCCGCGCAGATCATCGATCTCGAGACCATGAGGCACCGGCTGAGGGCAAGAAAGCGACTGGTCAGACTGTCGCCCGAGCTCGACGGACTGGAGATGCTCTACTATCTCGCCTCCGATCCCGACACCCTCTACGCCATGCCTCTGCTGGCCTGGGGGCTGCGCGAGGATGGCGAAGTGGTGGGGCTGGTGCCGTGGATGGAGAGTCTCAGCGCGTGCCACGAGCTCGACGATCCGGAGTATGGCCACTTCGTCGGCTATCGCGACCCGGAAACGCGGGAGATCTTCCACCTCGCGCCGGAGCACAAGATCGCCGAGCTCGAGCATGCCGCGGCCTATTTCGATTATGAAGAGACCCCGGACGTCTCCCTGACCCAGCAGTTGCCGGAAACCCAGGGAACCCACGCCCTGTGCATGGATAGCGATGGTCGCCCCTGGCAGTTGAAACAGATCGTCGCCTGGCACCTCTACAGCGATGGCACCGTCGATGCCATGCTGGTCGACGACGCCCGCGTCGTGTCGCTGCCGGTACTGCCGGGGGATGACTGCCTCTATCCCGGACGCAGCCGGCACGACACGCTCTACTTCTTTCAGCGCTATATCGCCAATCGCATCCGCAACGAGGATCCGGACACACTGGAAGCGCTGGCACTAATGGTCATGCCGGGCAGTTGAGCCCGGCAGCACCCATCAGCCGCCGAGACGCAGCCGATAACGGTAGCGCCCTTCCTCTTCGCTCTGCTCGATCAGCTCGTGGCCCAGAAAGCTGCAGAACTTGGGAATGTCGCGGGTCGTCGCCGGGTCGGTGGCGATGACCTGCAGAATCTGCCCCGGCTGCATGTCGCGCACCTTGTTGTGCATCATCATGATCGGCTCAGGGCAGTAAAGCCCCTGGGTGTCGAGCGTCTCTTCCTGCGCTGTGTCCTGACTCTGCATGTTGCCCTCCTCCGGCAGCGTCATCCGTCGATCCGCACGTGCACGGTGACTTCTTCACGATCATGATACAGGTGGCGACAGGCGATGGTCGCGCTGACGCCATGGGCGTGCAGCGTCTCCTCCAGGCGGGTCAGGCAGCGTCGCACTTCATCCCAGCGCTTCTTCATCGGCAGCTTGAGATTGAAGATCGCCTCACGACACCAGCGCCGCATCAACCAGCGCTCGACCATGTCGATCACCCGCATCGGCTTGTCGACGATATCGCATACCAGCCAGTCCAGACGATAGGGCGGCTCCCAGACAAAGCCATCCTCACGCAGATGCTCGACCTGGCCGGTGGCCATCAGGGCCTTGTCCATGGGACCGTTGTCGATGGCATAGACGAACAGGCCCTTGCGTACCAGTTGATAGGTCCAGCCTCCGGGGGCTGCGCCGAGATCGACCGCCTGCATCCCGGAAGAGAGCCGCGTCTCCCAGCTCTCCTTCGGAATGAAGGTGTGCCAGGCCTCCTCCAGCTTGAGCGTGGAGCGGCTGGGAGCATCGGCGGGATGTCGCAGGCGCAGCACACCACCGGGATGCTCGCTGCGATTGCCGGGAAAGCTGATCCCTACCTGGACACGATCGCCGGCCAGCCAGAACAGATGCAGCCGTCGGCCGCCGGCCTTGCGGCGCAGCCCGCCGCCGCGCTTCAGCGCGCTCTCCAGCGGGCGACTGAGTGACTTCGCCAGGCGCCCGAGGGCCTTGCCATCATTGGTGTCGGGGGTCTCGTGCCATACCGCCTCGAAACTCCAGCCGCTCTCCTCGACCAGGCGGCTGATGGGTGAGATGCGATCTTCCCGATCCAGTGTCAGCGGCAGAAAGGCCACCAGCGACTGACGCGCGAAGACCAGCGACGCCAGCGGCAGCTGGCGATGCACGCTGTTGGCCGGGCCCGATTCGGTCTGCCAGCAGACGAAGCCGCTATTGGGTTCGGCCAGGGCGACATGCCCCAGCTCACCGGCTGCCGCCGCGCGCTCGGTGACCTCTGCAGCCAGGTCGAACTCGAAACCGGCTCGACAATACAGCAGCCATGCATTGGGGACTTGGCTCACACTCGCCTCTTCTCTCGGATACTCATCAATCTTGGGCGACACGATACCACGTGTTGTCCTGGACCCGCCCCGAGCCTCAAAAAAAGTAACCCCCAGTCTCGGCGAGACTGAGGGTCGGTATCGATGCCTGCGGATCTTTCATACGGCACTGCGCCGCTACTCGTCAGGGAGAGCCCCCTGAAACGAGTGA